>CALUJN010000070.1 GCA_944320985.1 uncultured Alistipes sp. | reverse complement strand
CTGTGGGGCTGGGGGGGAATCTATGGGGCTGGGGGGTCTGGGGGGGTTATGGGGTCTGTGGGGCTGGGGGGGGGTGTGGGGGGGTTATGGGGGCTGTGGGGCTGGGGGGGGTCGTGGGGGGGGGGGGGGGGATGGGGGAGAGGTGCGGAACGCCGGCACCGGCGATGATGCGCGTCGTGCAGATCGAACCCGGACCGATACCGACCTTGATGCCGTCGGCCCCGGCCTCGATGAGGAACTTCGCGGCCTCGGCCGTGGCGATATTGCCCACCACGACATCCAGCGTCGGATATTTCGCCTTGATCTCCTTCAGCGTACGGACGATATTGTACGAGTGCCCGTGTGCGGAATCCAGCACCACGGCATCCACATCCTCGGCGACAAGGGCCGCCACACGTTCCATGGCGTCGGCCGTAATACCCACACCCGCAGCCACGCGCAAACGACCCTTTTCGTCCTTGCAGGCATTCGGGTGGTCCTGGACCTTGGTAATATCCTTATAGGTGATGAGTCCCACCAGCCGGCCGTCGTTGTCCACGACGGGGAGTTTTTCGATCTTGTTGTTGAGAAGCACCTCCGAAGCGTGTGCCAGGTCGGTGCGATGCGTCGTGATGAGCCGATCGCCCGGGGTCATCACCTCCTCGATGCGGCGCGACATGTCGGGCTGGAAACGAAGGTCGCGGTTCGTGACGATACCGATCAGACGGCACTCGTCGTCCACAACCGGGATGCCGCCGATCTTGTTCTCCTTCATCAGATTCAGCGCATCGCCCACGGTATTGTCTTTCGAGATGGTGATCGGGTCGTAGATCATGCCGTTCTCGGCACGCTTCACACGACGCACCTGCGCGGCCTGAGCTGCAATCGACATATTCTTGTGGATCACACCGATACCGCCTTCACGCGCCAGCGCAATGGCCAACGGAGCCTCCGTCACGGTATCCATCGCGGCAGACACGATGGGGATGTTGAGCTTGATATTTCGCGAGAAGCGGGTCTGAACGCTGACCTCTCGCGGCAACACTTCCGAATAGGCGGGTACGAGCAGCACATCGTCGAACGTAAGTCCTTCGGGCTGAACCCTTTCATTGATAAAAGACATAATGAACGTGGATTTTTGTTGCTCGCAAAAGTAATCATTTTTTTCGAAACGGCCTAAAATCAGCACTCCGAACGGCGACTTTTTATCAACATTTTATCAAGAGTGGCCGCCGTTTCGCTTTTTTTTCTATTTTTGTCCGCACATACCCACATTTCAGGAATGATGACCTCGATTCAAGCCTCCGCACCGGGACGAAACCCGCGGATGCGGCACCGCAGGATCCGCCTCGCAAAAAGTCTCTTCGCGACCTTCGCCCTGCTGCTCCTGGCCTCCTGCGGCCCCCGCCAAACGATCGTGGCCACATTCATCGGCTTTTCGAACGACACCGTCCTCCTCCAGACACGGCCCCTCACGCAGTATGTCAGTCTCTCGGCCAGGCCCGACGCCCGCACCGACACCCTGCTGCTCGACAACCGGCATCGCATCACCGTCGACCTCGACGTCACCGAACCCCTGGTCGGCATCCTCATGCCCATGGAGTACTCCGAGGCCGGACTTCCGCTCGCCGGAGGCTCCTGCACCTTTATCGCCGAGCCCCACCAGCGTCTCGAATTCGAATTCGTCGCCCGCGACGGCTGGCTCGAGGTCAACGCCGTCGGCGGATCGGAACTCAACGGCGATCTGGCCCAGTATGCCAACGCATGGAATCCCGTAGCCGCCGAGATGGGACGCGCCCAGGCCGCCATGATCCAACTGCGGGGGAAGCCCGCCGGTGACAGCCTCCAGCAGGCCTACCGCGCCAGCGTCCAGCGGGCACAGAAAGCCAACGAAGCCTATATCGCCACCCACCTCGACCGCCCGGCGTCGGTCTTTGTCCTCGCCCAGAGCGGCAGCGCCACAGCCGAGCGCTATTTCGACAGCCTGCGGCCCGAGGCCCGCGCCTCGATCCTCCGCCCCATGGCCGACTGGATAGAGCTCCAGCTCGAGGGGCTGCGCGTACGCTGTGAAGCCGCCGAGCGCATCAAACCCGGTGCCGAGGCCCCGGACTTCACCCTTCCCGACACCGTGGGCAAGGAGTTCCGTCTCTCGTCGCTGCGCGGAAAGTATGTCGTGCTCGACTTCTGGGGTTCGTGGTGCATCTGGTGCATCAAGGGATTTCCTGAACTGAAGAGGTGCTACGAGCGTTACAAGGGCCAACTCGAAATCGTGGGCATCGACTGCTCCGACTCACGGGAGAAGTGGCTCGAGGCGGTCGAGCAGCACGAACTGCCCTGGATCAACCTGCTCGACACGCGCGAAGGACGTCCGGCCGAAACGATCGACAACCTCTACGGCATCGGGGCCTACCCCACGAAGATCCTCATCGATCCCGAAGGGCGCATCGTCGACATTTTCGTCGGCGAGCGTCCGGGATTCTCCGAAATGCTGGACAAGAAGCTGAAAAAGTAAACCGAAATCCAAACCTTATTTCCGACAGCCATGAACAAAGCCATTTCTTCCAATCGGAGAGGCCATCGGGCATTACACATCGGATGCCTGCTCTTTGCATCGACCCTCCTTCTGCTCTTCACCGCATGCGGTTCCGCCCAGCGGCGGGGAGCCGACACCCGTTCGACGGATGCCGCCGAAACATCCGGGACAACCGAAACCGCCACAAAATCCGCCGCGACAGACACCTACCCGCTCGACAGCCTCATCACTCTGCGGGGGCGTGTCGTGCTGGCTCACGAGGTGCGTGCGTTCACCCCCGAGGGCGATACGACCGAATATTGGATCGTCGACCGCAGCGGCGCGCTCGAACGGGCCTATGACCGCGTGACCGGAGGCCAAAAGAACGGAAAACCCGCACTTGCCAAGTTGAAACTCCGCTACAAGGGGCATTCCGACGAGGGATTCGCCGCCCAGTACGAGGGAGTCTTCGAGATGGAGGAACTGATCTCCGTCGAAAAGGCCGAAGAGTAGCGCTCCGGGCCTCTTCGCGGACAGAGAAAAAGGGCGGGAGTTGTCGGTCAACAACTCCCGCCCTCTCTTTTAGCACCCAGACGGCCGGATCAGTACTGCTCCTTTTCGTTGGGGAAGTCGCACGACTTCACATCCTGGACGTAATGTCCGACAGCCTCGGTCATCACCGTGCGCAGATCGGCATAGCGGCGCAGAAAACGCGGCGAAAAGCCTTTGTTGATCCCCAGCATGTCGTGAATAACCAGCACCTGACCGTCGCACCCCGGACCTGCCCCGATGCCGATCGTCGGCGTCGGGATCTCCGACGTCACCCGCGCGGCCAATGCCGCCGGAATCTTCTCCAGCACGATGGCAAAACACCCCGCCTCGCTCAGCAGATGCGCATCGCGAACCAGCTTCTCGGCCTCGGCCTCCTCCTTGGCCCGCACGGCATAGGTCCCGAACTTGTGAATCGACTGCGGCGTCAGCCCCAGGTGTCCCATCACCGGAATGCCGGCCGACAGGATCCGCTGCACCGACTCGAGAATCTCCTCGCCGCCCTCGATCTTCACGGCATCGGCCTCGGTCTCCTTCATGATCCGGATGGCCGAATCGAGCGCCACCTTCGAGTTGCCCTGATAGGTGCCGAACGGAAGGTCGACGACAACCAGTGCCCGGTTGACGGCCCGGACCACCGAACGGGCATGATAGATCATCATATCGAGCGTGATGGGCAGCGTCGTCTCGTAACCGGCCATGACGTTGGCCGCCGAGTCGCCCACCAAAATTACGTCGACACCCGCGGCATCGACGATCCTGGCCATCGAATAGTCATACGAGGTCAGCATGGCGATCTTCTCGCCGCGCTGTTTCATCTCCGTCAGGCGGTAGGTCGTCACCGCCCAGACTGTGCTTTCTACGGACATTTCTTCAGATTTTAGAATTTTCAGTGCGGCAAAGATAGCGCTTTGAATAGATTTGGCAAAAAAATTGCCACAGAACCACTCCGCCTGAAACCGACACGTTGATCGAGTGTTTCGTTCCGGCCTGCGGAATCTCCAGCGCCCCGTCGCAAAGATCGACCACCGGCTGGGCTACGCCGTCGACCTCGTTGCCGAAGACCAGGGCATACTTCACACCCGGCCGGGGTACGAAATCGTCGAGCATCGAGGCACCCTCGACCTGCTCGACGGCCAGCACCGTCCAACCCTCGGCCCGCAGCGCCTCGACGCACGCTACGGTCGAGTCGAAATGCTCCCAGGGTACGGTCTGCTCGGCCCCCAGAGCCGTTTTATGGATCTCGCGAGAAGGGGGGGTTGCCGTGATGCCGCACAGCGCGATCCGCGCCACGGCAAAGGCATCCCCCGTACGGAAAAATGCCCCCACGTTCTGTGCCGAACGCACGTTGTCAAGAACCACACACACGGGCATCTTCGCTCTTCGGGAAAACTCTTCCGGGGTCGGACGCCCCAACTCTTCGTTGGTGATTTTACGCATATTGGGTCGAAATGAGTGATTTCGGCGGCAAAAGTAATCAAATAAAAAATATTTTGCCTATTTTTGAGGCCTCAATTCGAAAGATTCATGTCACTCAGAAAAACGTTGTTCCTGGCCCTGGCCCTTCTTATCTCGGGGGGGGGTCTGCAGGCCCAAAAGCTTCTCGTCGGCGCCGATTTCGAAACCCGTTTCGACAACCGGGAATACGCCAACAACGACTTCAACGAATCCCGGACGCTCTTCAGCGCCCGCCTCACACCCCGCATCGGCGTCGAATGGCAGGAGAAGAACCAGCTCGTCGTCGGCGTCGAGATGCTTCAGAATTTCGGGCAGTACAACCCTCAGGGCGACCGTTTCCTGAGCGATGTGAAGCCGTTGATGTACTACCGTTTCAAGACCCCCAACGTCCAGGCAAACGCCGGTATCTTCAACCGCAAGGAGCTCCTGGGAGACTACTCCGCCGCCTTCTTCAGCGACTCCACGCGATTCTACCACAACCGGCTCTGCGGATTCCTCGGACACTACGTCTCTACCCGACGCCCCGATACCTATGTGGAACTGGCCATCGACTGGGAGGGCATGTACTCGGAAGCCTCCCGCGAGATGTTCCGCATCCTCTCCGCAGGACGCTACACCACATGGTCCGGATTCTACGTCGGCTATGCCTTCTCGATGTTCCACTTCGCCGGATCGATGCTCAACGAAAACGTCACGGACAATCTGCTTGTCAATCCCTACGTCGGGTGGGCATTCAACGCCTTCTTCGACTTCGACATCCAGGGCGGCGTGCTCTTCGCCCCGCAGCGCGGCCGGAGCATCGACCACGCCTGGCGCAAGCCCTATGGCGGACAGCTCGACGTCACGATCTCGAAATGGGGCGTCAAGATCGAGAACAACCTCTATCTGGGCAAGAACCTCCAGCCCCTGCGCAACTACATCGCCAACCCTACGACGGGAATCTCCTACGGCATGGACGGACTCTATGCCGGGGAATCGTTCTATGCTACCACCGAACACATCTATAACCGGACCTGGGTGGGCTACGACCGCCGCTTCTTCCACGACACGATGCATGTCGAGGCCGGCATGGTCTTCCACTACGACGGAACGGGACTCGGCACGCAGCAGGTCGTGCAGCTCTCGGTCGACATCCAGCGGCTGTTCGATCTCGGACCGAAAAAGGCGCCTCGCCGCCCCGGACCGCGCTTCGAATCCCGCCGCGGCCACAGATCCGCTCCGGGCTTCCTGCTCTGATTCCAATCTTACACGCTAAAGCAAATCCACGAAAAATATGGCAAGCGAAACCACCGAAACCCGAGAGAAGTCGCTGAACTTCCTCGAAGAGATCATCGAAGAGTCCATCGCCAAGGGCGTCACGGAGATACAGACCCGTTTCCCGCCCGAGCCCAACCGATACCTCCACATCCCCCACGCCAAGAGCATCTACATCAACTTCGGTCTGGCAAAACAATACGGCGGCAAATGCAACCTGCGCTTCGACGACACGAACCCCGTCAAGGAGGATGTCGAGTATGTCGACTCGATCAAGCGTGACATCCACTGGCTGGGATTCGACTGGGCCCTGGAGCGCTACGCCTCGGACTATTTCGACCAGCTCTACGAATGGGCCGTTGTCCTGATCAAGAAGGGGCTGGCCTATGTCGACGACCAGACACAGGAGCAGATCCGCGAAAACCGCGGTACGGTCTCCGTGCCGGGTACGCCGTCGCCGTGGCGCGACCGCTCGGTGGAGGAGAACCTCGACCTGTTCGAGCGCATGAAGGCCGGCGAATTCCCCGACGGGGCAAAGGTCCTGCGGGCCAAAATCGACATGGCGCACCCCAACATGCTCTTCCGCGACCCGATCATGTACCGCATCATCCACGCCGAACACCACCGTACGGGCAACAAATGGTGCATCTACCCGATGTACGACTACGCACACGGACAGAGCGACTCAATCGAGCACATCACCCACTCGATCTGTACGTTGGAGTTCGACGTCCACCGTCCGCTCTACGACTGGTTCATCCAGGCGCTCGGGATCTACCCCTCGCACCAGTACGAATTCGCACGGCTGAACCTCACCTATACGATGATGTCGAAGCGCAAGCTGCTGAAACTCGTCCAGGAGGGTGCCGTGATGGGCTGGGATGACCCCCGCATGCCGACGATCTGCGCCCTCAGGCGCAAGGGATACACCCCGGCCTCGGTGCGCAATTTCGCCGAGATGGTCGGTGTGGCCAAGCGCGACAACGTCATCGACCTCGGGAAACTCGAATACTGCGTGCGCGAGGATCTGAATAAGGTCGCCGAGCGCCGCATGGCCGTGCTGAACCCCCTGAAGGTCGTGATCACCAACTACCCCGAAGGCAAGACCGAACTCTTCACCGCCGTCAACAACCCCGAAAACGAAGCGGCCGGCACGCGTCAGGTACCCTTCTCGCGCGTCATCTACATCGAGCGCGACGACTTCATGGAGAACCCTCCGAAGAAGTTCTTCCGACTGCAGCCCGGCGGCGAGGTGCGGCTGCGTTACTCCTATCTGATCAAGTGCGAGGAGGTGGTCAAGGACTCCGAGGGCAACATCACCGAACTGCGCTGCTCCTATGATCCGATGTCGGGGAACGGTTCGTCGAGCGACGGCCGCCGCGTCAAAAGCGTCATTCACTGGGTGTCGGCCGCAGATGCTCTGGAGGCCGAGATCCGGCTCTTCAATCCGCTCTTCACGAAGGAGAATCCCGACGACGTGGAGGAGGGACAGACTTGGGAGGACAACCTCAACCCCGAGTCGATGGTCAAGATCAAGGGGTATCTGGAGCCTTCGCTGCGGGAGATTCCCGTGGGGCAGGCCGTGCAGTTCGAGCGCGTGGGCTACTTCTGCCCCGATACGGACTCGACACCCGACCACCTGGTCTTCAACCGCACCGTGACGCTCAAGGACTCCTGGGCCAAGATCAACAAATAAGCCGGAGCCGGGGAGGACCGGGGAGGACCGGAATCGGAAGCAACTGACGGACCGGGAACGGAGCAGGAAGGAATCGAGCCGGAAACGGGATCGGAGCAGGAAGGAACCGAACCGGAGCCGGGAAGGAGCGGGATTCGGGAGTAACCGGCGGACCGGAAGGGGCCGGCAGACCAGAGAACAGGCTGGGAAATAGACGGAAGGCCGGATGCGAGGCGCCGAAAGCGAACAGCCGAAGACCGAGACGCCAACAAAGCGGACAGCGTGATGCAGACAGCCACAGCCGGGCACCGCACCTGCAACAGAAGGTCCCCAAACGGCCATACAACCGAAAGAGGCGGAGATTTTTAAAAAATCTCCGCCTCTTTTACGTCATACCGGGAATCGGTCAGCGCATATTTTTCCGGAACTTCCAGGGAGCACCGTCCCGCCGCAACGGAAGAACGTACACAGACTCCTGCCACGCTTCGTGAACCCAGCAGGCATCCCAGCGCGTAGACTCCATGAATGCCCTCCGGGCCCGTTGCACCAGCGGATCGGAGGGATCCGTGAGCATGGTATCACTTGACAGGAAAAGCGTAGACTTCAGGATCCGGACCGGGCATCCCGTGGAATCCGCAGCAAAATGCACGGAGAAGGCTAAAAACGGCGGCAGCGAATCCGCAGGGCCGAGCCGGTCGAACGCCTCGGACAACCGGCGCTGATTCTCCAACATATCAACGCCCCGCTTATACGCCCGGTTCCGGAAATGGCGGACCGGGCCGACCTGCCCCGACCGGACCACTGCGGTCCACTCCTCTTCAAGAATGGCGCGACGCTCATAACAGATCGCCTCGCCCCGTCCGTAACAGATCTCGCCGCTGAACCACGACGCACGAACCCGTCCTCCTTCAGCCCATTCCGGAAAGAGTTCCGCGGCCGTGAAAAGGGGTTTATCCGTACAGGTATACAACCGTTCGAGCCACAACTGCCCCTTCTCCAATCGCCAACAACCCACATAGCCGCGCCAGCAGGCCGTATTGACGGGGACATCGGCCTCTTTCAGACGCTCGTCGAGACGCACCCGCATCGCACTGTCTGCAAGTTCCAACGGCCAGGCAAACATCGACAGCGTATCGCGTCCCACGATCAATCGTTCGGACATCTGGATCGTGGCAAACGACGGCACCGTGATCCACAACGCCGCCAGCAGGAAAAGGATCCGTTTCATGGCTCTCCGACTTTTGGAGGATTCGGTCTGGGAATAAAGTTACGATTTTTTTGCCGAACAGGCAACGGATCTCGTCAAAAAGGATGCGGGCGAAGCATCTCTTGACCTTCACCCGCCACCTGCATATGATCCGCTGTTTCGGCCCGGAAGATCACATCAACCGCCCGAAGGTCCGGCCGCCCAACAGGTAGCGCGCGACGATCGAACCCCGATAGATATGTCGGGCCTCGGCCTTACGTGCCGACTGGACCGCCCGGCGCTTCCGTGACAGGGCCGGATGCCACGTGACGAAGTCCCGCCAGGCCCGGAATACGGCCCGGAAGTTGTCGGCGCGCCCCTGCGCCAGATATGACAAAGCCGCCAGCAGATCCAACACCGGACGCGCCACGGCCACCAGCAGGCGCTGTCCCGACGAGGAGCATTTGTACAGCATCGCCAGGTTGTTGCGGTGGTTGTAGAAGACCTTCGACGGAGAATCGGTCTGCAAGGTCCCGCCGCCGAGGTGATACACCCGGCTTCGAGGCACCACCCGGACCCGATAGCCCGCCAGCTGCATTCGCCAGCAGAGGTCAATCTCCTCCATGTGGGCGAAAAAGTCGTCATCGAAACCGCCCAGCGCATGGAAGACATCTGCCCGGCAGCAGAACGCCGCACCACTGACCCAAAAAAGATCCCGTTCGTCGTCGTACTGTCCCCGATCCTCCTCCACCGTGCGCAGGATACGTCCCCGGCAAAAAGGGTACCCCAACACATCGAGATAACCACCCGAGGCCCCGGCATACTCGAACATCCGCCGCTCCTCCGACGAAATCAGTTTCGGAGAGACCACCGCCACATCGGGATTGCGGTCCAGCGTCTCCACCAACGGTTCGAGCCACCCCACGGGCGTCTCCACATCGGAGTTCAACAGCACGTAATAGTCCGCCTCGATCTGCTGCAGCGCCCGGTTGTAGCCGCCGGCAAAGCCGTAATTGCGATCCATGCGGAGCAGCGTCACCGAGGGAAACTCACTCCGCAACACCTCCACGGAGTCATCCGTCGAGCCGTTGTCGGCCACGATGACCTCCACATCGGCCGGAGCCGCCGCGATGACCGACGGCAAAAAACGACGCAGGTGAGCTACGCCGTTCCAATTCAGTATGACAATCTTAGCAATTGACATTTCGCTTGTGTTTCCAACGCTTGTGCGACCAGACCCACAACTCGGGACGACGCCGGATCTCGGACTCCAGCATGCGCACGTAACGTTCCGTAATCTCATGTTCGCCGACCGGCTCCTCACCATCGTAGATCGGTTCAAACGACATCTCATAACAGCCTCTGGCCACACGGTCCATCTTCACGAAATAGACCGGAAGATGACACCGCAGCGCCAGTTTCTCCCCTCCGTCAAAGAAGATCGTATCCTGATTCAGGAAACGGAACCAATGGCTGTCGGGGCGTCGCGGCGGATTCTGATCGGCAATGAGCCCCATCACAAGATTCCTGCCACGAATTCCCTTTTCGCGATTCCGCAGGTAGAAGCGAAGGCTCTCCTTCATCGAGACCGTCGTCGCATGGTCTCCATTGCGGAGTCGCTGGTAGAGAGCCTCCATAATCCGGTTGCGAAGCGGGTGATAGACCGCCACAACGATTTGCGACGGGGCGTAAAGCCCCCAGAACGAGCAGTATTCCCAACATCCGAAATGAGCCGTCAGCGCAATCCAGTCGCGCCCTTCAACCCGCTGCAAATGTTCCTCCAGACCTTTGACCTTCAAGGCCCGATGCCACTTTCGCGGCGTAAGGTGTGCAAGATCCAGCGTATCCACGAAAATCTCGGCCAACGTATGGTAAAAGCGCCGTCCGATGGCGGCACGCTCCCGTTCGTCCTTCTCCGGGAAGGAGTTTCCGAGATTCAGGGCCACGACACTCCGCCGGTAGCGGATGACGTAATAGAGCAGCACGTAGAGAAGATTCCCCACGACATGATACTTGAACCACCGCGGCAACACGGAAAAAAGACAGGCCAGAAACCACAACGACTCCAGACCGATCCGTTCCATGCGATTCAACTCCTTACGTTCCATCTTCCGCGCTCGATCAGGGTTCCACGAAAAGTTTCACGTTGGCGATCTTCGTACGGACCCGCAGCCAGTTTTTCAACGTCTCCCGATCCAGCAGCTGCGTCGAGTCCTTGCGCGTCACGACACAGATCAACGTCGTATCGCCCGGCGTGCCCTTCACATCAAAGGTGATTCCCTTGGTCAGTGAAACAGCCCGCACGTTCTCCATCAATGCTCCGATTTCACACGCTACGTCGTTCACCTCGACATTCGTCATCCGGTAGCGTTTCAACTGCGACGACATCTCCTCGATGCGGCGGTTCTTCTCCCCGAGCAGCTCCTGGTAGCTCCGCTGCAACGATACCACATCGACCCGATCCTCCGTATTGGCCTGCCGGACGACGAGCTCCGTACGCTCCAGACCGTAACCCGCAAGCTGAGCCCGGGCATTCTCGATCACCGCCTCTCCCAAAGGCTCCCCGACCAGCAGCAACTCGATCCGTGAGAGTTTGCGTCCGCCCGCATAATGTTTGTTGCACTCGATCACCTGCGTCTGCGGGAAATTGAAGACCTGCGCAACGTATTTGTCGGCCACGGCCTCGAAAACCGAAACGCGGACCATGTGGAAGCCGATCACCACACTCGGGATGAACGTCACCAACGTAATGATCATCATCAGTCGTTTGACCTTCCGTTCGCGTGCCCGGTTGATGAAGACCTTCTTCTCATATCCCAGGAAACGAACCATCAGGTAGGTGGCCAGTGCGATGAAGACCGAATTGATGAAAAAAAGGTAAAGCGCCCCCAGGAAAAAGCGGAACTGCCCCGTGGCCAGGCCGAAACCGGCCGTACAGAGCGGAGGAATCAGCGCCGTAGCGATCGCCACGCCCGGGATGACGGTCGAGGTACGATCCTGACGCGTCTGCGCCATGATACCGGCCAGACCGCCGAAAAGGGCGATCAGCACGTCGTAGGTCGTCGGAACCGTACGCGCCAGCAGTTCACTGCTGTTCGACGACAGCGGTGAGATGAAAAAGTAGAGCGTCGAGGTGACAATCGCCACGATGAACATCAGCGCCAGATTGCGCAGCGAGCGCTTCAGCAAATCGAAGTCATTGATACCCAACGAAAGTCCCACGCCCATGATCGGACCCATGATCGGGGAGATAAGCATCGCGCCGATGATCACCGCCGCGGAGTTGACATTCAGTCCCAGCGATGCCACCATCGTGGCGAAAATCAGCACCCAGAGATTCACACCCCGGAACTCCACCCCTTTCGAGATGTTGGCCACCACCTCGTCACGCTGCGCCTTGTCCTCCTCCAGATTGAACCGTCCCCGGAGAAATTCGCGCATCTCACCCAGCCATGCCGAAAACGATCGAGGGGGCTGGGACGCATGTTCCGTCGTTTTGTTCTTATGCTTCATCATCGATTTCATTACAAGTGTTTGGAACCTCTTCCTGGGACGTATGCCGCCGCGGCTTTCCACGGACAACAAGGACGAATTCACCCTTGGGTTCCTGCGTACGGAAGTGCTCGAGCACCTCGGAGAGGGTGCCGCGCACGGTCTGTTCGAATTTCTTGGTCAGTTCACGCGAAACCGACACCTCGCGATCCGGGCCGAAGACCTCCGCAAACTGCTCCAGACATTTCACCACCCGATAGGGCGACTCGTAAAAGATCATCGTGCGCTCCTCGTCGGCCAGCGCCTGCAGATGCTTGTTCCGGCCCTTTTTCTGCGGCAGGAAACCCTCAAAACAGAAACGGTCGCACGGAAAGCCGCTTTGAACCAATGCCGGAATCAGGGCCGTGGCGCCCGGCAGCGTCTCCACCTCGATGCCGGCCTCCACACACGTGCGAACGAGCAGAAAACCCGGATCCGAGATGCCCGGCGTCCCGGCATCCGAGACCAGCGCGGCATCATGCCCCGCGGCGATCGTCTCGGCGACCAGCCGTACGGTGGCGTGTTCGTTGAACTTGTGGTGCGAGCGGAGTTTCTGCTCGATGCCGAGGTGCTTGAGCAGAAACGATGTCGTGCGCGTATCCTCGGCCAGCACGAAATCCACCGTGCGCAGCACGTTCACGGCTCGCAGCGTGATGTCGTCCAGGTTACCGATCGGAGTGGGTACGATATAGAGTTTGGCCATGCCGTCAAGCGAATTTGCGTTCGAGAAGCTCCATCAAGAGTTTCGCTCCGTCCGAATTGGGGTTCCAGGCATAGTGTTCCGCAATGAAGATCATGCAGTCGTCGAGATCTTCAAAGCCGTTGAGTATCTCGATAGCCCGTTCGAAGGCCTCGCCGTCACCCCCGAACAGATCACGGATCAGCAGGAACCTGTCATTGAGTCCGATTGCACGCCGGAGATCCGTAACGGGTTCGCTGCGCCGCAACTCCGAGGCAATGTCTCGCGGAGGTGCGATCGTATCGGCAAGCGTCTGCACGTCGTGGTTGATCACCTCGCCCAGGACCGCACCGCCCGTCGGGAGCGGCTCCGCAGCAGCCGGGCCCTTCGAGGCCAACGGTGAAGATGCCTTCTCTTCCAAGATCTCGGGCTTTTCGGAAGCACCCGGCATCTCGGGAATCAAGGACTCTACAGAGTCGTCCGGGGCTTCGGATTCCCCGGAAAGAGCCGGCACATCGAGGATCTCAAAGGGAGTGGTCTCCTCCGGAGTTTCGTGAAGATCGGCCATCGCTCCGGAGTCTGTCGTCGCGGAGGTGGCAGCAAAGGTTTTTGCCGGTTCGGGAGTACCCTGCGAACCGGAGGTCCTGACCGAAATCTCGTCCGGCTGGGACACCGTTACAGAACCGGCGGGAGTTCTCGTCACGGTCTGTTTCAGATCGGAACGTCTTGCCGGTTCCGAGACCCGTCCGGGTTCGGGTGAGGGTCCGTACAGCGACATGATAACCCGCTGTTTATGACGATGGCGGAGCGTCTCTTCATCCTCCAGTCCGAACAGGGTCGGAGACGAGTGGTGCGATTTGGCAGGAGCCGGTTCCGGTGTCTCGACCGGCGCCGAATCCGGAACGGATGTCGGGATGGTGGTTGTTTCCGGTTCGGGCTCCGGGGCTGCCTCCGGCATTGCAGAGGCTGCAGGCTCTTCCGAGGCAGGTTCCAGCGTCACCTCGGGTGTCTCCGGGATGACAGGCGTTTCCGGTTCGGGCTCCAGGGCCGCTTCCGGCATTACAGAGGCTGCAGGCTCTTCCGAGGCAGGTTCCGGCGTCACGGAGGCTACAGAAGATTCCGCAACAGGTTCCGGCGTCACTTCGGGTGTCTCCGGGATGACAGGCGTTTCCGGTTCGGGCTCCAGGGCCGCCTCCGGCATTGCAGAGGCTGCAGGCTCTTCCGGGGCAGGTTCCGGCGTCACCTCGGGTGTCTCCGGGATGGCAGATGTTTCCGGTTCGGACTCCAGGGCCGCCTCCGGCATTGCAGAGGATGCAGGCTCTTCCGGGGCAGGTTCCGGTGTCGCGGAGGCTACAGAAGATTCCGCAACAGGTTCCGGCGTCGTCTCGGGAGTCTCCGGGATGGCAGGCGTTTCCGGTTCTGACTTCGGGGCAGCAGGTGCTTCCACCACTTCGGGCTCCGCGGCCGCTTCCGGCATCACGTCCCCCGACGGATAGAGCGACGCAGGTTCCTCGGAGACAAAATCCACAGTCTCCCCCGGATCGGGCAGTTCATCCAAGGACAGGACCTCCCCCAAATCGATCGACTCGGGCAACACCTCCTCCGCCTCTCCGGCGGCCGTATCCGCCGAGACGGCCGAAGCGTCGTCCGCAAAACGAAGCGCTTCGTACAGATTCCGCAACTTTTCAAGGGCCAGGTCACGTTCCACGGCCGGTATCTCATCCGTCTGCGACCACTCGTCGACCAACACGGCGAGTCGGTGCAATTCGGCTTGCATTGTTTTCCAATCCATCGTCCGTTGAGTTTAGACCTTCAAAGATACGCATAAACCTCCTTTCGGCAAAACAATCCTCCCGATAATTTTCCGCAATGTCCCCTCCGAACGATTTTCACCCCGCCAAAGCGGTCCAACTCAAATAAAAATGCGTATCTTTGCCCTGCGAACCACAAAATTCGAAATACATGGCATTACAATGCGGCATCGTCGGTTTGCCGAACGTAGGCAAATCGACGCTTTTCAACTGCCTGTCCAATGCAAAGGCCCAGGCAGCGAACTTTCCCTTCTGCACCATCGAACCCAACGTCGGAGTCATCACCGTACCCGATCAACGGCTGATCCGGCTCGCCGAAATAGACAACCCCAAACGGGTGATTCCCACGACGATCGAGATCGTCGACATCGCCGGACTGGTCAAAGGCGCCTCCAAGGGCGAGGGGCTCGGCAACAAATTCCTCGGCAACATCCGCAACACCAACGCAATCATCCACGTGCTGCGCTGCTTCGACAACGGAAACATCACCCACGTCGACGGATCGATCGATCCCGTGCGCGACAAGGAGATCATCGATACCGAGCTGCAGCTCAAGGACCTCGAAACCGTTGAAAACCGCCTGGCCAAGACCCAGAAGCAGGCCACGTCGGGAGGCGACAAAAACGCCAAACGGGCCGTGGAACTGCTCCTGCAATACAAGGCCGTCCTCGAACAGGGCAAAAGCGCCCGCACCGTGGAGCTCGAAAAGGAGGACCGCAAGCTGGTCGCCGACCTCAACCTGCTGACCGACAAGCCCGTCCTCTACGTCTGCAACGTCGACGAGAAGAGCGCTGCAACGGGAAACGCCTACACCGAAGCCGTACGTGCGGCCATCGCCGACGAACGGGCCGAAATGCTCATCATCGCCGCAGCCACCGAAGCCGACATCGCCGAACTGGAGAGCTACGAAGAGCGTCAGATGTTCCTCGAGGATCTCGGACTTAAGGAGTCGGGAGTGGCACGGCTGATCAAAGCGGCCTACAAATTGCTCAATCTCGAAACGTTCTTCACCACGGGAGCCGACGAAACCCGCGCCTGGACCTATTCCCGCGGCATGAGGGCCCCACAGACCGCCGGAATCATCCACACGGATTTCGAGAAGGGATTCATCCGCGCCGAGGTGATCAAATACGACGACTACGTAACCCTCGGATCCGAGAAGGCCTGCCGCGATGCCGGGAAGATCGGCATCGAAGGCAAGGAGTATGTCGTCCAGGACGGCGACATCATGCACTTCCTGTTCAACGTCTGACCGGGGAGGGGCAGAGCGCAAAGGGCGAGAGAAGGCGGAAGAGGAGAGAGTGGAGAGTGGAGAGAGAGTGAAGTGTAAGGGCCCAGTGATGACAATGGAGTGAAAAAGAACGGAGAGCAAAGGAGAAAGAGCGGAACAAAGAGCTACAACGGAAACACAAAGAAACTTACCTGAAAAATCGGTTGACCATGAAAAACACGAAGTACCTCCTTCTGGGGATTGCAGCCATCGTCTGCGCCGCCGTGCTCGCACGCGCCTATACCTACAAGTATCGCTCGCAGGACACCATTGTCGTCACGGGGCTCGGCGAGACGGAGTTCACGTCGGATCTGATCGTCTGGTCCGCGACCCTCACGGCCGAAGCACAACAGGTTGCCGCCGGATATGCCCAGATCGAACAGAGCAAGGCCAAGGTCCAGCAATACCTCGAAGAGAAGGGACTTCCGGCCGATGCCGTGGTCTTCGAGTTCGGCAATGTCAACAAGCAGTTCGACCCGGTCTACAACGCCAACGGCACCTGGGCCGGCGAACGTTTCCGCTGCTACCAGTTGCGGCAGCGGTTCACGGTCGAATCGCGTGACGTGGAGCGTGTCGAGACCATCTCGCGCGAAATCTCCTCGCTCATCGCTCAGGGCGTCTCGATCGAGGCCTATGCCCCGGACTACTACTATACGAAACTCGACGACGTGAAGATGGGTCTTATCGAAACCGCCTCGGCCGATGCGCGGATGCGTGCCGAGAAGATCGCCGTCAACGCCGGCACGAAGATCGGCCGTGTGGCCTCGGCCCGCATGGGCGTCTTCCAGATCACCGGCGCCAATACCAACGAGGAGTTCTCGGCCGGAGGCTCGTTCAACACCGCAAGCCGCAACAAGAAGGCCCGCATCACGATGCGCATCGAATATCGGGTAAAATAACCGGAATCGGGAGGCCGGAAGCTGGATTCGGATGCAACGACCCGGGCACGGCTCCCCGCAAAAAGAGAGGGGCAGCGCAGCTGCCTCATAAAAGCCAAGAAAACAGCAAAAAAGCATAAATGTCCATGGAAAGACCTGTTCGGGTGCGCTTTGCACCCAGCCCCACCGGACCGCTGCACATCGGCGGCGTCCGCACGGCATTGTATAACTACCTCTTCGCCCGCCAGCACGGCGGCACGATGATCCTCCGCATCGAGGATACCGACTCGCAACGCTTCGTTCCCGGAGCCGAGGAGTACATCATGGAGTCGCTCAAATGGTGCGGCATCGAGATCGACGAGGGTGTCGGCGTCGGAGGGCCCCACGCCTCCTACCGCCAGAGCGAACGCCGCGAAATCTACCTCAAATACGCCCTGCAGCTCGTCGAGGCCGGATGGGCCTACTACGCCTTCGATTCGGCCGAGGAGCTCGACGACCTGCGCCATGAGGCCGAGGCCCGCGGCGAGGCTTTCGCCTACAACTATACCGTGCGGGAGAAGCTCGCCACGTCGCTCGCCCTGCCCGCCGAAGAGGTCCGCGCACGCATCGACCGCGGCGACCAGTGGGTCATCCGCTTCAAGATGCCCGAGAACGAATTGGTCGAGATGGACGACCTGATCCGCGGCCACGTCGAGGTCAACACTTCGACGCTGGACGACAAGGTCCTCTACAAGTCGGCCGACGCCCTGCCCACCTACCACCTTGCAAACATCGTCGACGACCACCTGATGGAGGTCTCGCACGTCATCCGCGGCGAGGAGTGGCTGCCGTCGCTGCCGTTGCACTACCTGCTCTACAAAGCCTTCGGGTGGCAGGATTCACAACCCGCCTTCGCACATCTCCCGCTGCTGCTCAAGCCTACGGGAGGCGGCAAACTCTCGAAACGTGACGGCGACAAGATGGGATTCCCCGTCTTCCCGCTCTTCTGGAAATCCCCCACGACGGGAGAAACGGCCCGCGGATACCGCGAGGACGGCTACTTCCCCGAGGCATTCATCAACATGCTGGCGCTGCTGGGCTGGAATCCCGGCACCGAACAGGAGATCTTCTCGATGCAGGAGCTGATCGACAGCTTCTCGCTCGAGCGCGTCTCGAAATCCGGAGCCCGTTTCCAACCCGACAAGGCCAAGTGGTTCAACGCCCAGTACATGCACCACAAGACCGACGCTGAACTGGCCGTACTCTACCAGCCGATCCTGCGCGAACACGGCATCGAAGTATCGGACGAGGTGGCCGGCAAGGCGGCCGGAATCATGAAGGAGCGCGCAACGTTCATTACCGACCTGTGGGATCTGACGTCGTGCTTCTTCGTGGCGCCGACCCAGTACGAGGAGAAGCAGACCCGCAAATACTGGAAGGGTGAGAACCCGGCCATCCTGCGCGAACTGCGCGAGGTGCTGGCATCGATCGACGACTTCTCGCTCGAAAACACCGAACGCATTGTCCATGCCTGGATCGAAGAGAAGGGTTACGGCATGGGGCAGGTGATGAACCCGCGGCGCCTGGCCCTCGTGGGCGCCGGAAAGGGCCCCGGGATGTACGACGTTACGGCGTTCATCGGCAAGGAGGAGTGCCTGCGACGCATCGACCGCATCCTCGAGGTGCTGCCCGCCGCCGAATGATTCCCGCTCCGAGCAAAATCTCAGAACAACCAAAAAACTACACAAAGAAATGGTCAGTATTGAACAGAACGTGTGGGGCATGACCCCCGAGGGCGAGGCGATCGTCCTCTATACGCTGCGCAACGACAAGGGTGGCGAGGTGCAGCTGTCGAACTTCGGAGCCGCGATCGTCTCCGTAAAGATGCCCGACCGCGAAGGCCGTATGGCTGACGTCGTGCTGGGGTACAAGCATCCGGAAGGGTACTTTTTCGACGGGGCCGCGTCGGGCAAAAGCGTCGGACGCTGCGCCAACCGCATCGCCTTCGGGCGCATGACCGTCGAGGGCAAAGAGTACCGCCTCGAGGTCAACAACGGCGTGAACCACCTCCACGGCGGCACGAAAAACTTCGCCAACCGTGTCTGGGAGAGCCGCGTGGAAACCAACCGCGTAGTGATGGCCCTCACCTCGGAGGATGGCGACCAGGGATACCCCGGGGAGCTGTACGTCGAGGCCGTCTTCGATTTCGATGACGACAACGCCCTGGAGATCACCTACAAGGCCAAGACGGACCGGACGACCGTCGTAAACCTCACGAACCACGTCTACTTCAACCTTGCGGGCGAGGAGAGCGGCTCGGTGCTCGATCATGAACTGCAATTGAACTGCTCGAAGGTTCTCGAAATGAACGACAAGCAGATCCCCACCGGGAAACTGCTCGACGTAGAGGGCACGCCGCAGGATTTCCGCACGTTCCGCGCCTTCCGACCCGGCATCGACTCGGAGTTCAACCACATCCGCGACTTCCGCGGCTACGACCATCCGTTCGTGATCGACGGCTGGAAACCCGACATCCTGGGCGAGGTGGGTACGCTGCGCGAGATGAAATCGGGCCGCACGGTGACGGTGCTCACCTCGCAGCCCAGCGTGATGATCTATACCGGCAACTGGCTCTCGGGCGGCTGCCCCGAGACGAAATCCGGAGGCCGCTACGACGACTATGCCGGCGTGGCGACGGAGTGCCAGACCTATCCCGACGCGGTGAACCATCCGGAGTTCCCCTCGCCGCTGCTCCATCCGGGCGAGCTCTACTGCCAGAAGATCGTCTTCCGCTTCGGCGTCTGCTGACACGGAGGGAGAGGGGCGGGAAAGGCCCGAGCAGGAAGGCTCCCGAAACAGAAAGCGAGTCCGAACAGCCAGGGAGGGTCACCGCCCGCATGCAAACGAAGAAAAGAGGATCGGAACAGCAGTTCCGGTCCTCTTTTTTTCATTTCTGGCACCCCGCCCTTATCGGAAGGCTCCGATCGCGACAAGAAGGGCCACCACGGCGAAAAGCACCCATTGCCATAACCGCCGGTAGTGCCTGCCCGCGGCGCGTTCGACGGCCAACGACAGCAGCCACCCCGCCATCCAGCCGCAAAAGATCAACGCAACGAACCACTCCAGCGGTCGGCAACGGGGAATCAGCCCGCCTCCGGCCGCCAGCAGAAATCCCGCAGCCAGCAACAGATCCACCCCGATCATCTGCATGCCGCAACGTCCCATCAACCAGGCATCATACGCCCGGGAGGCGTTCCGATCGGGCCGGGCCGCGGAATACGTACGGTTCCCGGCCAACGAATGCACGACAAAGGCAACAAGGAGCAAGGCTCCGGCCAGCAAAAAACAGCCATTCATCGCCGCTTACATCTTGAGATACAACGATTCGGGCAGATGGCGCAGCAGCCAGGCCACCAAACGCCAGCGGCGTGTCACGACCGCCACACGCCGACGTCGGCCGACAGCCCGCAGCATCTGATCCACCACCCGGTCAACGGGCATCACCCAGAACAAGCCATCGCCCTTGGCCATGGCCGTATCGACCAGCCCCGGACGAAGATCGACCACCCGAACCCCCGAAGCGGACTTCGCGGCCCGTTGGCGCAACCCCTCGGCATAGTTGATCTGGTAGGCTTTCGAGGCGTTGTAGGCCGGGGCCGCCCCACTGCCGCGCAGCCCGCCGACCGATGTGACGACCGCAAGGTCTCCCCCGCCCCGGCGTTCGAAAAAGCCGTAAGCCCAATCGACGACGGCCGTCCAGCCCCAGACGTTGGTCCGGATGGCCGGCTCCTCAAGGGAAAAGTCCAGCGTCGGGTTCAGATCGCCCGTTCCGGAGCAGACGACACAGAGATCCATACCGCCCATCCGTTCGGTCAACGACTCCAGCGCCGCGACACAAGCGGCGGGTTGCGTGACATCGGCCACGGCATACAGATAATTTGCGGGCGAGGTCGCCGTCAGTTCGCGGAGCAACGCCTCACGCCGTCCGACCACGCCTACCCGCCAGCCGGCGGCCGCAAGCCGCCCGGCAAGGCCCCGCCCGATCCCGGACGTGGCCCCGATAACGATAGCCTGTTTCATGCAGGCAAAGGTAAAGCAAGGGGTTCGGACGAATCTTGACCCAAATCAAGAAATGCAGGAGGGATCACCGGATGCGGCGTCGGATACGGCTCAGCGTCTCGGGACGCACCCGCAGATAGGAGGCCAGCTCCTTGAGCGAGACGAGACGCAGCACATCGGGACAGCGGCGCAGCAGCGACTCATAACGCTCCTGCGGCGTCGAAACATAGCATTGCAGCAGGCGTTCGTAGACCTCGGCCAACAGGTGTTCGGCCAGATGGCGCCCCAGTCGTTCGTGGTCCGCATCCGTCGCATAGAAGGTCTCCAGCCGCTCGTTATCGAGACACAACAACTCGCTTTCGCACATCGCCTCGATCCCGACCCAGGAGGGCAGGCCGTTGCACATCGAAATATAGTCGCCGACGAACTCCCCCGCAAAGGCATAACCCACCACGGACGACTCCCCCTCGGCCGTCAGATGCACATAGCGGAAAGCCCCTTTCACGACCAGCCCGCAACGGCGGTTGCGCTCGGCCTGACGGGCAAAAGCCGCTCCGGAGGTCAGCACAATGCGCCGCCCCTCCATCCGGAAAAGGTCGGCCAGGGCGGGAAACTCCGCAGCCGTTATGTAGCGGTTGAAGTCCATCGGAGGGCAAGATACGATTTTTTTGGCACACGGATTGCTTCCCTGCGGACAATAAAACCTTTAATCAGGACAAATATGAAAAAACTGCTCCTCTGTCTGCCCCTGCTGGCCCTGTTGGCCGCAGGATTTTCGGGCTGCTCGAAACAGCGCCAATGGAATCAAGATCAGCGCAAGGCCATGCGCGAGGCCCTGCGGTCGTATCGCCAGATGGTCTATCTGGACGATCTGACCGATGCCGAATTCGTTCTCTTCTCCGACCAGGTGGCCGGAGACCTCGAAAACGCCTATCCCGTCTATGTGGAGTTCATCCAGATGGAGGGCGTCGACGATACGGTCGACATGGTGGTCGTCACGCAGATCGTCGATGAGCTCAATGCCGACGCCCGCAACATGCGTCACCTCTTCCCCTACAACGTCCTTGTCGCACAAGGCATGCTGCCCGAGGGGCTTGACCACAACCAGCTCAAGTCCTTCTACAGCTGCTTCGCCTCGAAGGTCAACGACACCTACTCCACGATGGGCGAATTCTTCAATGCCATCCTGGCCGACACGACCGACCTGTCACAGATCAGCCAGATCGAAAGCCAGTGCGCCAACGATCTCTTCGACTGGGAAGTGACCGAGATCGACATCACCGAGACCGTGACGCCCGCCGCACCCGCGGCATCCAGCCAACCGGCCGCATCGGCCCAATCCGGCAACAACCAGTAACGGGGACCGCCTCAAACACAAAGCGGGGCTTCCGATTGATTCGGAAGCCCCGCTTTTCCATTTTCGTTCTTCCCGCTACTTGTCGGCAAAGAGCGAACGCGCAATACCCATCTCCAGTCCGCGCAACTCAGCCAGTCCACGCAAACGTCCCAGACACGAATAGCCCGGATTGGTACGCTTCTTCAGGTCGTCGATCATCTGATGCCCGTGGTCCGGACGCATCGGGATCGAGATCTTGCGGCGCTGCTGGATCTCCAGGAAGGCCTTCATCACCTCGTACATCGGGACATCGCCCTCGAGGTGGTTTGCCTCGTAGAAGTTCCCCTCGGCGTCACGCTGCGTCGAACGCAGATGCACGAAGTTCACCCGGTCGCCCCAGCGGCGCATCATCCCCGGCAGGTCGTTCTTCGCCGAAACACCCAGCGATCCCGTACAGAGGCACAGGCCGTTCGACGGATTGGGAACCGCCTCGACCAGCTTCTGGAAATCGGACTCCGTCGAGAGGATGCGCGGCAGGCCGAGGATCGAGAAGGGAGGATCGTCCGGGTGGATGGCCAGCACCGAACCCACCTCGTCGGCCACGGGCGTAATCTCCCGCAGGAAGGCGATCAGATTCTCGCGCAGCACCTCGGCCGTAACGCCTTTGTAGCGGTCCAGCTCATGCTGGAACTGCTCCAGCGTGAAGCTCTCCTCCGAACCCGGAAGCCCCGCGATCATGTTACGCGTGATGAGCTCGATCTCCGCGGCATCCATCCGCTCATAACGGGCCTTGGCGGCAGCACGCTCCTCCTCGGTATAGTCCTTCTCGGCGCCCGGACGCTTCAGAATGAAGAGGTCGAAAGCCACATAGGCCGCGCGTTCGAAACGAAGGGCCCGCGAGCCGTCCGGAAGTTCGTAGGCCAGGTTCGTGCGCGTCCAGTCCAGCACCGGCATGAAGTTGTAGGTGATGATGTGGATGCCGCACGCCGCCAGGTTGCGGATCGACTGCTTGTAGTTCTCGATATAGGGTTGGAAGTTGCCCGTACGGGTCTTGATGTGCTCGTGCACCGGAATGCTCTCGACGACCGACCACGTGAGTCCCGCATCGGCGATCATCTGCTGGCGTTTGCGGATCTCCTCCACGGGCCACACCTCGCCGTTGGGAATGTGATGCAGGGCATTGACGATATCGGTGGCGCCAGCCTGCCGGATATCGGCCAGGCTCACGGGATCATTCGGCCCGTACCACCGCCATGATTGTTTGCAAAGATACATAATAGGTGATTGTTTGTTTTTGCGGATCAGATCGAGAAGGCGTCAAAACCGCCGTCGACAACGGCCAGCGCTCCCGTCACGAACGACGAGGCGTCGCTGATCAGGTAGTGGATCGTACCGAGCAGCTCCTCGGGCTCGGCGAAGCGTCCCGCAGGCGTATGGGCGATGATCGTCCGCGCGCGGTCCGTATACGAACCGTCGGGGTTGGTCAGCAGCGTGCGGTTCTGGTTCGTCAGCAGGAAGCCCGGGACAATGGCGTTCACACGCATCTCGGGGCTGAACTTCATGGCCAGCTCGGCTGCCATGTATTTCGTATAGTTGCCGATCGCGGCCTTCGCGGCACCGTAGCCCACCACACGGGTCAGCGGCCGAAGTGCCGATTCGGAGCAGAAGTTGACGATCACACCCTTCTTGCGGGCCGTCATCGCCTCGCCGAAGACCGTCGTCGGAAGCACCGTACCGAAGAGGTTCAGATCCACCACCTTTTTGAAGGCATCGATCTCCAGGTCGAGGAACGACTTGTCCGGAGCGATCGTCGCTCCGCCCATGTTGCCTCCGGCGGCGTTCAACAGCACGTCGATGTGGTCGTAGGCCTTGAGGATCGCATCCCGGTTGGCCTCGAGCACCTCGCGGTTCAGTACGTCCGTAGCCAGGAACAACGCCTCGCCACCCTTCTCGCGGATCGAGCCCACGAGCTCCTCGCCGGCCTTTTCGTCACGGTCCAGGACCACGACCTTCGCACCCTGTTCGGCCAGATAGGCACAGATCGAACGCCCCAGGATGCCGGCACCGCCCGTCACGACGACGACGCGGTCGCGAATGTCAAACAGATTTTTCATGATTGGTTCAGATAATGTTATTGGTATAATAGGATATATTCTCTTTCAGCAGAATGTCGATCGGCAGGTTGTTGACCTCGGCGGGCTGCAGCCCCTCGACCAGCCAGCCACACAGCGACATCACACCCCGATAGCCCTGCACCTCGGGACGCTGCGCTACAAGCGCCGTGACGACCCCGTCGGCGAGCATCCGCCGGTTGCGGTCGATCACGTCGTAACCGACCAGCCGCACGGAAGTCCGTCGGCGTGCAGCGAGGTAGCCCGCCAGGATATGGCACGTCGAGTTGAACGTCACGGCACCGCCGATCGACGGATGCCGCGCGAAGAGTTCGTCGAGAAGCCGGGCGTTGTAGGCTTCGTCATCGAGACGCAGCGAAAGTCCGTGCATCGTACCCCGGTAGTCATGTTGCCGGAGGTATTCGCGGAAACCGCGCTCCCGTTCTCGGCACTGGTTCGAGCCCCCCTCGCCGCGATGGAGGATATTCCCCACGACGATATCCGACCCGGGATCGAGCCGCTCGAAAAGCAGACGCGCGGCAACCACCCCGGCATCGAACGACGACGTTCCGAAATAGGCCAGACGACGGCACGTCGGAAGATCCGAATCGACAAAGACATAGGGAATGCCCCGTTCGTCGAGCTCCCGCGTGAAGGGGATCACCCGCTCGGCAAAGAGCGTGGCGAGGACCACCGCGTCGAAGGCGGCTTCGCGCAGGTCGGCGAGCAGCCCCTCGAACGAAGCCCGGTCGTACTGATCGAAGAAGAAACGCCGGATCGTGACGTTGTAGCGTCGCGCCTCGGCCTCGGCCCGGACGATTCCCGCATCGAAATCGGCCCAATACTCCCCGGCCGAGAAACGCGGCATCACAACCGCCACAACATATCGGCGACCCGAAGCCAACGACCGGGCAATCAGATTCGGACGGTAATCGACCTGCTCGAGCACGGCCTGGATGCGCGCCAGATTCTCGGCCGAAACCTTGCCCCGGTTATGGATCACACGGTCGACCGTCGCCGTCGAAACACCCGCCATGAGCGCGATGTCGACGATACGCACCGTTTTCGGAGCCTCTCCGTCCTTCTCGTTTCTGCTGTTTTGCATCTCGTTTATATCTTTTGCCGCCTGTTTCGCGATTGGTTCCAACTGTTCCGGATCTTCTGTCGCCTCAACCCGTCTCACTCCAGCTTTTTCTGCCTCTCCCCAGCTCTTCCTGCATCTCCCCGGCGTCTTCTGTCTCTCACCCGCTTTCCCAAACTCTTCCTGCGTCTCCCCGGATTCTTTGGTCTCTCTTCGGCCCCCTCCAACTCTTCCCGTGCCTCCCCGGCCCCCTGCTCTCCCCGGCTCATCCTGCCTCTCTCCGCCCCTCCACTTCGCTGAGCGATTGATGAGGCAAATGTACACACTTTTTTCAAAAAACGCAAGTGTGTGCGCACACACTTGCGTTTTCGCACAAAAAGAGGATCCGACCCACGGGATCGGATCCTCTTTCTTCTGACAAAGTCGGATGAAACGACGTTTATGACCTGTCACCCTCCGGTGAGGGATTCTTCAAACCCGGGAAATCCGGAGATACCACGATGCGGATCGCCCGGTGAAGAATCGAAAACTCCAGCGGCGTATGCCCCAGCGGCTCACCGTCGATCTCCACGGAGACCTCCGGCGACGATTCGATCCGGATGCGGCTGCCCCGCTCCTGCAGGATGTGCCGGATGCGGTAGA
The DNA here is from genome assembly GCA_944320985.1 of uncultured Alistipes sp. Taxonomy (GTDB): domain Bacteria; phylum Bacteroidota; class Bacteroidia; order Bacteroidales; family Rikenellaceae; genus Alistipes. Next base: position 111,073 of record CALUJN010000070.1, on the reverse strand, counting down.
TCCCGCCGTTGAAGAGGTAGTGGAAGCGGAAGAGCACATGCCAGAAGTGGATCGGACGGATCAGCGAAAGGTCCAGAATGCCGTCATCGACGACCGCCGCAGGAAGCGGCTGCATGCCTCCGCCGTTGAACTTGCAGATACCGACGGCAGCCGACAGCAGCAGGTTGTTGTAGACCAGCCGGCCGTCGACCCACACCTTGATGCCCGTCGACTTGTAGCGGAAGAAGTTCTTCACCACACACAGCGAATAGCGCCAACGACTCTTGTGCCCCTTCTTCTTCAGGTGCGAAAGTTTGCGCACCACGTGTGCGTCGAATCCCACACCCGCCACATTGGCCATGTAGCGGCTCTGGCGGTAGTGCGCCTCCTCGTAGGAGACCACCCCGACATCCTGCAGGAACGAACACCCCTCCCGGATCGCCTTCACGGCATCCTGATAACGGTTCGAAATGCCGAACGTCCGCACCCAGTCATTGCCCGTACCGACGGCCACCACGGCCAGCAGTACCTCGTCGGGACGCACCGTCTGCTGGATGAAGAGCCCGTTGACCACTTCGTGCAGCGTACCGTCGCCCCCGACGGCGATAATCCGCCGGTAGCCCTCACGAACCGCCGTGACGGTCAGCTCCGTGGCGTGGAACTTGTGTTCGGTGAAAACCGGTTCGCAAACGATGTGCGCATCGCGCAGCAACTTCGAGATCTGCGGAAAGTGATCCAGCCCGCGGCCGCCGCCGGCCACGGGATTCACGATCACAAACCACTTGTCGGATGGAACGGACACCGCGCGACTACTTTTCGGGGATGTGACGCAGCGTATCCGTCAGGAAATCGTAGAACTTTCCGACCGAAGCGATCTCCACCTTCTCGTCCGGAGAGTGGGGATAGCAGATCGTCGGGCCGAACGAAATCATGTCCAGACCGGGATAGTTGCTGCCGATGATGCCGCACTCCAGACCGGCATGGATCGCTGTCACGAGCGGTTTCTTGCCGAAAAGGTGCTCGTAGGAGGCCGTCATGGCCTTCAGGATCGGCGACGACATGTCGGGATTCCAGCCATCGTACTCGCCCGTCAGTTCGGTCTGCGCTCCGGCCAGTGCGAAGAGGGCCTCGATCGCCTCGCCCAGGGCCCGTTTCTCGCTCCGGACCGAGCTCCGCAACAGGCACTGCAGCTTCACAGTACGGCCGTCCGAAACCACTCGAGCCAGGTTCGTCGAGGTCTGCACCAGCCCCTCCATCGCCTTCGACATCTTCTGCACGCCGTCGGGGCAGGCCACCACGGCACGGATCAATGCCGTGGCCGTCTCGCACGGAAGCATGCCCGCGGGGCGTTCGCACGTCTCGGCAAACATCGCAATCGAATCCTCGATCCCGGCATATTCCGCCCGGATCACCTCCTCATAAGCCTTCAGTGCCTCGGTGAAGGCGCCCAGCTCCTCGGTCGGAACCAGGACCGTGGCCTCCGCCTCACGCGGAATGGCGTTGCGCAGTCCGCCGCCGTCGACCGACGCCAGCAATACCTCGCACGGAGCCTCGTTCAGGAAGCGGAACAACACCTTGTTGGCATTGGCCCGCTGGCAGATGATCTGGATACCCGAATGTCCGCCCTTGAGCCCCTTGACCGTCACCTTCAGGGCCGTATAGCCGTCGGTCGGCGTCGGCACCTCGGCATAGTCGAAGAGCATGTTGGCATCCAGACCTCCGGCACAGCCCACATAGAGTTCACCCTCGGTCTCGGAGTCGAGGTTCAGCAGGATATCACCCTGCAACAGTCCGCCCTTCAGACCGAAGGCGCCGTCCATGCCGGTTTCCTCCGTTGCAGTGAAGAGCGCCTCCAGCGGTCCGTGCTCGAGCGTGTCATCCTCCAGCACGGCAAGAATCGAGGCCACGCCGATGCCGTTGTCGGCGCCGAGCGTCGTGCCGTCGGCCGTCACCCACTCCCCGTCGATGTAGGCATCGATCGGATCCTTCGTGAAGTCGAACTCCTTGTCGTTGTTCTTCTGCGGAACCATATCCAGATGCGCCTGCAGGATCACCCCTTTGCGGTTCTCCCAACCCGGCGTGGCGGGCTTGCGCACGTAGACGTTGTGCGCCTCATCCTCCCGGGCTTCGAGACCCAGCCCCCGCGCCGTCTCCAGCACGTAACGGCGGATCTGCTCCTCGTGCGACGAGGGGCGCGGTATGCGGACGATCTCCGCGAAATGTTTCCAGACCAAAGCAGGCTTCAAAGCCTTCAGATTGCGATCCATCTTGCTATTCGTTTTTTGAATTTGACGTTGATTTTTCATTGATTTCCGGGGACTCCCCGCCCGTCCGGCGGTCGAAGGCCTCGACGATGTATTTCACCAGCGGGTGGCGCACGATGTCGCGCTTGTCGAACTCCACCATGCCGATTCCGTCGACCCCGCGCAGGATCTCCATCGCCCGAACCAGTCCGCTGTCCGACTTCTTCGGCAGGTCGACCTGCGTCACGTCTCCCGTGACGATGAAGCGCGCGTTGCGGCCCATACGCGTGAGGAACATCTTGATCTGCGACAGCGTCGTGTTCTGCGCCTCGTCCAGGATGACGAAGGCATTGTCGAGCGTACGGCCCCGCATGTAGGCCAGCGGGGCGATCTGCACCGTCCCCTCCTCCAGATATTTCTGCAGCTTCACCGGCGGGATCATGTCGTTCAGCGCATCGTAGAGCGGCTGCAGGTAGGGATCCAGCTTCTCCTTCATGTCCCCGGGCAGGAAGCCCAGTTTTTCGCCCGCCTCAACGGCCGGACGCGTGAGGATGATGCGCCGCACCTGACGCTCCTTCAGCGCCCGCACGGCCAAAGCAATGGCCGTATAAGTCTTGCCCGAACCCGCAGGTCCTACGGCAAAGAGCAGATCATTCTTGTCGTAAAGCTTCACCAGACGCTGCTGGTTCACGGTCCGGGCCCGGACGATGTTGCCGTTGTTGCCGTAGACGATCACATCCTGATCCACCGGGCCCTCCTCCTGCAGCGCAGCCCCCGAAAAGCACTGGTCGATGACCTGTGAGGAGATGTGTCCGTATTTGAGGTAGTAGGCCACCAGCGAGTCCACCCGTTTTGCGAAGCGCCGCGTATCGGCCTCGGGGCCCAGCACCTTGAGCGACGAGCCCCGCGCCACGATCTTCAGCGTCGGATGCAATGACTTGATCTGGTCCAGCCAGGCATCCTGCGGCCCGTAGAGCTCCCGGGGATCCACCCCTTCGATGAGAATCTCCTTTCCGACTGTCTCCGTCATATCCTCAGAAAAGATATCCGACGCTCAGCGCCACGTTGTAGGTACGGAGTTTGTCCAGCTGGCGGCCGTCCGGAAGCACCACGTCGTGCTTGCCGCGGAACTGGCCGTTGTAGCGCACATCGATCAACAGGTGTCGCAGCAACACGACACCCGCCCCGACGGTATACGACACCGACGGTCGGATCCGCCCGAAATCGAGCAGATCACCTCCCGACTTTTGCTTGCAGTCGTTCATCACCGTGAAGACCGGCCCCGCATAGATCCGCAGCGGATTGAGCAGACGGAACGACGCCAAAACCGGAACGTCGATCGAGTTCGACTTGAGGTTGATCTCGCTCTCTCCCTCCGGACGGATGCGCAAACCCTGTCGCACGTAGAGAATCTGCGGTTCGATGGCAAAGGCGCCCAGCTTCACCGCCGTGACGATACCGGCCTGCCAGCCCAGTTTGTTGCGGATGTCCGTGGCATCCATGTTCGTCGTATAGTCGGGGACGTTGATACCCCCGATTACGCCCCACTCCACCATCGTGCGGGGACGTTGCGCCGAAGCCCCCCAGACGGAGCCCGACAGCAGCAAGGTCAACAGGATCTTTGAAAGTCTGTTCATCGTCGTTTCTCAATTATCACGGTTCAGACGGAGTGCCGCCCAGAGCATGTAGGCCAGGCACGCCGCCACAAAAAGCATTCCCAGATGGGGATTCCCCGTCAGACGGATCACCGCGCCGCAGACCGGTCCCGAAACGGCTCCGGCCGAGATGGCCAGGATCATCAGTCCGGCCACTTCGTTGGCCTTCTCCGGCACGGCTCTCGTCGCCACGGCATAGAACGTCGCGAAGACGCAGGCCAGGACGAAACCCAACATGCCGACGGCCGCATAGATCGCCGCCTCGTTGCGCACGAAGACCAGAGCCAGGGCCAACGCAAGGCCGCCGGCCATGTTCCATGCAAGGTATTTCGTATCCGAAACGCGCACGAGCAGCCAGGCCCCGAGGAGCGTCCCGACAATGCGGCAGGCATAGAATCCCGTCGTGGTGAGGATCGACGACGGGTTGTCGATCAGCCGCACCGAAAGATATCCGACCGCCACGTCGCCGGCGATGAAGCAGGCCACTCCCAGCGTCGAAAGCAGCACCCGACGGTTCTTCAGCAGCCGGAAGCACTCCGACAGACCGGCCGTATGCTCCTTCCGCGCCGGTTCGGGGATCGCCGCAAGTTGCAGCCACACGCCGCCGACAAGGGTCAAAGCTCCGTAAATCGGCAGCAGCAGGCGCCACGAGCCGGTCCACGCCACCAGCATCGTCACAAGCGGCGCCAATAACAGAAGCGACGTATTGCGGAAGATCTGACCGACGGTCAGGAAGCTTGTCATCCGATCACCGGGGACGATCGTCGCCAGCAGCGGGTTGACAGCCACCTGCACGAAGGTATTGCCGATTCCCAGCAGCCCGAATCCCACGAAATACCACACCAGGGCACAGCCGGCTCCTGCAACATAGGGAACCATCATTCCCGCAAAGGTGAATCCGTAGCCCACCAGTGCCGTCGTCCTGCGGCCCCAGCGGTTCATCAACGACGCTACGGGCGTCGAGAGCACCAGGAACCACAGAAAGACCATCGTCGGCAGAAAACTTACCGCAGCCTGCGCCTCCGGCGGGAAATCCGCGGCGATGCGTCCCGTAATCGGGGCGACCAGGTCGCAGAAGCCCATGATAAAGAAGCCCGCCAGAACGGGGCCCAACAGTCGGGCGGAGATCGGGGTACGATTCGTCATGCGCACATGTTTACATTTTCCGATTCTTCAAAGTTACGTTTTTTTCCGAAAAAACACGCTTCCCAGGGTCATATTTTCTCGGCAAGAAGGCTCCGGCGTTCTTTTTGTCTCTCCCACAACGGGCCGACGAAGCGGATTTACGATCCCGGCCGTCGTTGCATGACAACTCCGGAAGTCGTTGGAGGTCATCCCGAAAAGACCCGGCCAGCCCCTTCGACGCGCCTCCGCCTGCGACAAATCCCACGCCAAGGCTTGCTTTTGACCGCGATTTTTCCTATATTTGTTCTATCACAGACTCCTGCACGCATGCTTCTGTTCACGCACATAGATTTCTCGCTGCCGCTCGAGGACCCGATTCTCAAGTTTCTGCTGATTCTGGTCATCATTCTCGCGGCACCCCTGCTGTTGAATAAACTCAAGATTCCCTACCTGCTGGGGCTCATCATCGCCGGCGCGGTGATCGGCCCCCACGGTCTGAACCTCGTACTGCGCGACAGCAGCATTATCCTCTCCGGCACGGCCGGACTCCTCTATATCATGTTCCTCTCGGGACTCGACATGGATATGTCCGACTTCCGCCGCAACAGCTGGCGAAGCCTCGTCTTCGGACTCTACACCTTCTGCGTCCCGCTCCTGCTCGGGATCCTCGCCGGATACTACATCCTCGGATTCTCGATCTACTCCTCGATCCTCCTGGCCGGACTCTTCGCCTCACAGACCCTGATCGCCTACCCCATCGTCAGCAAACTCGGAATCGCCCGCGACAAGGCCGTCACCATCGCCGTCGGCGGAACCGTCATTACCGACACGCTGGCCCTGCTGCTGCTCACGGTCATCGTCGGCATGGCCACGGGAAACGTCGACGACATGTTCTGGTGGCGCCTGGCCGGATCCGTCGCCCTCTGCATCGCCGTCATTGTCATCCTCTTCCCGATCCTCGCACACTGGTTCTTCAAGCAGGTCAGCGACAACATCTCGCAGTATATCTTCGTCCTGGCGATGGTCTTCCTCGGAGCGTTCCTCGCACAGCTCGCAGGTCTCGAACCCATCATCGGCGCATTCCTCTCCGGAATCGCCCTCAACAGGCTGATCCCCCGAACATCCCCCCTGATGAACCGCATCGAGTTCGTCGGAAACGCCATTTTTATCCCCTTCTTCCTGATCGGCGTCGGCATGCTCATCGACTACCGCGCCTTCTTCCGCGACTGGGAGAGCCTCGAGGTCGCCGCCGTGATGATCGTGCTGATCACCGCCGCGAAGTTCATCGCCGCATGGCTCACGCAGAAGAGCTTCCGGCTCTCGCCCGACCAGCGCACGGTCATCTTCGGACTGAGTTCGGCACACGTCGCCGCAACGCTCGCCGCCGTGATGGTCGGCTACAACGTCATCCTCGGACACACCCCCGACGGAGAGCCGATCCGTCTGCTCAACGAAAGCGTTCTGAACGGTACGATCCTGATGATCCTGGCCACCTGCACCGTCTCGACCTTCGCCACGCAGCGCGGAGCCCACAACATCGCCGTGCGGCAGGCACACCTCGCCTCCGACGAAAAGGCGCCCAAACAGGAGGATCACATACTGATCCCCGTCTCGAACGAACACACCGTCGACGAGCTGGTCTCGTTGAGCGTCATGCTCAAACGCCCCAAAGAGCCCAACGGACTCTATGCCCTGCATGCCATCGACAACAAGGTCGAGGATCCGAATGCCGAAAAACGGGGACAGAAACTCCTCGATACCGCCGCCACGACCGCTGCGGCAAGCGACATCTACCTGCAGGAGCTGTTGCGCTACGATGTCAACATCTCGAACGCCATCGTCAGCGTGAGCCGCGAACGCAACATCACCGACATCGTCATGGGCATGCACCGCACCATGCCGGCCATGCCGGGGCTTCCGGTCATTCCGGGAATCCCGGGAATCCCGGGAATCCCCGGAGCCTCCGGGCCCGGAATCGGGAAGATGACCGCGGACGTGCTGATGCAGAGCAACATCACCACCTTCATCTACAATCCCGTACAGCCGCTCAATACCATCAAGCGCCACCTGATTGTCGTTCCCGAAAAGGCCGAGCAGGAGGCCGGTTTCCAGCTGTGGCTGCAAAGGATCCGGCTGCTGGCCGAAAACTCCGGAGCCAAGATCGCCCTGCTGGCACCCGAAACCACGCTGGCCTACCTCCGGCCGCGCGGAAGAAAACGTTCCTCGAACATCGAGTACGTGCCCTTTACCCAATGGGATGATCTCCCCTCGCTCGAACACGACATGCGTGACGACGACTGTCTGTGGTTCGTCATGAGCCGGCGGGACCGGGTATCCTATCACCCCGCCATGAGCCGGATTCCCGCCTATCTGGAACATCATTTTGCCGGATACAGCTCCATCCTGCTCTATCCCGTACAGGCCGGCGATACCGAGAGCCGCTACATCCGGGTGTAGTTTCATTTTTTAATTCCCAAGATTTGCGCTATCTTTGCACCCAATAAGCAACAAAGAACGCAAAAGATCATGAGCCTCGTAGCAATCGTCGGACGCCCCAACGTCGGGAAAAGCACCCTCTTCAACCGCCTCGTCGGAGAACGAAAGGCCATCGTCGACGCCATGGCCGGCACGACCCGGGACCGTCATTACGGCAAAACAGACTGGAACGGCCGCGAATTCTCGGTCATCGACACCGGAGGTTACACCGTAAACTCCGAGGATATCTTCGAAGACGAAATCCGGCGTCAGGTCCTGCTGGCCATCGATGAGGCCGACGTGATCCTTTTCCTCGTCGAGGTGCGCACCGGCATCACGGATCTCGACATGCTCATGGCCGACATCCTGCGACGCACCTCCAAGAAGGTGATTCTCGTCTGCAACAAGGTCGACACCAACGACCTGATATACAACTCTCACGAGTTCTACGCCCTCGGACTCGGCGACCCCTACTGCATCAGTTCGATGTCCGGAAGCGGCACGGGAGATCTGATGGATGCCATCCTCGCGGCGTTGCCGGCCGACGTCTCCTCCGAGGAGGACGACGACCTGCCCCACATTACCATCGTCGGGCGTCCCAACGTCGGGAAGTCCTCCCTCACGAACGCCCTGCTCGGACAGGAGCGCAACATCGTCACGTCGATCGCCGGAACCACCCGGGACTCGATCCGCTCCCGTTACAACAAGTTCGGCATGGATTTCTACCTCGTCGATACGGCCGGTATGCGCAAGAAGGGCAAGACGATGGAGGATCTCGAATTCTACTCCGTGATGCGGTCGATCCGCGCCATCGAGAGTTCCGATGTCTGCATTCTGATGCTGGACGCCCAGCAGGGGCTCGAATCCCAGGATCTGAACATCCATAACCTGATCGTCCGCAACAGAAAAGGATGTGTGATTGTGGTCAACAAGTGGGATCTGATCGAAAAGGAGAGCAACACGATGAAGGAGTGGACGGAGTTCCTCAAAAAGAAACTCGCACCGTTCAACGACATTCCGATCATCTTCACCTCGGTACTAAACAAACAGCGGATTCTCGACGTGCTGCAGACGGCCATCCGGGTGTACCAGTCGCGCAAGCGGCGCATCGCCACCTCGGAGTTGAACGACTTCCTGCTGCCGCTGATCGAGAACTACCCGCCCCCCGCAACCAAGGGCAAGTATATCAAGATCAAGTACGTCACGCAGCTGCCGACGCCGACGCCGCAGTTTGCCTTCTTCGTCAACCTGCCGCAGTACATCAAGGAGCCATACCGCCGCTTCCTGGAAAACAACATCCGCGACCACTGGGATTTTTCAGGTGTTCCGATGCAGATTTATTTCCGACAAAAATAGGAACGGTGTGCTGCCCGGGAGGTTTCAACCCTGAAAAATCCCGGCGAGACAATCCCCCTAAATCCCCTCCTCGGAGGGGACTTTTCATACAGGCAGGTCGTAAACTCGTTGAAAAATCCGGGGCGACCCGGATGGGAATAATTTCTCTCCGGGAGAAGTTATACAATGTCGGGAAAGGAAAACCCGACGGGCTCAAATCAGCGGCGCGTCAAGAAACGGCGCGTCAGATACCTCCGCACGGGCTCGTCGTAGAGTTTCAACACCGCCCACGCCAGCACGATCACACCGATATACAGCCCCGCAGCCACGGGCCACGCCTCCGAAAAGGGGATCTTCTCACCGCTCCACAGCCATGCATAAAAGAGGTACATGAAGGGATAGTGGATCACATAGACCGGATAGGAGATGTCACCCAAGAATTTGCAAATTCCCGACGTTCCCCGGTCCGTCGCCCGACCCGATGCCCCGAGCCAGACCAGCAGCGGAAAGAGCACGAGAACGCACACCGTATCGTAGAGGCCGTTCATCCACGGAGCGCTGCCGTCCCCGACATAGGGGACGCTGAGCAAAGCAATGATCGAGAGGCTGCAGAGCCAGAAAGCTCCCCGCACGGCTACGGGACGGAAAACACGCGACAGCAGCAAACCCATCGGGAAGGCAAAGAGCAGACGCAGAAAGCCCCCGAGCAGGTTGTTGTCCGCCAGCGACCATCCCACGCCGAGATGTCCGTACCCCGATCCGTTGCCAACGGCAAAGGCCGCCAGCCCGAGGCCCGTCAAGGTGACGAATCCCGCCAGCCAGCGCGTCGGAAGACGTCGCAGGAAAAGGGCATAGAGCAGGTTGCCGATATATTCGAAAAAGAGCGACCACGTAGGACCGTTGAGCGGGTACATCTCGCCGTTGCCCCGCACCTCGGGTGTCGAGCCAGGAAGAGCCGGAATCAGAAAAAGGTGCAGCAACAGGGCAAGCAGCACGGCGGAAAAGGCAACCGACGTGCCGTTCCACTGCACGCTGCCCTGCAGGCAGAAGGTTACGGCTCCCAGCAAGGCCCCCAGGACCACCATCGGGTGCAGACGGATCAGACGCCGTTTGATGAAGCCCGACAGGGTCAGCGTCCGCCGTCTCCAGCGGTCGTCGTAGGCATATCCCACGACGAAACCCGACAGTATGAAGAAGAAATCAACGGCCAGATAGCCGTGGTTGAAACGCTGGTCCACGGGGCTTGTGGCAAAGCCCTCGAAAACATGGTACCAGATCACGACCAGCGCAGCTACGCCTCGCAGGCCGTCCAACAGTTCGTAGTGAGGTTTCGTGTCCGCATACGCGGCGGAGGAGATTGTTTGCATGGATGCCTTCATGTTTCGGGAGGGTTTCCTGTGACATGCCAAAAATAGGAAACTTACACATTCCGGCACTTGTCCTGCGACAAAATCGGCCGTTTGGAATCCCGTTTTCCTGCGCGGATCCGGCTGAGCGTCGGGAGCGTGATCCCCAGGTAGGAAGCGATATAACCCAACTGTGCCCGTCGGCACACGTCCGGAAACTGTCGGCAGAATGCCTCATATCGCTCGCGTGCCGGAAGCGTGAGGCGCTCCTTGTGCGAACGATGCAGACGCCGGTACTCGTTCTGGTGGATGATCCGCCCCCAGTTGGCCAGTTCGAGGTTCGTGGCAAAGAGCTCCCGGAGGTCCTCCAGACGAATGCGGTAGGCCTCAACCTCTTCGAGGGTTTCGACAAACTCCTCGCTCGGCTGCCCGTAATAGAGTTCATCCATACTGAAGACAATACCGCCTTCGGTCGAAAAGGAGGTCGTGATCTCCTCGCCGTCGACCATCCAGAACGAGCGGGTCATGCCCCGCTCGATGAAATAGGCGAATCCGCCACATGCTCCGGCCGAAACCAACCGGAAACGCTTCGGAAAACGACACGGTTCCACCCGTTCGACAAGCGCCCGAACCGTCGGCTCGGAGATCGGGCACAGGGATTTCATACCTTCGATGATGGTCGTCATGCGGATTGCTGTCAGGGAAACACTCTCTCAGAGAGTCAACGGACCGTATCACTGCCAGATGCCGGGGTCTCTCCACCGCCCGAGTTTCCTTTGCCCCGACGATGGCGGCGGCCTCCGCGATGGCGGCGCCGGCGCGGCTTCTCCCCCTCCGGAGCGACAGACGGTGCAGCCGGACGAACCCCGGACGTTGAAGCCGAAATGTCCGCAAGACCGGCATCAGCCGTCGCCGCAGCAGGTGCGGGTTTCCGATCATCGGAACGGCCCGCAGCCTGCTCCTCCCGCGATGTCGAGCTGCCACGAGGTTTATCACGCAGGCGGTCCCGCCGCCCGCGCCCATGGCCGCGTCCGTCACCGCCCTTGCTGCGGCTGCGACCCCCACGGCCGCCCCGTCGACGGCTCTCCTCGGGCTCGTATTTCGGGCCCTCGCCCACGCTCGCCGGAAGCTCCGCCTTGCGGATCTCCCGCTCGATGAACTTTTCGATCTGGTGGAATTTCCCCTGCTCCTCCTCGTTGACAAAGGTAATGGCGCTGCCTGTCGCCGCGGCGCGGGCCGTACGGCCGATGCGGTGGATGTAGTCCTCCGGATCGTGCGGAACGTCGTAGTTGATCACCAGACCGATATCCTCGATGTCGATGCCCCGCGCCACGATATCCGTCGCCACGAGAATCTTCACCTTGTTGTTCTTGAAGTTGAGCATCACCTCCTCACGCTGCGACTGGTCGAGGTCCGAATGCATCGCCGCCACATCCAGCTGCATCCGCTTGAGCGTATGGGCCAGCTCCTTGACCTTCATCTTCGACGACGAGAAGATGATCGTCTTCGACTCCGACGGCTCGGCAAACAACTCGCGGATCAGACCCAGTTTCTGACTCTCGTAGCAGACGTAGGCCGACTGGTCGATCGCATCGTTGGGTTTCGAGATGGCGATATTCACCTCCTCCGGATTGCGGAGAATCGTCTTGGCAAGCTCCCGGATTTTGGGCGGCAGCGTCGCCGAAAACATGATCGTCTGACGCTCCCGAGGCAGGTAGGAGATAATCTTCATGATGTCATCGCTGAAGCCCATGTCCAGCATCCGGTCCGCCTCGTCGAGGATCAGGCACTCCACGTGCGACAGGTCGATGTGGCTGTTCTGCAGGTGGGAGATCATACGTCCCGGCGTGGCAATCACCACGTCCGAACCATTCAGCATGCCGTTCTTCTGCAGGTCCCAGCCCTTGCCGTCGCCCCCGCCGTAGACCACCGTCGTCGAGATCGGCGCATAGTAGGAAAAGCCCTGGAACTGCTGGTCGATCTGCAGGGCCAGTTCGCGCGTCGGAACGATGATCAGCGACTTCACCACGTTCTCCTCGTTGCCCTCGAGCAGCAACCGGTTCAGCAGCGGAAGCGTATAGGCTGCCGTCTTGCCCGTTCCGGTCTGTGCGCAACCGATCAGGTCGTGACCTTCGAGAATCACCGGAATGGTCTGCTCCTGCACGGGGGTCATCTCGTAAAAATTCATATCTTCGAGACCGTCGAGGATCTCATCCTCCAGGTCAAGTTCGTCAAAACGCATAATTTTTCGTATCTCTCTTTAATTCATCCTTTGATTCGTTTGTCAATATCCCGCCGAGCAACGGTCCCCAACAAAGGGCCGCCATCTGCGCCCCGCGGAGCCTCAACACGGGTCATTGTCCGCCGCCCGGACGGATGGTCCGCCCCGGCAGAGTACCCCCGTCAGCACACCTATCGTCGGAGTGCCCCGGCAGAGTACCCTAGTTAGCACACCTCTCGTCAGAATGCCCCGGCAGAGTGCCCCTGTCAGAACACCTCCCGTCAGCCCCCCCCCTCAGAGTGCCCCGTCGGAGTACCTCCCCGGCAGAGTGCTTCCCCTCAGAAAACCCTTCCCCCAGAGCCCCCCCCGTCAGAGTGCCTCTCCGAAAAGTGTGGCGGCCGTACAGCCCGTAATGCGGACGCGCACGTACTCGCCAACCCGATGATCGCCCCGGTCGAAGACCACCACCTTGTTCTGCGACGTGCGGCCCGACAGCTGATTCGCATTCCGTTTCGATTCGCCCTCGACCAGCACCTCGAACTCCCGTCCCACGTCGCGGCGGTAGCTCGCAAGGCCCAGTTCGTTCTGCAGGGCGATGATCTCCTGCAGGCGCCGCGACTTCACCTCCTCGGGTACGTCATCCCCCAGGTGTTTCTGGGCAAAGGTCCCCGGGCGCTCCGAATACTTGAACATGTAGGCGAAATCGTAGCCTACCTCACGCATCAGCGACAAGGTCTGTTGATGTTCCTCCTCGGTCTCGCCCGAAAAGCCCGCGATCAGATCCGTCGTAATCGAACAGTCGGGCATATAACGCCGGATGGCGGCGATGCGGTCGAGGTACCATTCGCGCGTATATTTACGGTTCATGCGTTCGAGCATCGTCGTGGCGCCCGACTGTGCCGGAAGGTGGATCGAACGGCAGATGTTCGGCATCGAGGCCATTGTCTCGAGCAGGCGGTCGCTCATGTCCTTGGGATGCGACGTGGCAAACCGGACTCGCAACAACGGCGAGATCGACGCCACGCGCCGCAACAGCTCCGGGAAGTCCACATCGCCCGTACGATAGGAGTTAACGTTCTGACCCAGCAGCGTCACCTCCCGGTAGCCGTTGTCGAAGAGGCTTTGGGCCTCGGCCACGATCGTCGAAGCTTCACGGCTCCGCTCACGACCCCGCGTATAGGGCACCACGCAATAGGAGCAGAAGTTGTTGCAGCCACGCATGATCGCAACAAAAGCACTCACGCCGTTGCGGTCCAGACGCACGGGGGCAATCTCGGCGTAGGTCTCCTCCGTCGACAGCAGCACATTGACCCCCTTGCCGCCCGCCTCGGCTTCGCGAACCAGCCGCGGAAGGTCCCGATAGGCATCCGGCCCGGCCACGACATCGACCCCCGAAGGCCCTTCGAGCAGTTTCTCGCGCAAGCGCTCGGCCATGCAGCCGATGATTCCCACGACAAGTCCCGGGTGCGTGCGGCGCAGGCGTTTCATCTCGGCCAGCCGGCCCCAGATCCGTTGTTCGGCATTGTCACGGATCGAGCAGGTATTGATCAGAATCACATCCGCCTCATCGATCCGCTCCGTATAGACATATCCCTCCTGTTGCATCAGCGAGACCACGATCTCCGTATCGCCGACATTCATCTGGCAGCCGTAGGTCTCGACAAAGAGTTTTTTTCCTTCGCCCTGAAGCGGGCGCAATGTATTCGTATTTATTTCCATCGTTTTCGTTTCTGTTTCGTACGGCTTCCGCGGTCACGTGTTCCCCTGCAGCCGTCTCCGGCAACGTCTGGCGGCCCCGACGCCTCCGGGATGCATCCTCTGCGGTCCATCGGCTCCCGGCCTGCCTCATCCGGGATTCCGCGGCGGGGCAACCGGTACGTATCGACCGAGGCAAGTCCGGGCTCCTGCGCCCCCGCTACTCGGCCTGGATCTGGTTCTTGTCCGGGAACTGCTTGAAGCCCTCACCGAAGGTCTCGTAGGCATCCGTCACCACGACAAACGCCCGGGGATCGATCTCCCGAATGCGGTTTTGGACCAGGTGGACCTCCTTGCGGCTGATGACCAGAAAGATCACGTCACGCGACTTGTCCGTAAACATGCCCTTGCCCTTGAGGTAGGTGGCGCCACGCTCCATGTCGTTGATGATGAAATGCTTGATCTCTTCGTGGTGGTCGCTGATGATGAAGAGCAGCTTGTCGTACGAAGCGCCGTCGAGCAGGTAGGCGACCACTCGCGACGAGATGTAGATCGTAATGAGCGAATAGAGCGTCAGCATCCAGCCGTTCGAAGAGGCATCGCCCGTCCCGAGACCAAAGCCGATCACCGCAAGGCCCGACAACACGACAAATCCGTCAGCCAGGAAAATGCCCGTCGAGAACTTGATCCCCGCAAACTTCTGCAACAGCATGCCCACAATGTCCGTTCCGCCCGTCGTGGCCTGCTGCCGTACGACAATGCCCTGGCCCACGCCGATCACCACGGCGCCGATCACACACGTCAGCAGCAGATCATTTGACAGGTTCAGACGTCCGCCCAGCATCAAGGCCGGATCCAGCGACTCGACCGCCTCGGGCGTCGGATAGATCAGCCGCGTCAGAATATTCATGAAGCCCGGCGTGTAGAGCGCCGCAAGGACCGTCCGCGTCCCGAAGCCGCCTCCGAAGATCAGCATCGCCGTGAGCATCAGCGGAATGTCGAACATATATCCGAAGGTTCCGACCTGAATCGACGGGAAAATATTGTGAAGAACGATGCCCATTCCGTAGACACCTCCCGGGACAAAATTGTACGGGTTGACAAACAGCACAAAACCCGCTCCCATGATCGAACATCCCAGAAAAATCAGAAACCACGAGCGCCACCACGCCCACGAGCCCATTGGTTCGAGCAAAGTCTTCGTATTCATACATTTTTTATTTAGAGAACAAAGATACGAAATTCTTCGGATTTGCGCGCGCTCTGACGCTTTTTTCCTCACCTGCTTTCGGAACCGGATTTTTTTGCTATATTTGCATAAACAACCAAACCCTGAAAACAACATGATTCTGACCGTTTATACCGCCACGACCATGATTATCATTGCCTATCTGCTGGGCTCGATTCCGAGCGCCGTGTGGATCGGCAAGAAATATTACGGCATCGACATCCGCGAATACGGATCGAAAAACGCCGGAACCACAAACATGCTGCGCGTGCTCGGACGACGGGCCGCAGCCCCTGTCTTTGCGCTCGATTTCCTCAAGGGTTTCGTCGCCGTCACGATCATCGAGCTCATGCAGTACGACGATCTGATCGGCGCGAACGACCTGATCAACCTCAAGATCGGCGCCGTCTTCGCGGCGGTGCTCGGACACATCTTCCCGATCTTCGCGGGATTCCGCGGCGGAAAGGGTGTCGCGACGCTCGTTGGAGCCGTGACGGGAATCTATCCTCCGGTAGCGTTGCTCTGCTTCGGGGTGTGGCTCATCGTGCTCATGATCTTCCACTACGTCTCCCTGGCGTCGATGATTGCCGGATGCTGTTTCCCGGTCTTCACACTCATCTCGCCCAAAGTAAACGGGTCGATTCCCTTTGTTGTCTTCTCGTTCGTCATCGCCATTCTGCTCATCTATACCCATCGAAAGAATATCGAACGGCTCAAGGCCGGAACCGAGTCCAGGATCTACATCTGGAAACCGCAACGTGTAAAGATAGATCCCGGTCTGCAGAATAATTCCAAAGCGGCACCGGAGAACAAGCCCGGGCAAAAGGCCGAGGCTGGATCCGAAGCCGGGGAAGCAAAAAAATAAAAAATCCTCCCAGGAGGGGGGGGGTGAGGGAGAGCCGGAGGGGTGAGAGCCCAAAAGGAGTGAGGGCGCCGGGAGAAGAGAGGGGCCGAGGGTGCCGGAAGAAGAGGTAAAAGAGGGAGTCGGGAGAAGAGGTAGAAGGAAGTAGGGAGCTAATGACAGGAGAGACCGGATAAAGCAAGGAACCGGAGGAGAGGGGTAAGAATGGAAGAGAGAGGAGTCGAAAAAAAGGCGGGAGATGAAGTGAGTCGGGAAAAACCGGAGAAGAGAGAACCGGGGAAAGAGGTTGAAGGAAGTACGGAACCGAAGAAATGAAGGGCCCGAGAAAAGACCGAAGGAGAGATAAAAGCCCGGAAGAGAGCTCTGAAGACAAAAGAGACAGCGTAATAGAAGAATATTGCGCGAAATAGAATCCCCCGCTGAAAATCCTTGAAAAATACGCAAAAAATCATTCGAAATAAATCCATATCTCGTTCAACGATATGTTACAGGAAAATCTGCTGAAAATATACGAGAAGAGTTTTCGGGAAAACCGCGAAATGTCCGCTCTGACCGACTATTTCAAAAACGAAACCTTCTCCTATTATGAAATGGCCAAGGAGATCGCCAAACTCCATCTCCTGTTCAAAAAGGCCGGAATCAAACAAGGCGACAAAATCGCACTCATCGGACGAAACAATCCCAGATGGTGCATCACCTACCTGGCTACCATTACCTACGGAGCCGTAATCGTCCCCATCCTCCAGGATTTTACCCCCGCTGACATCATACACATCATCAACCATTCCGAGAGCCGACTGCTCTTCCTGGGAGACAACTTCTGGGATGTCATCGAGGAGGATCAGATCCGACAAATCGAGGCGGTCTTCTCCCTGACCGATTTCCACGTAATTTATGAACGCGACGGCAAGTCGCTGACCAAGTTCCAACGCGACATCCTCAAAAACTACCGCACGAAATACCCCCGCGGATTCAGCGTCAACGACATCAAATACCCCGATGTACCAAACGACCGCGTAATCCTGCTCAACTATACCTCCGGAACAACCGGTTACTCGAAAGGCGTAATGCTCACGGTGAACAACCTCACCGGAAATGTCGTATTCGCCATGACGGCGCTGAACACGCAGACCGGGCAACTCTATTTCCAGCGCGGAGGCCGTACCCTCTCCTTCCTCCCTCTGGCCCACGCATACGGCTGCGCATTCGATTTTCTCGCCCCGATGGCCGTCGGAGGTCACATCACACTTCTCGGACGGATCCCCTCACCCAAGATCCTCCTCGAAGCCATGGCCGTCGTGAAGCCGACGATCATCTGTTGCGTACCGATGATTCTCGAAAAGGTCTATCGGAAACAGGTGCTTCCGATGCTCGAGAAGGGCCCCATGCCCATCGCCATGAAGATTCCCCTGCTCAATACGGCCATCTATTCGGTTATCCGCAAGAAACTCATGGATGCCTTCGGCGGAAACGTTTCGATCTTCATCGTCGGAGGTGCTCCGATGAACCAGGAGACCGAATCCTTCCTGCGCAAAATACACTTCCCGATCACCATCGGATACGGCATGACTGAGTGTGCTCCACTCATCAGCTTCGCGCCGGACAACGAGTTCAAGCAGTCGTCCTGCGGCCGATACCTCAAGGATCTGCTCGAGGTGAAGATCGACTCCCCGGATCCGGAACATGTCGCGGGGGAGATCCTTGTTCGCGGCGAGCACGTCATGAAGGGGTACTACAAAAACGAAAAGGCGACGGAGAAGGTCCTCGATCCCGACGGATGGCTCCATACGGGCGACATGGGAACGATGGATCCCGACGGCACGCTCTACATCCGAGGACGTTCGAAGACCATGATCCTCTCCGGCAACGGCCAGAATATCTATCCCGAGGAGATCGAAGACAAGCTCAACAACATGTACCTCGTTCTGGAATCTCTGGTCCTCGACGCCGGAAACGGACGTCTCAAAGCCCTCGTGGTTCCCGACTATGAACTGGCCGACACCGAAGGCGTGGACAAGGCGGATCTGCCGGAGATCATGCAAAAGAACCTGCAGGAACTCAACTCACAACTGGCGGCCTACGAACGGGTGGCCGACATCGTAATCTACCCCACGGAGTTCGAAAAGACCCCGAAGCGCAGCATCAAGCGCTATCTCTACGAGCCCTCGCTGCTCAACAAATAACAAGACATTCCAGTTTACGAAAAGCCCGGTTTTCGAAAGCCGGGCTTTTTGCTTATCTTTGTCTCATGAAGTTTTCCAGAAAACAAACCATAGGCGAAAACCTCCTCTATGTGATGGTGTGGGCGGCCATCATCCTGGTGCCCGTGCTCAACTCCCAGATGATGTCCGAAATGCACATCAATCTGGAAAACGTACTGATCGCCTGGAGGCAGATCGCGCCCTATCTGATCATCTTCGTCATCCACAATACGATCCTCGCTCCGAGGTACATGCTCCGCCGCAAATACGGAAAATACCTCCTGAGCGACTTGGCTCTGATCATCGGCGTCTTCTTTCTGGTGCAGGTCTACGAGAAGCACCTGGCCGACAACCTCATCGCGCAGACCAGCATCAACGTCTCCGAGGCATACCGGCAGGCGTCGTTCTCCAATCTGGAGATCTACTGGAACATCGTCCTGGGATTCTTCATGACCGGAGCCAACACCGGCATCAAGCTCATCTACCAGTCCATGCGCGACGAGCAGCAGATGGAGGCCCTCAAAAGGCAGAACCTCCAGGCCGAGATGGATTATCTGAAGTACCAGATCAATCCGCATTTCTTCATGAACACGCTCAACAACATCCACGCGCTGATCGATATCGACACGGAATCGGCCAAGAGCGCCGTCATCGAACTCTCGAAGATGATGCGCTACGTCCTCTACGAATCGGGACACGAGCTCATCTCCCTGAACCGCGATATCCAGTTCCTGAAGAATTATATCGAACTGATGCGCATCCGTTACACTGACGACGTGGATATCCGCGTGGAATCGCCGCACGATCTGCCGGAGCAGGTCTCGATTCCCCCGCTGCTGTTGATCGTCTTCGTCGAAAATGCCTTCAAGCACGGCATCAGCTACAACCACCCTTCGTTCATCCGCATCCATGTCGAATATGCCGACGGGAAGGTCTTCGCAACGATCGAGAACAGCCGGCACGCCGCCCCCGACAAGCAGCATCCCGCAGGCATCGGACTCGAGAATGTCCGCAAGCGGCTCGCGCTGATCTACGGCGAGAAGGGCTTCACGCTCAACATTCTCGAAGCCGAGACCTCCTATACCGTCCAACTCGAAATCCCTACGCTCCATGCTTAAATGTATCGCCATCGACGACGAGCCGCTGGCCCTGCGTCAAATTGCCGCCTACATCGCAAAAATCCCCTATCTGGAGCTCGTGGCGCGCTTCAACAACGCCATCGAGGCACAGCAATGCCTCGCTTCCGAGAAAGTCGATCTGATTTTCGTGGATATCAACATGCCCGATCTGAACGGTGTGGAGTTCGTCCGGGGGCTGATCGACCGGCCGATGGTCATCTTTACGACAGCCTATTCCGAATATGCCATCGAAGGATTCAAGCTCGACGCCGTGGACTATCTGCTCAAACCGTTCAGTTTTGCCGACTTCAGCCGGGCTGCCGCCAAGGCCAATTCGCTCTACGAGCTGAGGCACAACCAGCGTCCGCCCCAGGAGCCCGACTCCGAGGCTCTGCCCAAAGACCGGGAATACATCTCGGTGAAGGCCGACTACAAGGTCTCGCTCGTACGCATCGGCGACATTCTCTATATCGAAAGCGAGGGTGAATACGTACGCCTGCATCTGGCCGACGGAACGACCATCACCACACTCTTCCGCCTCAAGAACATGGAGACGGCCCTGCCCGCCGAGTCGTTCATGCGCGTACACCGCTCCTACATCGTCAATCTGCGGGCCATACGCTCCTATATCAAGGGACGCATCTATCTGAGCGAAACGGAATACGTACCCATTGGCGAGAATTACAAGGAGGCATTCCAAAATTACATCCGGCAGAATTTCCGGAATCTCTGAGCGAGGGAGGGGGCGAAGAGGGGGCACTGCATCCGAGACGGGGAAGGGTAAAACGGAAGGGTGCGCTCTGCAAACGGGAAAAGAGGGCTAAAGGCAGCAAAACCCGATCACGGTTTCCTCGGTAAAAGAGAGTTCAGTCCCACAGATCGGGGAATGAGGGCGGAAGTCAGCGAGCCCGATCACGGCTCCGCCGGCAAAAGAGGATCAGCCCCGCAGATCGGGAAATCCGGCAAGAGGGCAGTAGGTCCCGTCGCGCCATTCGCAGCAATAGTGCCGCAAGCCGTTGGTCAGCACGACATAGCGGGCCCCCAGAACCGAGTTGTAGCGTACGGCCTGCGCAAAGGTCTTTCCGTCGATCTTCACGTGCGGAGCCTTGCATTCGGCAACCAGCAGCGGACGGGCCAGATCATCCACCACAACCACATCGGCCCGCTGAGGCTGTCCGTTGAGCGATACGGCATACTCCTGTACGATCCGTGTGGGCTGGGCCCCGCACTGTGAAATCAGATAGGCGATCAAGTGTTGCCGAACCCACTCCTCGGGGGTCAGAACCAGGTAGATGCCCCGCAGGGAGTCCCACACCTCGACCGCTTCGTCTCGGCGGCGCGCCCGGAGGCGGATAGCGGGAAAATTGAGTTTGGGGAGTCCGGACATCGCAGTATCGAAAAATTTACCTATCTTTACCGAGCACAAATATACGAACTTATGCGGACGATCCTTTCAACCATAGCGCTTTTTTCCCTCTGCGGACTCTGGGCCCAGGAGTATGTACCCTCTTTCGGGCGCGAGCTGCCCCGGGGGGAGCTCCTCACCTACCCCTCGGCCGAGGCCGCTTCGGCAGCCGACGGAGGCGATAACCGCTACTTCTCGAGGCTGACGGAGTGGTCGCTCGACGGGAACCGCTTCACCACGGATTTCACCGTACCCTTCGCCTGGGCGAACCGCCAGGTGCTGCTGCACGTGGGAGAGGCTTCGGGCGATTACGAACTCTTCGTCAACGACCGGCAGGCGGCCTACGTCGCCGACGGGAACACCCCCGCGGAGTTCAACATCACCAAACTGACCCACGAGGGGCGCAACAAGGTGGAAATCCGCGTCATGCAGCCCTCTCCCACAGCCGTACTCGAGAGCTGGAAGGAGAATCCCGCCCCGAAGCTCGGCGGCATATGGCTGCTGAGCCAGCCGACGATGCGGATCCGGGACGTCGTGACCCAAACCCGCGTCGGAGAGAACGGCTTCGCAACGGCCGAAGTGGCGCTGGTCATCAAAAGCGAAGCGCTCAATCCGCGCACGTCCCGCATTCATTACCGACTGCTCTCCCCCTCGGGCGAGGATGCTGCCGCAGGATTCAAGGACCTCACGCTCGAGATGCGCAAGGAGGATACGGTACGCTTTCTGGCCCGCATCCCGGACAACATGCTGTGGAGTCCCGAACTTCCCACGCAATACACCTTGCAGCTCAAGACGCAATACGAAGGCCGCTATGTCGAGTTTGCGGAGATGCGCATCGGATTCCGGCAGATCGAGCTCCGGGAGGGCTCTATGCTTCTGAACGGGCAGCCCCTGGAACTGCGGATCCGCGAGGTGCCGCCCTCGCTCTCCGAAAACGAAATCGCCACCCTGCGCGAACAGGGCTACAATACGCTCAAGCTGCTTCCGGGGGCGGTATCGGAATCGTTCCTGAACTTCTGCGACGGGCAGGGTCTCTGCGTAATCGCCCAGGCTCCGATCGACACCCGACGCAGCGGCGAGAGCCGGAGAAAGGGAGGCAATCCCTCGAACGACCCGATTTGGAAGGAGGCCTACATCGAACGGGCGGAAAACAGCTACCACACCACCAAACGGCATCCGTCGGTCGTGGCATTTGCCCTGGCAACCCACTCGTCGAACGGTATCAACCTCTATGAAAGCTACCTGAACATGAAGCGCTTTGAGGATCCCAGGCCGTTCATCTACCCCGAAGCCGGAGGGGAGTGGAACAGCGATGCGCTGCTCATCGAACCGGCACAACAGCAGGTCGGAGAATAGGCGGAATCGAGGCCGGACAAGAAAAAATATAAAAAAATTCCCATTTTTTTTGGAGTTAAAGAAATTATATCTATCTTTGCACTCGCAATCAGCTAATGATTGATGCCTCTTTAGCTCAGTTGGTAGAGCACGACACTCTTAATGTTGGGGTCCAGGGTTCGAGCCCCTGAGGGGGTACTGAAAAGCGAGAATCGATTGATTCTCGCTTTTTTTGTCTCCGAAATTCCCGTTTCACATTTCCGAAATCAACAACGAGCAGAGCCTCTCCACAAAAGAGCTCCGAGTGGCATTCGTATGAGAATCCGCCCCGCCTTCGGAATCCCGAAGGCGGGGCGGATCTTCTCCAGGCAGCCGGTCCCGTTCAGAGTTTCTCAACAAACTCCTCCAGAGCCGCGAGATCCACAGCCAACGGATCGGAATGCTGCTTACGACGAGTCAGAACCTCCAGGCGCTCCGGAAGCGAAACCCGCCGTCCCGTTACGGCGGAGATCACCTCTCCGAATTTCGCAGGATGCGCCGTCGACAGATAGAAGCCCGGTTTCCCGACCGCGACAGAGGCCGCATATCCGACGGCACTGTGCGGATCCGAAAGATAACCGCAACGTTCATACAGGGCATCGATCGTCCGCCGGATCTCCGCATTGTCGCACCGGTATCCGGTCAGTTCCGCACGCAGCGCCTCCGGGTCTCCGCCACAAAGCCACAACATCCGTTCGAAATTGCTCGGAGCTCCGACATCCATTGCGCTGGCCGGCGTCTGGACCGACGGCCGCGGACGATAGACTCCCGTCTCGAGGAATTCCGGGACGACATCGTTGAGATTCGACGCCGCTACGAAACCCTCCACGGGAAGCCCCATCCGCCGGGCCAGCATGCCCGCGGCCAGATTGCCGTAGTTTCCGCTCGGCACGACGATCGTCGGACACTCCCCGCCCGTCTCACGCCGCCACAGGAAATAGCCGTAGACATAATAGAAGGCCTGGGGGATCCAGCGCAGCAAATTGATCGAATTGGCCGACGTCACGCAGCGACGGCGACGGAACGCCTCATCGGCAAAGAGCTCCTTGACCAGACGCTGGCAATCGTCGAACGTCCCGGCAACCCGCAACGGGTGGATATTGCCGCCGAGCGCCGTCATCTGACACTCCTGCAGGCGGCTGATCTTCCCCTCGGGATAGAGGACTACGACGTCGACGCCCGGAACGTTGTAGAAACCGTGCGCCACGGCACTCCCCGTATCCCCCGACGTGGCCGTCAGGATCACAAGACGCTCCTCGGGACGCCCCAACAAGCCCACCATCCGGCCCATGAATCCCGCACCGAAATCCTTGAAGGCACAGGTCGGGCCATGGAAGAGTTCGAGCGTATAACGCCCCCGCCCCACCCGGCGAAGCGGAACCGGAAATTCATACAGCGAATCCAGTTCCCGGCGCACAGCTCCGGAGTCGAGGTCCCCGGCAAAAAAGAGATCCGCCAGATAGCTCGCCAGCGAAGCATAGGACCCTCCGGCCCGACGTTCCGCTTCGGCCAGATCGATCGCTGGAATCCGTTCCGGAACAAAAAGCCCTCCGTCGGGAGCCAACCCCATCATGGCAGCATCACGAAGCGTATATCCGTTTTTCCGCTCCCGATCTCTCGTACTGAACCAATTCATGACATTGCATTTTTTACGATTCAACAATCCGTGCTCCCGCGTTCGACACACGTCCCGCATAGGTTTTGCGGGCGATGCCCCGAACCGCAAAGTGCGCCTTCATCCTATCGGCAATCCGGCAGGCGACGGCATAGTCCGCCGCCAGAGCAAAAACCGAGGGGCCCGATCCGGCAATATTCAGCGCCAGGGCTCCTTCGGCAAGAGCCATCTGCTTCAGGACATCGTAATCGGGAATGAAGCCCTTGCGGTAGGGCTCAATGACGGCATCCTGCATCGAACGGCCGATCAACGCCACATCCCGCAGGGCAAAACCCGCCACCAGACCTCCGACATTTCCCCACTGTTTTACGGCGTTCGACAACGGGATTTCGTGCGGAAGAACCTCCCGGGCCATCTTCGTACTGACCACGATGGCCGGATGTACCACCGCGTAGAAAAAGTTGTCGGGAACGGGCAGGCGTACAATGTCGAAGGGTTCGTAGCCGCGGATCAGCACCACGCCGCCCAGCAGCGCCGGTCCCACGTTATCGGCATGGGCCGTGCCTCCCAGCAACGCCTCGCCCTGCATGGCAAACTCCACGAGCTCCTTGCCCGAGAAGGGGCGGCCGAGCAGTTCGTTGATCCCGTAGACGGCCGCGGCCGACGAGGCGGCACTCGAACCGATACCGCTGCCCGGGACGATCTTTTCGAGCAGCCGGATCTCGACCCGTACCGAACGGCCGTAAGCCTCGAGCATCGCCCGAACGGCCGGAGTAATGACATTTTCATCGAGCGATTCGGGGAGCGGAACCCCGCTGTCGTTGCGGATCGAGAGCCCTTCGGCATTCTGTTCGACTCCGACCTCCATCAAATCCCCCACGCCGTCGAGCGTCAGACCCATCACATCGAACCCGCAACCCAGATTTGCCACCGTACCCGGAGCATATACCTTAACATATTTCATTTCGATTCTGCTTTTATGATAAAACCACGTTGTCTGAAAACTCCGAAAAACAGCCCTTCAAGAGTTGCCCGGCCGGAATCGGCAACGAAAAACACCCCGGCAAAAGCCGTTCGTTTTCGGAATGATGCGTCCGGATGGGATTCGGAGATGTTTGCGATACCTTTTTTCCGTTCCGGCAGCCTGGGCCGGAAGATGCATGCAACGAGACGATGCGACGGAATATTGACTACTCGACCCCCACAGGGGTACCGGTACCGGTCGTGGCGGTAATGATCGTGGTGGCAAACGTCGTGGAAAGATGAGCCGCGAGACTGCGCGTCCATCCGCAAAGAGTCCGGGCTGCGAAAAATCCGCATCCCTGACCGAGTCCCTGACCCTGCGACGTATGGTACCTTAGAAGATCCATCAAGGGCAAATATAAAACAAATATTTTAATAATCCAAATTCCGGTAACAATTCGTAACCGGGTTAAACCAAAAAAGCACCTTCTTTATTATATATATGTGTAAAACAGACTGTTTCAACGACCAAACCGAATAAAAATCGAAAGCACACAAAACAAAACGACGCTCCGCAGGCGGTAAAACACCCCGAAAAGTGCGGCCAGAAGCTAAAAATACGGTTCCGGATCATAATTTATAACCCCTGTTTTTGACAGTTTCAAAACAGGAATCCACTTTTTTGCTTCCGGATCGTTATGTTATTAAATTTTTTTAGGAAATTATTTGCGCGTTCCGTTTTAGTTCCTTATCTTTGCTTCAGACTTAAAGAAATCATCGGCATGATCGCCTGGAATCTTACGAATAACGTCATTATTAACGTGCTGCTCGTGGTCAACAAAAAGATAACGGGAGAGAGGTGACGTACCTGTTCGATGAAATACCAAGAACCTTTCTCCCGGTCAGGAGAAAGGTTCTTTCGTTTCAGAGCCCAGTGTCGAAGCGAAAAATGGAAACGCAGAAAATGAAACACACCCTCAGAAGCGCCGTCACCACCTCGGGACGCCGCATGGCCGGAGCCCGGAGCCTCTGGCGCGCCAACGGCATGCGCGAAGAACACTTCGCCCGTCCGGTCATCGGCATCGCCAACTCCTTCACGCAATTTGTCCCCGGACACGTCCACCTGCACGAAATCGGGCAGCTGGTCAAACAGCGGATCGAAAGCCTCGGCTGTTTCGCCGCCGAGTTCAACACGATCGCCATCGACGACGGAATCGCCATGGGACACGAGGGCATGCTCTACTCGCTGCCCTCGCGCGAAATCATCGCCGACAGCGTCGAATACATGGCCAATGCCCACAAGATCGATGCGCTGGTCTGCATCTCCAACTGCGACAAGATCACGCCGGGCATGCTGATGGCCGCCATGCGCCTGAACATCCCCACGATCTTCGTCTCCGGCGGCCCGATGGAGGCCGGGCGTTACGCAGACCGGAATCTCGATCTGATCGACGCCATGGTGATGTCGGCCGACGCGAGGTACTCCGACGAGGAGATCGCCGAAGTCGAACGTTGCGCCTGTCCCGGATGCGGCTCCTGCTCGGGCATGTTCACAGCCAACTCGATGAACTGCCTGACCGAGGCCCTCGGGCTGTCACTCCCGGGAAACGGTACGATCGTCGCCACGCATGCCAATCGCCGCCAGCTCTTCGAAGATGCCGCGGCAATCATCGTGCGCAACGCCGAACGTTACTATTTCGAGGGAGACAAACGCGTTCTGCCCCGCTCGATCGCAACGAAAGCCGCCTTCGAAAACGCCATGTCGCTCGATATCGCCATGGGTGGATCTACGAACACCGTCCTGCACCTGCTGGCCGTGGCACATGAGGCCGGCGTGGACTTCACGATGCAGGACATCGACCGCCTTTCGCGCCGCGTGCCGGTGCTCTGCAAGGTGGCGCCCAACTCCCATTATCACATTCAGGATGTCAACCGCGCCGGAGGGATCTTCGCCATCCTCGGAGAGCTCCAACGCGGCGGGTTGCTCGACACGTCGGTCCACCGCGTCGACGGGCGCACGCTGGGTGAGGCGATCGCCGCCTGCGACATCCTCAGCCCCACGGCCACGGACGCCGCACGCCGCCGTTCGCTCAGCGCTCCGGCCGGACACTACAGTCGGGAGATGGCCTCGCAACAATGCTACTACGAATCTCTCGACACGGATCGCTCGCAAGGATGCATCCGCGATATCGCCCACGCCTATTTCCGGGACGGAGGGTTGGCCGTACTGACGGGCAACATCGCCCGTTCGGGCTGTGTGGTCAAGACGGCCGGTGTGGATGAGCGTCTCTTCGTTTTCCGCGGACGGGCCCGCGTCTACGAGTCGCAGGAGCAGGCCATGCACGGCATTCTGAACGACGAGGTGCAGCCCGGGGAGGTCGTTGTCATCCGCTACGAAGGTCCCAAAGGAGGTCCGGGCATGCAGGAGATGCTCTACCCCACGTCGTACCTCAAGTCGAAACACCTCGACAAGGTTTGTGCGCTGATTACCGACGGCCGTTTCTCGGGCGGGACCTCCGGACTCTCGATCGGACACGTCTCCCCCGAAGCCGCCGCAGGCGGAGAAATTGCCATCGTGCGAACGGGCGACGAGATCGAGATCGATATTCCGAACCGGTCGATCCGCCTGCTGCTCGACGACTCGGAGATTGCCGCACGCATGGCCGCACAACGGCACTTCCGTCCGGAGGCCCGCGACCGGAAGGTTCCCAAATCGCTGCAGGCCTATGCTCGTCTGGTCAGCTAGGCGGACCGTGGGGCCGTCCGCATCCTGGACGACGAAGAGTAATCCCTCCCCCGACAGTGAATCCGAAAAAAAGAATCGAATCATGAATACCTCACCCACCGATGAGCAACAGACGATCGACGGTCCCCGCATGACCGGCTCGCAGGCGCTGCTCGAATCGTTTCTGATCGAGGGAGTCGACACGCTGTTCGGCTACCCCGGCGGCGCCATCATCCCCGTCTACGACGCACTCTACGACTACCGCGACCGGCTGCGTCACATCCTGGTCCGTCACGAGCAGGGGGCCGTACATGCGGCCCAGGGCTATGCCCGTGTGAGCGGACGTGTGGGCGTCTGTCTGGTCACGTCCGGGCCCGGCGCCACGAACACCGTAACGGGGCTGGCCGACGCATTGATGGACTCCACGCCGCTGGTACTGGTTACGGGACAGGTCGGATCCGAACTGCTCGGAACCGACGCCTTCCAGGAGACCAACTTCGTCGGAATCACGCAGGCCGTCACCAAGTGGAACTGTCAGGTCAAACGCACCGAGGATATCCCCGCAGCCATGGCCAAGGCCTTCTTTGTGGCCCGTTCGGGACGCCCCGGGCCGGTCGTCGTCGACATCACGAAAGACGCCCAGTGCGGCACGGCACCGTTTCACTACGAGAAGATCGCCTCGATCCGCAGCTACGTCCCTGTTCCGGAGCCCGATCCGGCCCGCATCGAAGAGGCTGCACGGCTGATCGATGAGGCGCAGCGTCCGCTGGTGATGGTGGGCCAGGGTGTCATCCTCGGCAATGCCGAGGCCGAACTGAAAGCCTTCCTCGAAAAGAGCGGCATGCCTGTAGCCTCGACGCTGCTGGGGTTGTCGGCCGTACCGACCGATGCGCCGCAATATGTCGGCATACTCGGCATGCACGGCAACTACGGGCCCAACATCCGCAACCGCGACTGCGATCTGATCGTCGCCGTGGGCATGCGCTTTGACGACCGCGTAACGGGCTCCCCGGCCCACTTCGGAGAGAATGCCCGCATCATCCATCTGGAGATCGATCCTGCGGAGATCGGCAAGATCATTCCGGCCGACGTCCCCGTAGCGGGAGACGTGCGACAGACCCTGCCGCTGCTCACCGAACGCATCCGCAAACGCCGGCATGAGGAGTGGATCGCCGGCTTCCGCGCCTGCGACCGCATCGAACAGGAGCGGGTGATCCGCCCGGCACTCCACCCCACCGGAGCACGGATCCACATGGGCGAGGCCGTCGACACGGTGGCCCGGGCCTACGACAATGATGCCGTAGTCGTGACCGATGTCGGGCAACAGCAGATGTTCGCCGCCCGTTACTTCGTATTCCGCCGCACGCGGAGCCTCGTCACCTCGGGAGGTCTCGGAACCATGGGGTTCGGACTCCCGGCCGCCATCGGCGCCAAATTGGGGGCTCCGGACCGCGACGTGGTGCTCTTCGTCGGTGACGGAGGGTTGCAGATGACCATTCAGGAGCTGGGAACGATCTTTCAGTCGAACGTTCCCGTCAAGATCGTTCTGCTGAACAACTCGTTCCTCGGCATGGTCCGGCAATGGCAGGAGCTCTTCTACGACTCACGCTACTCCTTCACCGAACTCACCAACCCCAACTTCGGATTGATCGCCCGAGCAAACGGAATCGCCTATCGCCGCGTGGAACAACACGAAGAACTCACCGACGCCGTGGCCGAAATGAAGGCCTCGCAGGGAGCCTTCCTGCTCGAAGTATGTGTCGAAAGCCAGGAGAACGTCTTCCCGATGGTACCGGCCGGAGCTCCCGTTGCGGAGATCCGCCTCGAATAAAGCAAATGGATCATGGAAACGGATAAGGAATACATCATCACCGTATTTTCGGAAAACAAGGTCGGACTGCTCAGTCAGATCACGACGGTCTTTACCTGCCGGAACGTCAACATCGAAAGCCTCACCACCTCGGAATCGGCCCTGCAGGGCATCCACAAATTCACGATCGTCGTGCGCACCTCGCCCGAAACCGTGGAAAAGGTCGTACGACAGATCGAGAAGAAGATCGACGTGCTGAAGGCCTTCGTCTATGCCCCCGAGGAGGTCGTGCAGCAGGAGATCGCCCTCTACAAGGTGACACGCAGCAGCAGCGTCGAACAGCTCGTTCGCCGGCACAACGTCCGCATCCTGGAGATCGACTCCGACTATATCGTCGTCGAAAAGACCGGACACAAGGAGGAGACCCAGCAACTCTTCCGGCTGTTGCAACCCTATGGCGTACAACAGTTCGTACGCAGCGGCACGGTGGCCGTCATCAAATCGCGGCGCGAACTGCTCAACGAATACCTCGAGGAGCTGGAGAAGATGCGGAAAAACCAGAAAAACATCGATACGGAAGCCTGATCCGGTCCCGGGAAAGGTCCCGACGGACAACTGCAGGGCAGAAACCCAAGAACGGAAAGAAAAAGTTTCAACAAACCCATAAAATCAATCAAACTATGGCAAAGATCAATTTCGGCGGCGTCGAGGAGAACGTCGTAACACGCGAAGAGTTTCCTTTGGAGAAAGCACGCGAGGTCCTCAAGGAGGAGACCATCGCCGTCATCGGATACGGCGTACAGGGCCCCGGACAGTCGCTCAACCTGCGTGACAACGGCTTCCGCGTAATCGTCGGACAGCGCAAGGGCTCCAAGAGCTGGGACAAGGCCGTCGCCGACGGATGGGTGCCGGGTGAGACGCTCTTCGAGATCGAGGAGGCTGCCGAGCGCGGTACGATCATCCAGTACCTGCTCTCCGACGCCGGGCAAATCGCCGTATGGCCCACCATCAAGAAGCACCTCACCGCGGGCAAGGCCCTCTACTTCTCGCACGGATTCGGCATCACCTACAAGGAGCGCACGGGCATCATCCCGCCGGCCGATGTCGATGTCATCCTGATCGCCCCGAAGGGTTCGGGCACCTCGCTGCGGCGGATGTTCCTCCAGGGCCGCGGTCTGAACTCCAGCTACGCCGTCTTCCAGGATGCTACGGGACGAGCCATGGAGCGTGTGATCGCCCTGGGAATCGGTGTCGGTTCGGGCTACCTGTTCGAGACGGACTTCCAGCGCGAGGTCTACTCGGATCTCACGGGTGAGCGCGGTACGCTGATGGGCGCCATCCAGGGCATCTTCGCCGCACAGTACGACACGCTGCGCGCACACGGACACACCCCCTCGGAGGCCTTCAACGAGACGATCGAGGAGCTCACGCAGTCGCTCATGCCGCTCGTTGCCGAAAACGGTATGGACTGGATGTATGCCAACTGCTCGACCACGGCACAGCGCGGCGCCCTGGATTGGTGGAAACGTTTCCGCGACGCCACGAAGCCCGTCTTCGAGGAGCTCTACGAGAGCGTCCGCAGCGGTAACGAGGCCCAGATCTCGATCGACTCCAACAGCAAGCCCGACTATCGCACAAAACTCAACGAGGAGCTGCGCGAGATGCGCGAAAGCGAAATGTGGCAGGCCGGCGCCGTAGTCCGCAAACTCCGCCCCGAAAACAACTGAAAATCTTAATACCGGAACAACATGTGTGGATTCGTAGGATTGTTCGACATCCGTCAACCGTCGGATGCGCTGCGCACCCAGGTGCTGAAAATGTCAAAACAGATTCGACACCGCGGTCCCGACTGGTCGGGAATCTACTGCGGCCCCAAAGCGATTCTTTCGCACGAACGGCTCTCGATCGTCGACCCACAGTCGGGTCGTCAACCCCTCTACAGCCGCGACGGAAAGCTCGTCCTGGCCGTCAACGGCGAGATTTACAACCATCAGGAGATCCGTGCCGAACTGGCCCATGAATACGAATTCATGACCGGATCCGACTGCGAGGTGATTCTGCCGCTCTATCGCAAGATGGGTCTCGGACTGCTGGAGAAGATCAGCGGCATCTTCGCCTTCGCGCTCTACGACATCGAGAAGGACGAATACCTCATCGCCCGCGACCCGATCGGCGTCATCCCGCTCTACATCGGCTGGGATCGTGACGAGCAGTTCTACGTCGCCTCGGAGCTCAAGGCCCTTGAGGGGGTCTGCACCACGATCCAACCCTTCCTGCCGGGACACTACTGGTCGTCGAAGGAGGGTAAGATGGTCCGCTGGTACAAACGAGACTGGTTCGACTACGACGCCGTGAAGGAGAATACGGCCGACATCGCCGAACTCCGCAACGCGCTCGAAGCCGCCGTCAAACGGCAGCTGATGTCCGACGTGCCTTATGGCGTGCTGTTGTCGGGAGGTCTCGACTCGTCGATCATCTCGGCCGTGGCCAAGAAGTTCGCCGACCGTCGCATCGAAAGCGGCGGGCGTGAAGAGGCCTGGTGGCCGCAGCTGCACTCCTTTGCCGTGGGACTCGAAGGTTCACCCGACCTGGCCGCGGCCCGCAAGGTCGCCGAACACATCGGAACGGTGCACCACGAGATCCACTACACGATCCAGGAGGGTCTGGACGCTATCCGCGACGTGATCTACTACATCGAGACCTACGATGTGACCACCGTGCGCGCCTCGAC
This sequence comes from uncultured Alistipes sp., assembly GCA_944320985.1. Lineage (GTDB taxonomy): Bacteria > Bacteroidota > Bacteroidia > Bacteroidales > Rikenellaceae > Alistipes. The sequence continues at coordinate 78,967 of CALUJN010000070.1, read as the reverse complement.
GCCGATGTATCTGCTGGCGCGGGTCATCAAGTCGATGGGGATCAAGATGGTCCTCTCGGGCGAAGGGGCCGACGAGATCTTCGGAGGATACCTCTACTTCCACAAGGCGCCCGATGCCCGGGCCTTCCACGAGGAGACCGTGCGCAAAATCGGACGTCTGCACCTCTACGACTGCCTCAGAGCCAACAAGTCGCTCTCGGCATGGGGTGTCGAGGGGCGCGTCCCGTTCCTCGACAAGGAGTTCCTCGACGTGGCCATGCGGCTGAACCCCGAGGCCAAGATGGCCGGGAAGGGCCGCATCGAGAAGTGGATCCTGCGCAAGGCCTTCGAGGACCTGTTGCCTGCGGAGATCGTCTGGAGGCAGAAGGAGCAGTTCTCCGACGGCGTGGGATACGGATGGATCGATACGCTCAAGCGGATCACCGCCGAAGCCGTCTCGGACCGCGAGATGGAGCATGCCGCCGAGCGCTTCCCGATCAACCCGCCGCAAAACAAGGAGGAGTACTACTACCGCTCGATTTTCGAGGAGCACTTCCCCTCGCAGACGGCGGCAGCCTGCGTGCCCTCGGTACCGTCGGTGGCCTGCAGCACGGCCGAAGCGCTGGCCTGGGACCAGTCGTTCGCCAACTGCAACGACCCCTCGGGACGCGCCGTGCTCGGAGTTCACAACACAGACCTCACGCACAAGGCATGACCCCCGCCAATCCGTTCGGAAAGAGAGGACCCCGGTTCAAGAGCCGGAGGTCCTCTTTTTTCAGTGTCCGGAGCGCGTTTCCGTCTGTTGCCGCTTGATGTTGCGGCCATTTTTTGCTACCTTTGCCAGATAGAAAAACAATTGATCCAACCATAACCAAACCATGTACAGTCACGACAAACGGGTGGTCATCACCCTCGACGCCGGCGGCACGAACTTCGTCTTCGGAGCCATGCAGGCCAACCGCTTCATCGTCGAACCCATCACCATGCCCTCGCATGCCGACAATCTGGACCAGTGCCTGGCCACGATGGTCGACGGATTCCGCCAGGTCATCGCCCGGCTTCCGGAAAAGCCTGTCGCCATCAGTTTCGCATTTCCCGGTCCGGCCGACTATCCGAACGGCATCATCGGAGGATTCCTGCCCAACTTCCCGTCGTTCCGCGACGGCGTGGCCCTGGGGCCGTTCCTCGAAGAGACGTTCGGCATCCCGGTCTTCATCAACAATGACGGCGACCTGTTCGCCTACGGCGAAGCCCTGGGCGGCGCCCTGCCCGAGGTCAACGCACGGCTCGAGGCCCTCGGCAGCCCGAAACGTTACAAAAACCTCCTGGGATATACCTTCGGCACGGGATTCGGAATCGGCATCGTGGTCGACAACCGGCTCAACCGCGGCGACAACTCCTGCGTCGAGACTTTCTGCCTGCGACACAAGAAATTCCCCGACATCATCGTCGAGGACGGCGTGGCCGTACGGGCCATCAAGCGCGTCTACGGCGAACTGAGCGGCAACCCCGATCACGGACTCGAGCCCAAGGATATCTGCGAAATCGCCGACGGCAAACGGCCCGGCAATGCCGAAGCCGCACAAAAGACCTTCGCGGAGTTCGGTGAGGTGGCCGGTGACGCCATGGCCACGGCCGTCACGCTCATCGACGGTCTGATCGTCATCGGAGGCGGCATCACCGCAGCCCGCAAATGGATCATGCCGAGCCTGCTGCGCGAATTGCGCGCAAAGATCCACCAGCTGAACGGCAACGAGCTCAACCGCGTACAGATGAAGGTCTACGATCTGGACGACGAGGCCGAATTCCGCGATTTCGCACGCGGCGACCAGCGCACGCTCAAGGTCTACGGCTCGGACCGCACGGTGGTCTACGATCCGCAGAAGCGAATCGGCGTGATGATCTCCAAACTCGGTGCCAGCCAGGCCATTTCGGTCGGAGCATACGCCTTTGCCCTAAGTCAACTCGATGCAAAAAACGCATAACGACATGTATAAGTTTCAACCGATTCTGAAATCCCTGATCTGGGGCGGCGAGAAGATCGCCCCCTACAAAGAGATCGCTACCGAACAGCACAACATCGGCGAAAGCTGGGAACTTTCGGGTGTCGAGGGCAACGAGTCCGTCGTGGCAAACGGACCCGAGGCCGGAACCAAGCTGCCGGATCTGTTGGCCCGTCACGGTGCCTCGCTGCTGGGCAAAGCCAACTACGAGCGCTTCGGCAATGAGTTTCCGCTGCTGATCAAGTTCATCGACGCGCGTCAGGACCTCTCGATCCAGGTACACCCGAACGATGCGCTGGCCTGGGAGCGTCACCACTCTAAGGGCAAGACCGAAATGTGGTACGTCGTGGCCACGGACGAGGGGGCCCATCTGCGTTCGGGCTTCTCGAAGCAGGTAACGCCCGAAGAGTACGAGGCGAGCGTTGCCGACAACACCATCACGGATATTTTGGCCGACTATGCGATCCGTCCGGGCGACGTCTTCTTCCTGCCGGCGGGCCGCGTGCACGCCATCGGAGCGGGGTCGTTCATCGCCGAGATCCAGCAGACCTCGAACATCACCTACCGCATCTACGACTACGGCCGTGTAGGAGCCGACGGCAAGCCCCGCGAGCTCCACACCGAGCAGGCAAAAGGCGCCATCGACTACACCGTACTGCCCGACTACCGGACGCACTATACGCCGGAACGCGATACGCGCGTCGAGTTGGTTTCGTGTCCCTATTTCACCACATCGCTCTATGATCTGACGTGCGAGCAGACGCTCGATCTCGCGACACGGGATTCGTTCGTGGTGGTGATGTGCCTCGAAGGGCGCGGCACGCTGACCGATGACCGCGGTGAGACGATCGACGTTCATCAGGGAGAGACGGTGCTCGTTCCGGCCACGGCGCAAGGGCTGCGCATGACGCCTGCGGGCACGATGAAGCTGCTCACCAGCTGGATCGACTGATCCGGAGGGAGGGGCAGTAAGAACCGCATAAATGAAAAAGGGGCGAGAATTCGCCCCTCTTCTTTTGCCGGGATGGAAGAGACCTTCGAGGGGCGTTCTCCCCGCATCCGACTACACCCTCGGAATAAACGAAGGAAGGCTGCCCGTATGGGCAGCCTTCCTTCGTATCAATAAATCTTGTTTATTCAAGCGAAGAGCCGTAACCGGTAAAATCACTGCTTACGACAAACGTACCAGTTTCAGGTTCACATGTAGTGAAAGGACTATTTGCTTTAGGAATGACAACGCTCGTATAAGAACTCGGATTGAAAGCTATAGGATTTTTTTCTTTATCCTGGGCCTGAGAAAACATCTTCCAAGACACAGCTCCATAAGCAATATTGTCCGTGCTCATCATATCAATCGTCGGCCAAGCATCGGCGTAATCGTTTGTCAAAGCAAAGACGGCGGGATAGCCAGTTGCGATCGTCGAGTAGAAAATATTGCTCTTGCAGAATATGCTGCCGAACTTATACAGGACGAAAGTTCCTGCGTTTTTCAAAGTCGTACCAGAACCGCGGAAATCAACAAACGTATTATTCTCGACAGTCAACTTCAAATTGTTCAAATCAAGGCTATTAGCAGACAAGAATGCACAATTTATATTACTGCAGTTGGTCGAATAAACAATACAGTTCTCTACAACTATCGATTTCAATTTTGTAAGATCCAGAGAAAATTTATTTCCCAGAGAACTCAAATTGAAAATGAATCCAGCCGACGTACCGGTATAACGGATCTTACAGTTTCGGAAAATGATATTCCCTATCGAGCCGGCTGCATTATATGCGCTCATAAGGCTCTCTTTATTGTAAATAATCTCGCAATCCTCGAAGACCAAAGTTCCGACTCCAGGATCTGTACCACCGTTGAAACTAATCAGGTAATTTCCAGTAGTAGCCGTATCCTCAAAGTCCAGTACCAGATTCTTGAAAGCAACAATACCGGCAGCATTGCGCATAGCAAGAACATTATTAATCTTAACCGTAGGCTTCTCTCCGATATAACGTCCAATATAGATATTGTCCCCAGGGACTCCAATACTCGTTTTCGGAGCCATCACATAATTATAAGAGCCTCCACTGTTATTGCGCCCGATGAAGAAAACATTCTGACCTTCTCTTGCCGGGATCGTACGGTCTTCAGTAGCCTCCGCTGAGATCTCCACACGCTCAGCTCCTGGGCTGTTTTGATCATAGGTTATGCCTTCGATTTCAACACCGCCGTTTGTCCAGTAGTCGTTCGGATCGGCATCCGGATCCTTCGTCGTGCCCTCGGCTTCGGCCACCGTGCTGTTCAAACCATTCGCGTAGGCCACCACATAGAGCTTATAAGCCGTCTTGCCGGCCAGGTCCGGAATCGTAACAATAAGATCCGTACCCACCGTTCCCAAAGTCTCGAAATCCTCCACGGACGGAGCTTCTTCGGTCGATGCCCGGCAGATGTATTTCCAGCTCTCGGTATCCTCGGAAAGCGTCACCGTAAACGTCAGGGACTCGGTAGTTGCCTCCGTGAAGGCAACCTGGGCCGTCGGAGGCACAGGAGCCTGACCCGTGCTCTCGACCTGGATCTTCGCAATGCACGAGAACTGTCCCGAGGAGGCCAGTATCGAGACGTCCTTCGCCGTGCTGGCCGTAGCCCGCGTAGCAGCCGATGCGCCCGAAGCCTCCGGAGAGGTGACAGTCAGCGTAGCCGTTTGCAGACCGTTCTCCCCGTCGGTGGGATCCGACAAAACGGCCGTCCAACCCTCGGGTGCCGAGACGATCGTGCTGACCACACCCCGCATATTGACCTGATAGCTCTTCTCCACACCCGCCGGGAAGGTCTGAACGCCCTCGATCGGAGCTCCTTCGGAATCCACGATCTGGCAAAGGAAATCCTTCACGATCGGAATACTCAGCGTAGAGTCGCTGCCTTTCAACACGATCTCAAGGTTGTCGCCATTGACCTTCACCGACTCGAAGAACGTATCGCTCTGCGGATTGTCCGCAATGGCGCTGACCGGAGTCACGCCATCCTCATAGGTAACATCCACCCAACCGGTTCCGTCAGTCTTACCCGTAGTGTTCACCTGCCAGTGGCCAGTCGCTTCATCGACCCGGAACTGCGGCGTCACACCGTCCTCGGCAACGGCCTTCACATCTAACGGGTACGTATTGTCGCCGATCGTATACTGCCAATAACCCTCTTCATCGATCGAGACGATCGGCATCTGGGCACTGATATCGTTGACAAGCGTCAGCACCTTGCCGTTGGTCATCGTAATGATACACTTGCCATTCTCCTCCTTCACCGAAGAGATCGTGCCGTTATTGGCAAGCGCCTGAATGGCCTCGATATTGCCGTTCAGCGCATCGACCTGCGTCTCGAGAGCCTGAACCCGGCTCTTCAGATCATCGATCGCATCCCACAGGTCGTCGTTGTTGTTGTTGCACGACTGAAAGACCGCAGCCGCCGCAACGAAGAACATAATCAGATACTTTTTCATAATTTATCGTGTATTGTTATTTATTTCAAGGAGTTCAACCAGCCCGGCACATACCCCAGACGCAGATACAACTGGGCTTCATAGAGCGACAACGGCTCAACGGGCGTATTGTTGTCGTTGTTTTCCAGGTAGAGCGTCTGCAGCTCGCCGTTCTCGTCCACCCAGCCTCCGGCCGTCTCGGAATAGGAGCCGAAGTCAACCGGTTCGACTCCGTGGAAGCCCACGATGATCGGAGGCATGATCTTCCACCATTTGTCCTCCGAGAGCCACCACTTGAAGATGACGGATTTGAAGTCGTGCTTGACTTTCGTGGCATTGAGATTCCAGATCGTCAGATCCCGCAGGTGATTCGGAACATTGCTCTCGTCACCGCCGAAACGCCACTGTACGAAACCACCCGTACAACGGTCCACCAGCGTGGCCCGCGGCTGCCGGGAGTGCGACTCGAACATCGCGTCCAGACCCCACGTATTGTTCCACAGCACGGTGCCCATCGACTGGTTCGAAACGCCCGAAGCATGGTACTGGCCCGCATTATCCATAGGACCGCCCAAATTGTCTCCGCTCGAATTCAGGCACTCCTTTCCGCTCGTTTGGTCGAGGACCTTGCCGATGAAGACCCGCGACGAGGCCTGGGCACGAACCGCCGAGTGTCCCCGGTTGCCCGTGATGTTGATATCGTAGGCCGAGCAGTTGGCCGCCTCCGCGAAGGTCATCGCCTCGCTCACATGCTCGAAATCGACACGTCGCATCCACGAATTCGTCAAGCGCATCATCTGAATCGGCTTGAAGGCTCCGTCGTCCTCCCACGAAGCGTGATGGCCGAAATCCTCCTTGGCATTGCCCACGAAGGTCAGATCCTCGACACCCACATTTTCGTAGTGCGGGAATTCCCGGATCTGCCAGTCGTATTGAGCCTCCACTTCGTGCATGATCGGTTCGCAGAAGGTAACGGTATTCCCGCTGACCGACTTCACCTGATGGTAATCATAGACACAGATCGTCTTGATGTCGGTCATTGCGGCCTGGTCCACACTCTTGGGTGCCAACTCCTTCGTCACCAGATCCGGATTGTTGCTTTGCAGGTAGAGCATCACCCAGTCGCCAGCCTTGATCTTTGCCGCCGATCCGACCTCCACCGAGAAGGTGCCCTTCGCGGCATCGGCCGTCACCGTGGCCAATTCCGGATACTCATTCCCATCCTTATCGACACCGATCCTCGAACTGTTGTTCTTGATGTTGATCATCGTCGGCGAAGACCACATGTTAGCGTTGGCAGGATAGTTCTTCGTCTTCATGATCAGCCGTGTCTTGTCGCGTCCGGCCCCCTTGATGACGAAATTGCCGCCCTGGATGATGATATCCGAACTCTTGTATTCGGCGACCACCTTGCCCGTATCATCCGTGAGCAGCGTGTCGCGTTTCACGTCATCCGACTCATCGTGCAGCACGTAATCCCCCGCGGGAAAGTAGATGATCGCATTGGCCGTCGGATTGGCCGGGTCGCTCGTGGTTTCGCGGTAAAGGTGCAACTCCTTGAGCAGAGCGATGAAGGCCGCACGCGACGAGGTCTGTCCCGTGGGATCAAAGCCTTCACGTTTGCTCACGTCGTAGACCTTGTAGCCCAGCCCCCAGACATCCGGAGGGGCCACCTCGCCGTGTTTGTAACCGGCGTACGAGAAATCAAGCAGTATGTTCTCGCCGTTCCGGTTCTCAAAATTTACCCATGCCTTGCAGGCGTTGGCATTCCAGATCGTGTTGAGAAGCTGCATCTTCAACGGCACGATCTTCAGATAGCCCTCCTTCGAGGTGATGACGATCGAGAGCGTAAACTCCGACTCGGCCTGGGCCTGAGCGGGTGCCGTAACCCTCAGAGTCGTCTCCTCGAGCTCGGCGCTCCACCCCTTGGGAGCCTGGATCTTGGCCTCGGCAACATTCGTCTGTATGACCGTGAACTCCTGCACCTGCTCCAGATAGAACACCACAGGGCCGTCGCTCTGATCGGTAACGATCTCCAGATCGAGCGAGAAGACCGGCAGCGTCAACTCCTCCTCCGAGTTCTTCAACTTGATAACCAACTCCTTGTTCTCCTCGTCATAAACGACCGAATCGAAACTCGTGCTGAAGCTTACGTTGTTGCCCACGGCATTCACCGGTTTGCCATCCTGCAGCAACTTCGTCCAGGTGCCATCACCGAGATTCACCTCCCAGTAGCCGTCGTTCGTAACACGCAACTGCGGCGTGACACCCGTAGCATTCTCCTGGGACTCGCCGCCGGCTACGGGCCACGCCGAGACCTCAGACCCGTCCACCAACAAGGGTGAGGAGGTCTGACCGCCGTCAAGACTGATCGTCCAACAACCCGTCTTCTTGTCGATTCCCAACATGGGGACTACGGCATCGATCTCCTCGGCCGAAAGCACCGGACAGGAGCTGCCGTCGCTGAACTCGATCACATATCCTTTTCCCGTTTCATCGGGTGTGACGCCGACAATAACCGTCGATTCGTCCATCAACAGACGGAGCGCCTCGATTCCGGAGTTCACCTGGCCGACTTTCGACTCCAGCGCCGCCACGCGGTCGCGCAGCGAGTCGATCTCGTCCTGAATGCCGTCGGTTTTTTCACACGACTGCAGCACGATGGCCGAAGCCGCTGCAATCCATAAAAACAATTTATTCATATACATCAGGATTGGTTTTTCATATCATCATAGGGTATCAACTCCGCCAATACGCGCGTGCGGTACCAAACGTCGTCGTTCTCGCGCAACAAAACGGCCAGTTCGCGGCACAGCGAGGCGAAAAGCGCCTCATGCTCCTCGGGACGCAGATTCTCCAACTGGTAGGGATCCTGCACGTCGTCGTAGAGCAACACCCGTTTGAGGCGGCCCTCCCGGTCGATGCAGAGTTCCATCGTGTGGGTTGCGGTCTTCAGGCCCCGGGCCTCGGGGAAAAAGCCCCGGACAAGCCCCTCGGCATCCCGCTCCCCGTCGAGGTTGCGCAGATAGAGCGCCGCCTGCGGACGTTCGGGCTGCACGGCATCCTGACGCAGAATGGCCGAGAAATCACGCCCCTCAACGCTCGCCGGAATCCGCTCGCCAAGGCCCGCCAGCCCCAGCACCGTAGGCATGATGTCCGGCGTCGAGAGCAGCAGATCGTCCACTCGGTGCGGAACCCGTCCCGGATAACGCACCAGGAAGGGGATGTTGAGCGACTCGCGCCAGATCGAGTTCTTCGGATCGGCGGTCGAATGGCTCGTCATCGTCTCGCCGTGGTCCGAGGCGAAAATCACGATCGTATTGTCGGTCAAACCCGCTTCGTCCAACGCCTTGAGCAGGCGTCCGAACTCCCGGTCAATACCGCTCACGTTGGCGAAGTAGTAGCGGGCGGCAGCCGCCTTGGCCATCGTCGTATCGGCATTCCCGCGCACAAGCAACTCCGTCAGCGACTTGTCCTTGTAGAGTTCATACCCCTCCAGATCGCAATCGTCGGTCGAGGCATAGGGCGAATGCGGCGGATTGATACCCACCATCATGAAGAACGGCTTTCGGGAATCTCGCTGTGCATTCCGGTTCTCGATATACTCGATCGCCTTCGAGATCTCATGCTGCGGGGACCACTCGTCCACGTCGTGGCGGTCGCCCTCCGTATCCCAGTAGTGCGGGTGTTTGTGCACGTCGTACGTTCCGTACGAATACCAGTAGTTGAAGCCGTGGCGCCGTTCGGGTGGCGTATAGGCATCCCACTCCGGCACGACATCGCTCACGTAGCTCCCCGGGCGCTGAGGGTTGTTCTTCGTCGGGAAGTCGACATGCAGTTTGCCGATGTAGGCGCAGTCATAGCCCGCCGCCGAGAAGACATCACCGATACACTCGGCATCCTCCCGCAACGAACTCTCCGGGCGCTCCGACATGCAGTTCAACACAACGCCGCTGCGTTCGGGATACATGCCCGAAAGAAGCATCCCGCGGTGGGGGCTGCTCAACGGACAGTTGCTCACAGCCTCGCTCAAAACGGTAGCCTCCCGGGCGAAACGGTCCAGATTGGGCGTCGAAACCGGATCGCCGCGCCATTCCACCAATTTCGCAAATTCGGGATCGGACCAAAAGCCCAACGAGGAGTTGCGATACTGATCCGGAAACACGTAGATTACGTTGGGAAGCTCAACCGTCGACGGTCCGCAGGCCGTCAGGACAAGCCCCGCAGCCGGAATCATCTTCTTTATTTTCAACATTTCTCTATTCCTGTTTTGTCAGTTTCACTTCGCGTGTCGCCCCTTCACGGCACGTAAAGGTCAGCACCGTACGGTCGCCGTCGATCTCCGCCCGGCACGTTTCCGAGGCTTCACCCAACTGCCAGCACCCCCGGAGCGTCACTTCAAGACGGGATTCTCCCGAAGGATTGTCGATCCACATTCGGGAGTAGATGCTTCGTTCCACACGCTTCGCCCCGGCATCGAACACCTCGTCACTCGGGCCCTCGTAGAAGCGCAGATCGGGATCGCACACGCTGACCGTCAATGTCTTCTCTCCGCCTACGATCATCACCAGCGACGGCATCGACACCCGCTCCAGCCATCCTTCTCCGACCTCTCCGCCGCAGAAAAGGGCATAACCCACGATCCCCGTCAGCCGGTCGCTTACGATATGGGCCGTCGAATCGCGCTGCAACACTTCGTAAGGCAGCTCTTCAGCATAACGCGCAGCCTCTCTGTCCGAAGCATGCACGACCATCAGGTATTCATAGTCGGCGCCATTGACCTCGCCCTCACCGTGGTCGATCCATGCCGTGGCAAAGTCATTTTCGGTCGGAGCATCGGTCTCCTCGTGCAACGAGTGCTGGTGTCGCTTCCCGACGCAGACGCTCCCCTGCGGAACGATGTAAAGGTTGCGCAGATTGTCCCGCAGGAGGGCACCCTGTACCAACGTCCGCTCGTACGGGAATGCCGTCACCTGTTCACCGTTCACCTCGATCGGATCGGACCCGTTTTCCAGGAAATTCTGGAACAGCGTCGTATGTACACCACCCTCGGCCCGGTTTTCGATGTCGGATCCCAGGCAGACGATCCGGTTGTCGAAGAGGAAGAAGCTCTTCCGGGCACGGAGCGTGCCGTTGTATTTGTCATGGTCGTGGAGCTGCATGGCAAAAAGCCCGTTGCGTCCCTGGAGGCTCACACCGCCGACGAATGCCTCGTCCGAAAGCAACATCTCCTCGTAGCCCGAGAAGGTGTCGACATTGCGGATATCGGCCTTCATCTGCTCCATGGGAATTTCGAGGGCCGTCGTGCCGGGGATATGGCACCAGTCCCACCCCTCTTGGCGGAATCCGCTGCCGAAGGCGCTCACGGGATCCCCGTCACCGAGAAGCTGCAGGCTGCCGTTCGTCAGATAGCGTCCGTAGTGATTGCATCCCTGGTAGATCTCCGCAGCCCACAGGTAACGGCTGTGTCCCGCCACCGTGACAAGCCAATCCCCCCGACGATGCGACAACGAGGCATTGTAGCCGTAGACATGGGTTCCTTCGGGAGAGGGCTCCGCAGTGAGTCCCGCCTCCGTGAAGAGACGCGTATAGCGATCCTCCGCCGGATTGACCCGCAGGTAGGCTGCGGCCAGTTCCCGGTCGATCTCCTCCCGGCCATCGGGCGACCCGGCCACGGCCAGCCGCGCATAATGCCACGGAATCAACGCCCCCCTGCCATCAGGATGACGCCCCGACAGGGCCAGCGGGAACGACCGCAGGTTGCAGTAGAAACGCATCTCCAACAGTGCCCGTTTCAGAATGGCATGGCTCTCCTCGCTGACAGCGAAACGGGTCTTCGAGAGCAGCCACACGGCATTCACCGCTCCGCCGCTGAAGCCGTCGACGGCATAGGCCGGATAGTGGTGGCGGTGGTGGAAGACCGTGCCGTCGCTCTTGAAGCAGGGCCCCGTCCCTTCGGTGATCTTGTAACCGTTGTCGACCCAACGCGAGAAGGCCGACAGATAGGCCTCCTTCTGCGGGGTGTCGGGCAGCAGCACGATGCTCGCCAGACGCCCGATCAGCGAGGTGTTGAAGGCGTCGATGTCCATGCCGGGCTGCGAGGGAGGAAGTTTCACCTCACCGACGCCCGAGAACCACTCCATGGCCTGCTGCACATCATGTTCCAAGCCGGCCTTGCGGAGCACCTCGCGCATGATGACCGGTGCCGTATAGAAGTTGCGCATGCTGTAGCCCAGATGGTGGAGCGTACCGAGCGCACTTCCCGCGGCAAAACCCTGATCCAGCAGGTGACGGGTTGACAGAATATACATCCGTTCCAGTTCGGCCCGTTCGGCGGGATCCGTCGCAGCCTCCCAGGCCACGGCAAGCTGGAACAGATAATCGTTGTACCCGCGCAGCAACTGGTCGTTCGCAGCGTAGAGCTTCGCCACCGCGGGATGTCCCATGGTAATATAGGTCTCGGCATAGCGGACGAACCAGATCGGTTTGCCGCGAAGCGTACCGTCCGGATTCTCCGTGATGCCGTACTGTTCGAAATGGTTGCGCAGCGTCTCCAGCGGCAGCGGTTTCTTTCCCTCGAGCAGGAGTTCGCGCAGGCGCTTCTCGACGGTTGCCATGTCGCGTTTCATCGACTCGTCGAGCGTGGCGGGAGCCGCAGGCATCGGGTTGCGCCACGACTCCAGCAGGACGAGCCAGTGGCTCGTGGTCCCCGCATTGATGAACGGCGCCTGGAAATCCGCCGTGTGGTGCCGCACATCCTGGAACGAAGCAAGAATCCAATGGTCGAAATAGAGCTCTCCCTTATGCGCCCCCTCGACCGTTACGACCAGTTCGTCCATACCCTCTTCGGGCGTTCCCTGCATGTCGCGATCGAAAGCCACCCAGGCCCCGCGCCATCCCGTGAAATCCAATCCGTAGTCGAACCAGGCACACGTCCGTCCCGCCTTGCGGAATTCAAAACGGAGATTCCCCGTCAGCGCCTTCGGAGCATAAACCCAGAAGACAAAGGTCGAAACCGACGTCTCGCGCGGATTGGGATTCTTCGACAGATAGTCGATCGGCGCATCGATACGCAACTGCGCATTCGGACGCGACCACTGCCACCGCACCGAATGAGTGCCGTGCTTGTAGTGGTCGCCGGAGATCTCCAGCGACGAGCCGCGCTCCGCCACGAAGGGGGCCACGGACTTCTCGAACGAGAAGATCCGCTCGTCGGCGACCTCCTCAAGGGATTGGGCCGACGCGCTCAGTGCCCACACCGCAGCCGCGGCAAACAAGATCGCTCTACGCATGTCGAAGGTTTTAGAACAGCGGTTCGCCCGCCTCAATGTGTCCCTTGCGGATCAGCGCCTCCAGGAAATAGTAGTCGGCGTAGTTCAGCGGCACGTCAATGTTGCTGCCGTGCGGAATGCTTCCCACGGAGTGCATCAGAAGGAAGCCGCCGTTCTTGCCCACTTCGGCACGATAGGCCGGCGACGAGAGCGACTCGATCATCTTGTCGGCCTTCTGTTTATAGAGGTCGTTGCCCGTATAGGTGTACATTTCATAGAAGGCCGAAGCCAGGATGGCGGCCGTCGAGGCATCGCGCGGTTCGTCGGGGATGTTCGGGGCATCGTAATCCCAGTAGGGAACCAGATCCTCGGGCATGTTCTTGTCATTGAGCACAAACGAGGCCACCTTCTCCGCATGGTCCAGATAGCGTTTGTCGCCCGTATAGCGGTAGCAGGCCGTGTAGCCATAGACGGCCCAGGCCTGTCCCCGCGCCCACGCCGAGTCGTCGGCATAGCCCTGCGCCGTGCAGCGGCCCCGGACATGACCGTCCGTCAGATCGTAATCCACCACATGGTAGCAGCTGTAATCATCGCGGAAGTGCTCCTGCATCGTCCGGTCGGCGTGGCTGACCGCTATTTTATAGAAGGTACTGTCCCCCGAAAACTCCGTGGCCTTGAACATCAGTTCGAGGTTCATCATGTTGTCGATGATCACCGGGCACTGCCAGCCGCGTTCACCCTGCCAGCCGCGGTCGGCATCCCACGACTGAATGACTCCCGGCACCTCGCGGAAGCGCGTCGAAAGGGATTTGGCCGTCTGCACGATCACATCCTTGTATCCCGGGATATTCTTCAGCCGAAGGCCGTTGCCGTAGCTGTCGTAGATCATGAAACCCACGTCGTGGTGCCACTGCAGGTATTGGATCGAATCGAGGATTTCGGTATGCTTCCGCGCCCGTTCGGCCCAGGCCTCGTTCCCCGTAAGTTCATACATGTACCAAAGCGACCCGGCAAAGAAGCCGCTCACCCAGTCATCGGTCGGAACATAGTCGATCCGGCCGTTCTTATAGGTCGACGGAATGCGGATCACACCGCCCGTTTCACTCGAATCGGCCAGCATGCCGAGCTGCTGCTCCGCAACAGCGATATTTTCATCGATGATCGAGGTCGTCTTCGGAGTTTGCGTACAGGCGATGGCCCCTCCGGCAAAAAGCACGGCTACCGCGCATTTTGAGATTACAGTCATAAATTCGAATTTGGTGGTTATAATTACATATATGTATGGAAGCCGAGACTCCTCCCGCCCTCCATTATTTATTTTTTCACAAACCCAACCACACTTTGTGCACAAAGATAAAATAAATTCGGGACTTCCCCTATTTTTTAACATTTTTTTCCTTTCTCTCGTATTTTTTTATCATTTTCTCCGCTACAAATTTGGGCAGTCCGAATTCTTTCGCTACTTTTGAACAAATTGAATGGTATGAAAAAATATTTATTATACGGTGTATCAGCCGTTTTGAGTCTTTTTGCAACGTTCGAAAGCCACCTTGCGCATGCCGCCATCGATGCGAAAATCACCTTCGAAGAGGGAATTCCCAAGGGATTCGTCTGTGGAGAAAACAGCGCCATCGAGACCAGCCCGAAGCACTTCAAGGACGGCAAACAGTCCATGCGCTGGAGCTGGACCGCACCCTCGACCCTTCAATACAACGATTTCGGACAACTCATGCGCTCGTTCCGCGTCAAACAGGCCGGCGTCATACTTTGGATCTACAACCCGAAGGCCGTCAATGCCGACCTGCACTTCGCCTTTGAAACTCCGACGGGCGAAACACCCTATTATTTCAACTTCCACCTCGATTTCACCGGATGGCGCGCCTGCTGGATCAAATACAACGACATGCCCGGCGACCATGCCTCGCAACAGATCTCGCGGCTGGTAATCTCCACGCCCGAAGGCGTATCCAGCGGCGAACTCTTTATCGACCGACTGACCTTCGCCGAAACCCGTCTCCACGACCAGATCACCCCCGACCAGCAAATTCCCAACAACAACTGCAACCTCAGCCGTTCGTTGTGGCACTGGGCGCGGCTCTGGGAGTGGGAGCAGTACGAATACGACGAACCGTTGCGCGAAATCACCCCCGAAGAGAAGAAAGAGCTCGATCTGGTGAAGTCGCGGATCAACTCCATCGTCGAAGCCAACATGTCAAGTACCAACTACATCAACGGTACGATCATTCCCCGGGCCCTGAAGACCTTCCAAGCCGCCAACATCCACCGCACGGAGGACGGAGGCATCATCGGAGCCCCGCTGCTCTCGAACGACGAATGCAACCGCACGAAGGGCGAATTGCGCCAGGACGACATCGAAAACATGCTCAACGCGTTCGCCCTGAGCAGTTATGTCAACAACGACTCGAAATACGAGGATGACTTCTTCCTGGTTATGGATCACGCCATCGACCAGGGCTTCGCCTTCGGTCACGGAAACGGAACCAACCACCACTACGGATACAACGTCCGCAAGATCTACGATGCCATGTGGCTCATGCGCGACAAGATCGCACAGCGCGGCAAAACCGACGAATACGTCCGCGTGCTGGCCTATTGGAGCGGACTCTCCGAAACCCGCAAACCCTATGTCTACGGACGGGACGAACTGCTCGATTCGTGGCACACGCTGCTCATGCCCAAACTCATCAGCGCCCTGATGCTTCCCACCGAGGCCGAACAGTACCGCGCCATGAAGGGACTCTCGCGCTGGATGTCCGGCAGCCTTGACTTTACCCCCGGCACCATCGGCGGCATCAAGGTCGACGGCACCACCTTCCATCACGGAGGTCTCTATCCCGCCTACTCGACCGGCGCCTTCGCCACGATCGGATACTACTGCAAGGCCGTACGCGGCACCAGCTTCAACCTCACGGAACAGACTCGCAAAAACTTCAAGCTGGCCCTGCTGACCATGGCCAACTACACCAATCTGCGCGACTGGGGCCTCGGCATCGCCGGACGTCACCCGCTCAACAAGAACGGACGGATTCCCGATCCCGACGTCAATGCCTTCGGCCACCTGGCCGCCCTGGGCGACCTGACCGGCAGCGGCAAGGCCGTCGATCCCGAACTGGCCGGCGCCTATCTGCGTCTGAAAGGCACGGACAAGGAGCTCAACAGCCTGTTCAAGAAGGAGGGAATTACTACAGGCCCCACCCCTTCGGGCTTCTTCGTCTACAACTACGGCGCTCTGGGAATCCATCGCCGGGGAGACTGGATGGTAACGCTCAAGGCCTTCAATACGGATGTCTGGGGTTCGGAGATCTACACCAAGGACAACCGCTATGGCCGTTATCAGAGCTATGCCTCGGCTCCGATCATCGGCTCGGGCAACCCCGTCTCGGCTGCCGCAAGCGGCTTCGTACAGGAGGGCTGGGACTGGAACCGCGTGCCGGGCGCCACGACCATTCATCTGCCCTGGGCGGAATTGAACAGCCCGCTGCCCGGGACGCTCATGGAGCGCAACCCCGAACGCTTCTCGGGAGCCTCGTCGCTCGAAGGACAAAACGGCGTACTGGCCTTCCAGTATATCGAAGGCGACCGCAAGAACTTCACGCCCGGCGCCACGGCTCACAAGACGATCTTCTGCTTCGACAACCGGTTGGTCTTCCTCGGCAGCGGGATCGACAACAACAACTCGATCTATCCCACCGAAACCACCCTTTTCCAGCTTCGTATGGAGGAGCGCAGCGAAGAGCTTGAAGTCGACGGCGAAATCTACGACACCTTCCCGCTCCAGCTCTCGAAGAGCGGCGAACGAATCGCGCTTTCGGATACAAAGGGCAATTTTTACGTAGTGAAGAACGTCGGCGTATTGAACGTCACCAAACAGGAGCAGTCGTCACCCAATGACAAGACGCATGCCATGCAGACGGGAGATTTCGCCACGGCATGGATCGACCACGGCCGCGCCCCCAAACAGGCCGAATACGAATACGTCGTCTATGTCCAGCCCTCGAACAAGGAGATCAACCGCCTGCTCAAAAAGGATGAATACGAGGTGCTGCGCAAGGACAACATGGCTCACGTGGTGAAGGATCTCCCGACCGGAATCACGGGATACGTTTGCTTCGAGGAGTACAAGGGGGACGGTCTGGTCCGTCAGGTGACGGGTGAAACGATCGTCATGGAACGCACGCTCCCCGAAGGCGAGGTCGTCATGAGTGTCTGCACGCCCGATCTGGGTCTCACAGAAAAGACATACACCACAGCGCAGGAGAGCCAGCCCATCGAAAAAGAGGTACGCCTGGCAGGATCCTGGGCGCTCGCCGCGGAGGTGCCGGGCGTGGCTCTCGCCGCCGAACCCGATGCAACCCTGCTCAAGGTCACTTGCCGACACGGCCAGCCCGTGGAGTTCCGGCTCAAGAAAAAATAAACCTATATTACCCCACAACCTATAATCATTTATGAAAAAAGCACTGAAACGAATGGCCGCAGCCGCGCTGCTGACCGTGTCGGTATTTCTGAGCGGGGAGGCTTTCGCACAGAACACCGTGGTCGGACGGGTGGTCGACACCAACAACGTTCCGTTGATTGGAGTCAACGTCGTGGTCAAGGGTACAACTACGGGTACTACGACCGGAATCGACGGCAACTACTCGATCAAGGTTGCCGAAAACCAGACGCTGGTCTTCTCCTATATCGGCTATACGACCGTCGAGGAGATCGTCGGCAAACGAACGGCCATCAATGTCAAGATGAACGAAGAGGCCACTCAGCTGGGAGCCGTGGAGATCGTCAACATCGGTTACGGCACCACGACCCGCCGCGACCTCACGGGTTCGGTTGCCAAAGCCGATCTGGGAACCATGATGAAGGCCAACGTCACCAATTTCGACCAGGCGTTGAGCGGTCGGATCGCCGGCGTGGTCGTCACCACGGGTGACGGTTCGCTGGGTGCCGAGGCCAACATCACCATCCGAGGCAACAACTCCCTTACACAGAGTAACGCTCCGCTCTACATCATCGACGGATTCCCCTCCGAAGGGTCGTTCGCCACATCGATCAACCCCGCCGACATCGAGTCGATCGACGTGCTGAAGGATGCCTCGGCAACGGCCATCTACGGAGCCCGCGGTGCCAACGGCGTCATCGTCATCAACACCAAACGCGGTAACGAGGGAAAACCCACCGTCAACTTCAGCGCCTCGTTCTCGATGAGCCACATCGCCAACAAGGTCGATCTGATGGACTCCTACGAGTTCGTCCGCTTGCAGGACGAATTGGTCAGCGAAACCTCGATGCAGAGCAGCTACTACAGCTACAGCGACGAATACGGACGCAACCTCACGCTCGAGGACTACCGCAACATCCCCGGCATCGACTGGCAGGACGAGCTCTATCGCACGGCGTTCCAGCAGAACTACAACGTTTCGCTCTCGGGCGGTAACAAGGAGGGGCTTCGTTACAACGTGGGCTTCTCGGCTCTGGATCAGGATGGTATCATCATCCGCTCGAACTTCCAGCGCTACCAGGGCAAGGCCAACTTCACCCTGCCGATCTCGAAAAAGCTCACGCTGAACGCCAATGCCAACTATTCGCGTACGGCAACCAACGGCGTGAACCCCACGACGGCCGAAACGACCTCCTCGTCCTCGGGCTGGCTGATGTATTCGGTCTGGGGATACCGTCCCGTGACGGCACCCGGACAGGACATTCTCGATACGATCCTCGACGAATCGATCGACGGATCGAACGACTACCGCTTCAACCCGGTGAAGACCGCCAAGAACGAATATCGCAAGACGCTGGTCGACTACCTCAACGCCAACCTGGCCCTGACGTGGAAGATCACCCCCGAACTGACCTTCAAGACCACGGGCGGCTACGTGCTCAACAAACGCCGCCGCGAAGAGTTCAACAGTTCGGAGACCTACACGGGATATCCGGGCTCGCCGAGCGGCAAGGGCGTCAACGGCGCCATCTACTGGACCGACCAGACCAGCTGGACGAACGAAAACACGCTCAATTACAAACGCCGCTTCGGCCGCAGCCATAACGTCGACCTGATGGCCGGCCTCTCGCTGCAGGGACAGAACAACACCTACGAAGGGGTTTCATCCACGCAGATCACCTCCGAAGAGCTGGGAATCGCCGGAATCTATACGGGAAACTACCAGAGCGTCCCGAGCAACTACTATGACTGGCGGATGATGTCGATGTTCCTGCGTGCGAACTACAATTTCCGCTACAAATACTACCTGACCTTCTCGTTCCGGGCCGACGGTTCGTCGAAGTTCCCCGCCGACAACCGCTGGGGATACTTCCCCTCGGTGGGCGCCTCGTGGAACTTCAACCGCGAGAACCTCTTCAAGGACTCCGACTGGCTCAACAACGGAAAGCTCCGCTTCTCGTGGGGTCTGACCGGTAACAACCGGACCCAGACGCCCTACGACTTCTATTCACAGATCACCGTCACACCGGGGTCGACCAACTCCTTCGACTACGTCTTCGACGGCGAGCGCGTCCCGGGCTACTACTTCTCGAACATGGCCAACGACCGGCTCAAGTGGGAGACCACCGAGCAGTGGAACGTCGGTATCGATCTGGGCTTCTTCGATGACCGGATCAAGGTCACGGCCGACTGGTACGACAAGGTGACGCGCGATCTGTTGCTCTACGCCCTGCTGCCCGCCTCGAGCGGCTATGAACAGGGCATGCTCAATATCGGCAAGATCCGCAACCGCGGCTTCGAGTTCACGCTCGAAACGGTGAACATCAAGACCCGACAGTTCCAATGGTCCACGTCGTTTAACATCGCCTTCAACCGCAACCGCGTCCTGGCACTGGTCGACAACCAGAATACGCTCCAAAGTTCCGTAACCTGGGAGACGCACTTCAACTCGCAGTTCCCCTACATTTCGCAGGTCGGGAAACCCACCGGCATGATGTACGGATTCATCTACGACGGGACCTACAAACCCGAGGATTTCGATGAGAAGGGCAACCTGCGGGAGGGAATCCCCGCCTACAAGGGCAACACCATGCAGCCCGGCGACATGAAATACCGCGACATGAACGGCGACGGCAAGATCGACGACTACGACCGTACGATCATCGGTTGCGGACAACCGCTGCACACGGGAGGTTTCAGCAACAACTTCACCTGGAAGAACTTCGATCTGAACATCTTCTTCACGTGGAGCTACGGAAACGATCTTCTGAATGCCAACCGGCTGATCTTCGAGTCGGGATGGAAGTCCCAGACCAACCAGTTCGCCTCCTACGCCGGACGCTGGACCCCCGAGAACCCGACCTCCGATATCCCGCGCGCCGGAGCCATCGGCAGCGAAGAGTACTCTTCGCGCGTCATCGAAGACGGCTCCTACCTGCGGCTCAAGAACGTCTCGCTGGGTTACACGGTCCCGAGCCGCTCGATCCGCAAGGCCGGCATCAGCTCACTGCGTGTCTATGTCTCGGCCGACAACATCTGGACGCTGACCAATTACAGCGGCCCGGATCCCGAGGTCTCGACCCGCAATTCGGTTCTGACCCCCGGATTCGACTGGTCCGCCTATCCCCGCGCCTATGGCTTCACGGCCGGTGTGAACATCACCTTCTAACGACATAAAGTACGATCACGTCATGAAAATGAAAAACATATACAGACTGGGGACGCTGATGCTGTTCGGAACGGCTCTTTCGGCCTGCACGTTCCTGGACACCGACCCGCAGATCATCCCCGGCGAAGGTTACTACACCAACGAGACCAAACTGAAATACGGTCTGGCCGGAGTCTACGGAGCCCTGAGCAGCGAGGCTCTCTATGGAAACTACTACACCCTGCAGATCAGCAACGCCGACGACCTCTGCTACTTCAACAACTACAACAGTGTGGATCTGCGCCCAGACCGTTATAACCATGTTGCCGGCACGGCGGTTATCTACGAGGTCTGGCTGAAGCTCTACCAGGGCATCAAGAACGCCAACGAGTATATCAAAGGCGTAGAGGCCGCAGAGATCGATCCCGAGGATCTTTCGGTAAGCAAGGATCGCTATCTGGCCGAAGCGCGGTTCCTCAGGGCCTACTACCACTTCCTGCTGGCCCAGGCGTGGGGCGACGTGCCTTTGCGCGTGGAGTCGGCCACATCACCCAATCCCGATGACGTACAGATTCCGGCAACTCCCCAGGAGGAGGTCCTCAAATGGTGTGTGGATGAAATCGAGACCATCGTCGACGATCTGAACGAAGAGGTTGACGAAACCCCTTCGCGCGTCAGTCAGACCGTGGCCGAGGGTATTCTGGCCCGCATCTACCTCTTCATGGCCGGAGAGACCGTGGCCGATATCGAAGGGCTCACGAAACAGGACATGTACAAAAAGGCCGCCCAATGGGCCTATGAGGTGATCCACTCGAGCAAGCACCAGCTCAATCCGAGTTATGAGCAGGTCTTCATCAACATGATTCAGGATCAGTACGATCCGGTGTACCGCGAATCGATGTGGGAGGCCGAGTTCCGGGGCGACCGCACCAGTGCCGACAACTGGACCAACGGCCGTATCGGTGATCTGATCGGACTGAAGTCGCAATCCGGAAACACCAACTACTCGGAATGGGCCTGCAACTACTCCTACGGTTTCTACAACGGTTCGTTCACCCTCTGGGAACTCTATTCGGAGACGGATCGGCTGGTGGGCGACACCTACAAGGGGACCGATGAGACCGGCGACGATATCCCCGGAGAGTTGATCATCGACAAGCGCCGGCTGTGGAACCTTCCGGGATACAACTTCCAGGGATACAGCGGGGATCATTCGTCCGGAGGCCGCGAAATCTCCTATACGATCGACAAAGTAAGCAAGAAAGGAGTCCTGCTGCAGGCCCGCAGCATGTACCGCACGCCGTGGAACTACAACAACCAGTTCGCCATGCGCACGATCGAAGGTTTGCAGGATGTCGAGGGGAAATTCGACCTGGCGGATCTGGTCTACAATCCCGATGTAATGTGCGCCGTCCGTAATGCGGGCAAGTGGCGTCGCGAAACCATCTACGAAAAGCAGATGTCGGCCAAGAACCTCTACACGACGATCAACTTCCCGATTCTGCGCTATGCAGACGTGCTGCTGATGTTCGCCGAGGCGGTCAACGAGTACAACGGGGCACTCACCGACCGGGATGGCCAGCCCTTTACGAAGAGCGTCCAGGAGGCTGTTACGGAGGTCCGTACGCGCGCCGGGATCCAAACTTCGGCCGACCAGTTCAACGGCCAGGAGACCATCCGCGAGTTGATCCGCAACGAACGGGGTCGCGAACTCGCGTTCGAGGCACTGCGCAAGTACGACCTGATCCGCTGGGGCATCTTCGTGGACAAGATGCATGCGGCCGCAACCAACATCCCTACGGACAACATGTATCTCAACGCGACCTACACCTCCTACGCGGCGACCACCTATGAGAATGTTGCGGCACGGCACATCTATCTGCCGATCCCGACCAAGGAGTTGGCCGTGAATCACGCCCTCACACAGAATCCCTTATGGTAAAACGCACAACAGCAGCGCATACGATGAAAACAAAACGAATCACATATTTGGCCGCGGCTCTCGGGCTTGTACTTGCAGGCAGCTCGTGCGAACACGAGGAGATCTACGAGCCACTGGAGTTCTCGGTACGTCTGAATCCGGAGAACACCTATCGGACGGGCGATCCCGTAGTCTTCAATTTCAGCGGCAATGCCGACTACATCACGGTCTGGAACGGAGACCTCGGACACGAATACCGCTACCGCGAACGAACAACCGTACCCATGGATTACGTCGAAAGTGCGGAACTGCAGATCCGTCTCAGGCAACGCTACGGAGGCGATGCGAATGTCAGCAATCTCAATCTGCTCGTCAGCGGGGAGTACCAGGGTCTGAGCGGTGAAGATGCACAGGCCGACCGGCAGATCGTCGAGGCGATCGGCAGCGACTACAACGGCTGGGAGGTGCTGCAATACACCCCCAACAAAAGCAACGAGGTCGAGACATACCCTTACGACATCACGAAGTACAAAGAGAACTTTTCGTTCGGCATGCACTTCTTCCAGGAGGCGGGGACAGCGATGCGAACCTATTTCATCGATCCGAAGATCATCGTACAACTGAAGGATTACGGGGAACAGGTATACTCCTATTCGTCGCTGAATTTCATTACCTTCTCGCTTGCCAGCGAACACTCCTCGGATCCCTACATCCACAACAAGGACGGTAACGGGAATCTGAAAATGGCCGGAGAAACGGGAGCCAACAGTGCTGCCAACATCGTCTTCCAGGGATTCAGCGCCGGCGCCGCCAATATGCCGAACCCCGTCAACCAATGGGCCCTCATGCAGCCGATGGCACTCAACATGATCGCACCCGACACGGGCCAGAGCATCAAGGGGGTAACGGATGACACGAAAAGCTACTCCTACACCTACGAGCGGCCCGGAACCTACACCGTCACATTCCTCGTGGGGAACGGGAACTACCAGGGGGAATCGGGAATCCAGACCTATGAAATGACGGTTACGATCATCGATCCGATCGAATAAAGGACCGACAAACTTGATATAGACGGCAAAAGCCTGCTTTTCCACCTCGGGGAGCAGGCTTTTTTACCGCGCCGGGTTGCATTTCTGCGTTATTTTCAATATCTTTGGAAAGGCTACGGGAACCATTCCCGACGAATGATACCTAAAATCGAAACGGAGACCTTATCGTATGAAGAATGAACTACTGGAGATAGCCTCGCAGTTTGCGCTGAAAGGCAAAATCGCCTCGATAGACTCGCTGGGCGACGGATTCATCAACGACACCTTCATCATCCGCACCGAAGGTGACGACCCCGACTACATCCTCCAACGCAAAAACAAGAACATCTTTCCCGATGTGCCGGGCATGATGGAGAACATCCGCAAGGTCACGGAACACATCCGTCGCCGCGTAATTGCCGAGGGTGGAGATCCGATGCGTGAGGCCATGACCGTCATCGCGACTCACGACGGAAAACTCTATCACATCGACTCGAAAGGCGAGTACTGGGCCGTCACGATCTTCATCGCCGATACGGTAGCCTACAACAAGGCCGATTCGCCGGAACTGGCCCGAAAAGGAGGAGAAGGGATCGGCAAGTTCCAGGCCCAGCTGGCCGACTTCACCGAACCGCTCGTCGAGACGATCAAGGGCTTCCACAACATCCGCCACCGCTTCGTGCAGTGGGACGAGGCGCTGAAACGCGATGCCGCCGGACGCGTGAAGGAGCTCCGGACCGAGATCGGATGGATCGAGTCGCGCCGCAAGGAGATGCTCGACTTCTGGGAAAGGTCGAGGACGGGACGATCCCCACACACGTAACGCACAACGACACGAAGATCAACAACATCCTCTTCAACAAGGCGGGCGAGGTGCTCTGCGCCATCGATCTCGACACGGTGATGAACTCCACGTCGCTCAACGACTTCGGCGACGCCATCCGTTCCTACACCAATACGGGGGATGAGGACGATCGCGACCTTTCGCGCGTAGGGATGTCGATCGAGATGTTCCGGGCCTACACCGAAGGCTACCTCTCGCAGCGGGCCGCACAGCTGACTCAGCCCGAAATCGACTACCTGGCCTTCTCGGCCCGCTACATCACCTACGAACAGGTGCTGCGCTTCCTGATGGACTACATCGACGGAGACACCTACTACAAAATCAAGTACCCGGAGCACAACCTCGTGCGGACGCACGCCCAATACAAACTCCTGCAGAGCATGGAGGAGCAATATCCGCAAATGTGCGAGATCGTCCGCGAAACGGTAGCCAAATACAAATAGAATGGACGATATGGAGATCCGCAAAATGGCGGGCATCGATCCCGCGAACCCGAAAGAGATCGAGGAGGCTTTCGCACAGATCACCCCCCGACCGATCGCCTGCTGCAACTGGCCCGACAGTTTTCCCTATGCCCCGCAGGTTCGGTTCCGGATGTTCCACACCGGCAACCGGCTGATGCTGCGTTTCGACGTGACGGAAAACTACACCGCAGCCCGGGTGACGGAGGACAACGGCGAAGTGTGGACCGACTCCTGCGTGGAGTTCTTTCTGGCCCTGGATGACGAGAGCGGATACTACAACTTCGAGACAACCTGCATCGGACGGATGCTGCTCGGGTTCCGGCACACGCACGCCGATGCCGTACACGCCACACCGGAGATCCTCAACGCGGTAAAACGCACGACGTCGCTCCCCTACGGCGAAACGTTCGAGGAGCACGAGGGCAACAACCAGTGGTCCGTGACGCTCGCCATACCTCCCGAGGCACTGTTCCGGCACACTGTTTCCGACTGGAGCGGCGTGAAGGCCCGGATCAACCTCTACAAATGCGGCGACCGGCTTTCGCATCCGCACTTCCTCTCGTGGCGCCCCATTCAGACGGAGAAACCCGACTTCCACCGCCCGGAGTATTTCGAGAAGGTGGTATTCGAAAAATAGTGAATAGACAAACGTAATTCATACAAGAAGATGAACAACAAGTACTCCCTGCCGAAGGACGGCGGCCTGATCGCCGAATCGGCACCACGCGACATCATCCATCGCTACGAAAAGATCCACACCCGGGTCTATGAAAACGAATACCAGGGTGTACAGTACGTCGCCGACACGATCGTGAAGGCCATCCGTACGTACAACGAAATCCACTCCTCGAACGAGGTCTACGAAGAGTCGCAGCCCTTCGTGCTGGGACTCACCACGGGACGCACCCCGCTGGGTCTCTACCGCGAACTGGTGAAGCGGCACAAGGAGGGGCAGATCAGTTTCCAGAACGTGGCCGTCTACAGCCTCGACGAATTCTACCCGATCAAATCCTCCGAACAGCAGAGCCGCAACTTCCGCATCCACGAGGATTTCCTCAACCACATCGACATCCTGCCCGAGAATGTCCACATTCCCGACGGAACGGTCTCCGAAGAGCGCGTCTCGGAATATTGCGCATCATACGACATGGCCGTACGCCACATCGACCTGATGATCATCGGCGTGGGTGAGGACGGACAGATCGGATTCAACGAACCGGGGTCCTACTCGCGCTCGCGGACCCGCCTCGTACAGTTGACCTACAACACGCGCAAGATCCAGTCCGGAGCCTTCTACGGCATGGGAAACACCCCGAAAATGGCCATCACGATGGGCATCGACACGATCCTGCGCGCCGACCGGATCGTCCTCATGGCCTGGGGCGAGGAGAAGGCCCAAATCATCCAGAAGGTCGTCGAGGGTGAGATCTCCGAAATGGTTCCGGCCTCCTACCTGCAGGCCCATCCGAACATCGAGGTGGTCATCGACGAGAATGCCGCACAGCTGCTGACCCGGGAGCAGACCCCGTGGATGGTCGGACCCTGCGAATGGACTCCGAAATTTGTCCGCAAGGCCGTCGTATGGCTCTGCGGCGTGGTCAAAAAGCCGATTCTGAAACTCACCTACAAGGATTATATCGAGAACTCGCTGGGCGAACTGCTCGAACAGGGCCGGACGTTCGACCAGATCAATATCGATGTCTTCAACGACCTGCAGCACACCATCTCGGGATGGCCGGGCGGCAAACCCAATGCCGACGATTCGACCCGTCCCGTTCCGTCGAAACCCTTCCCGAAACGCGTGGTGATCTTCTCGCCGCACCCCGACGATGACGTGATCTCGATGGGCGGCACCTTCATCCGGCTCGTGGAGCAGGGACACGACGTGCATGTTGCCTACGAAACCTCGGGAAATGTCGCCGTACACGACGACGTGGTGCTGCAGAATATCGACACCTCCCGCGAACTGGGATATGCCGACCACTATGAGGAGGTCAAGAAGATCATCGCCAACAAGAAAAAGGGCGAACCCGAGCCGCGCGAGCTGCTCAACCTGAAGGGTTCGATCCGCCGCGCCGAGGCACGGGCCGCCGTGCGCTCGTTCGGTCTGAACCCCGACACGAACGCCCACTTCCTGAACCTGCCGTTCTACGAGACGGGCGGTATCAAGAAGGGACAGCTCACGGAAAAGGACATCAACATCATCGTGAAACTGTTGCGCGAGATCCAGCCGCAACAGATCTACGCCGCCGGCGACCTGGCCGACCCGCACGGTACGCACCGCACCTGCATGGAGGCCGTCCTGGGAGCGCTGGAGG
The DNA here is from genome assembly GCA_944320985.1 of uncultured Alistipes sp. Lineage (GTDB taxonomy): Bacteria > Bacteroidota > Bacteroidia > Bacteroidales > Rikenellaceae > Alistipes. The sequence continues at coordinate 52,077 of CALUJN010000070.1, read as the reverse complement.
TCGTCAAGGATGACGAGTGGATGAAGGACTGCCACCTGTGGCTCTACCGCGGTGCCTGGATGGAGTGGGACCTCGGCATGGTGGACATGGCCGTGCCCCTGTCGCCGGATGAGTTGATCAAGAAGCGCCACGCCATCTACCGCCACCTCTCGCAGAAGGACATCATGCCTTTCCCGGGCGACGACCCGCGTGAGTTCTGGCAGCGGGCCGAAGAACGTACGCAGAATACCGCGCGACTCTACGACCAGCTCGGCATGGCGGAATACCAGGCCATCGAGGTCTTCGTACGGATGTTCTAACACCGGATTCGGGAGCGGGAAAGGCCGCGGAAACGGCCTCCCTCCCGGATCCTTGTCATCAAAATATTACTTAAAAAACCGAAAACCATGCGTTTAATCATCGAAAATACCCCGCAGCAGGTTGCACAATGGGCTGCCAATTACATCATCCAGCAGATCAAGGCCAAGGAACAGGTTACGAAATCGCCCTTCGTACTGGGACTTCCCACAGGCTCTACCCCCCTGGAAACCTACAAGGAGCTGATCCGCCGCTACAAGACCGGAGAGGTGTCGTTCAAGAACGTCATCACATTCAACATGGATGAATATGTAGGACTCCCCGAAGAGCATCCCGAGAGCTATCACTCGTTCATGTGGAACAACTTCTTCAAACACATCGATATCAAACCCGAGAATGTGAACATTCTGGACGGCAATGCCGAGGATCTGGTCAAGGAGTGCGCCGACTACGAGGCGCGCATCGTGGAGGCCGGCGGTATCGACCTCTTCATGGGCGGCGTGGGTGAAGACGGACACATCGCCTTCAACGAGCCCTTCTCGTCGCTGAACTCCCGCACACGCCAGAAAACCCTCACGCTGGACACGATCCAGGTCAATGCCCGCTTCTTCGGCGGTGACATCTCGCTGGTTCCGAAGACGGCACTGACGGTGGGTGTCGGGACTGTCCTCTCTTCGAAGAAGGTGCTGATCCTGGCTACGGGACACAAGAAGGCGCGTGCCGTACGCCACGGAGTCGAGGGGGCATACAACCACCAATGGACGATTTCCGCCCTGCAGGTTCATCCGAACGGCATTCTGGTTTGCGACGACCCGGCTGCCGAGGAGTTGCGCGTATCGACCTACCGCTACTTCAAGGATATCGAGCGCGACAATCTGATCTCGAAATAGGATCTCCTACCCGATCATACAAGAACCCCGCAAGACATTATGTCTTGCGGGGTTCTTGTATGGCGGCCATACGGGACACCCGTCCCCGAAGAGGCCAAAAACCGGGAGCTCCGGCGGAAATCCGACGGTCGCTCCCGGTATCAAAGCGTTATTCAGCCAGGGTGAGGCCGGACAACGTATAGGTTGCACTGCCTCCAACGTAACTGTAAGCGCACTTCTCAAGATTCTCCGAAGTGATCGTATGCTCTCCGGTGGTTGCGTCAGCGATCAGGCCGATGACCTTTCCGCCGATCTTGCAGTCGGTGAACGAGGCGGAGGCATTGGCGTTGTTGATCAGGGCGCTGAACAACGCACCGGCCCGAATCTTGGACTCTACCGTACAATTCGATATGTCCCCTCGGGATACCACCTTACTGGGCGAATCGATGAAACCGATCAGACCTCCGGCAAAAATATCCCTCGTCGCCTCTCCCGTAGCATAAACGTCGCCATAATTGGCATTTCCGTCGAACGTAATGCCATTGTAGACATATCCGACAAGACCGCCTGCGGCCTTATGAGTCTGAGGCGAGGTACTGGAAACTTTACCCCGATTGGTGTTGCCGGTCAAGCGGCTTGCCGTGGCATCCGAAACCCCGACAATACCGCCCACGGCACATACACTGGCGGCATTGGCATCCAACGTCACGGCTCCGCTGTTCGTATTGCCCGACAGAGCGACCGTATGCTGGATAAAGCCGCAGATACCGCCAACTCCCGCACGTTTCCCGGACCAGGCAAGCCCATTGGCGGTATTGAGGCAAAGCGTAACAGGGGCCTCATTGGTACAATCCGACACCTCCGTAGCGTCGTAAGCATATCCGGCAATACCTCCTACGTAGTTGATCGACAATTTGGTGGATGACACGGCTCCGGTGTTCGTGCATCCCGAAATCACCGTCTGGTGGCAGGCCCAGCCGACAATACCGCCCGCAGCGGATTGTTGTCCGTCGGAAGCCGTCAAATCGCGCGACTCCTCAAAGAACACGTCTCCCGAATTGGTGCAGTTCTGCACATAATTCTTCCCCGTGAATCCGCCCGAGTTGGCATCCACCATTCCGACGATACCACCGACGGCATTCCAGATGGAAGACGAGGCATGCTTGGAGAGAGAGACCTCGGCCTCATTCGAACACCCGTCGATAATGACCGACGCCGTGCCCGTACGATGCACAATGGCGGCAATACCACCCAGCGACCGGACGTTGGAATTGTCGGAATCAAAGCCTGCAAAGTTCCGGCAATTCCGAATGCCGACCTCGAGGCCCGAGTAGTTCTGGACAAAGCCGACAATACCGCCGAAGTAGCTGACCTCGTCAACCGATTGCTTAATCGTCGTCTTCCCGTAATTGTCACACGACTCGATATTACCGCCCTGGTGCATGCCGACAATACCACCGCCGGCCTGAGCCTGGGGATTCTCGATATACATGGTGCCTCGATTCACCGACTTCTCGACAAGCGTCGACTTCGTAGAGCCCCAGCCGACAATACCGCCCACAAAGGCATACTTCCCGGTGTTGGATCCCGTTACAGAGATTGCGCCGTAATTCTCACACGTCGAAACCGCTCCGTCATTGGTGGCAACAATACCTCCAATACGAATCTCGCGAGAAGGACTTCCTGCCGTTTCCGCCTGGATCGACGCAAAATTCCGGACATTACGGATCGTACCGGCCGAGGTGCCGACGACTCCGGCCTGAATGCCTCCGTCTCCCGACAGCGAAATGGCACTGGTTCCGTCCCAGTTTTCACCGTCGGACGATCCGATCGTCAGATTCTCAAGTACGGCGCCCTCGGCAAGTTCCGAGACGAAGGCCGCCGTCGAGGCCGATGTCACCTGCAGGTTATAGATCTTATGCCCGGCCCCGTCGAAACGGCATGCCAGTCTGAAAGGCGCCCAGTCCACTCCCGACAAATCAATATCGTTGCCCAGACGGACCAGATCGGCCGACGTCAGAAGCTGGTTCTTCGAGAAGGCGACCAGATCGTCGGCCGTGCGGATGAAGATATCCACCCACGATGCCGCGGCGGTCGTCGCCGTAAGGTCTATGAAACTGCTGCGGGTCAACTCAAGCTCCTCCGACGAATCGACCGAAGATTCCTGCTCCGCATTGCTGAATGAGACGGAGTACCCTTCGGTGAGGGTACACGGAACCGCCGCAACCCAATAGTCTCCCTCTTCAAGGGCTTCACCCTCGGTATCGGAGGTCAGCGTCACGCTCGCACCGTCGGCCCCTTCAGCCATCTTGCCAACCGCTGCGGTACAGCTTCCCGAGATCTTCTCCCCGGCATTGGCCGGCTTGAAAAGAACCGATTCGGCCCCTTCGGGAACATGGATCTTGACAAGCGAGACCACGTTCCGGAACTGGAAATGGTTCACACCGTCGGCCCGGGCTATCGAAACCACGGCATCGGGATCAACGGCCCGGCTCCCCACACGCTGCGTGGAGGGAACCTCGACCGTCAGGACACCGTCCGCGTCGGGAAGCGTCTCCGAAGCCGCCGAGTAGGGATACACCGCATAAAACTCCTCGGAACCCTCGGTAACAAGCCCCTCGAAAACCGCCGATTCGTTATTGACCGACTGTACGGTGAATTCATTCTTCCGGGTGCCGTCGTACACGGCAATCCGATCACCCTCCGACCAAAGCATCCTCGCACCCGAAAGATCGGCCCGGGTGAAACTCATGATCTCGGCCGTAAAGGTCCGGGACTCGAAGCCCGCAGGCACCGTATCCGGCTCCGAGGTCGGTTGTTCGGTCTTGTCCTCCGTACAGGAGACGGCCGTCATCAAAAGCGACAGAAAGAGGATCACGCCGCCTTTTTTCATCATATCCATTTTTATCGTCTTCATGGTATTCGCCTTTATTTGTTATATCGCAGAGAGACATGATCCAGTCGGACCGGTTCCCAAACCGTGGAGATTTCATGCGAGATGGGTCGGATCCGGATGCAAATGTTGCTCTGCCCGAGCAACGCCTCGGGAAGTGCCACATCGTAGAACTTGAAGCCCGGGATGTTGTTTTCGGTCTGTCTTCTGGTATCGGTACGGTCGAACTGTCCGAGCACCCGGAAATCGGCTCCCTCAACCTTCGTCCAGCTCTGAGAAGAGACCGACGAGGCATATTCCACCACAAACGTGGTTATGCCGTAACTCAGGTTCATCGACAACTGCAACGAAAGACGTCCCGAAATACCCTCCGTAGAGATGCCGTCGATGTAGAAATACTGGTTCTCATTCCACGGCTTGGAATTAAAGGCTCCGCCATTGACACGTCCATACCATCCGTCGCTGAGCGTTCCATACCACCCGTCGGACGAATCGTCGAGATTCACATCGCCACGGAACGAGTCCTGGTAGCCCAGCACATTGTCCGCATAATAACGCTGGAAGCCCGTATTCCCGCTCTTGTTGAGTACGGCCTCCTCCCGGCCGGCAAGAAGGCCTCCGTCGGGATGATAAACCGTCATCGGAACAATCGCATCGTAAGGCTTGTCGGGATCGGCCAAATGGACATCGCAGTTCCATTCGGCAAGCACCTCCGATACGGAACTCGACTGCTCATCCATCTTCAGATCACTCTCCGTGAGAGGCACGATGCAGAGCTGCGTCTCGTCGATATCGAAATTGGTCAGCTTGACTCGCATCACCAGTCCCGTCACCGTTCCCGAACCCTTCGGCAGCGTGGTATGCGCCCAAGGCGTATCCAAGGTGCTGAGCATGTAGATGTGATCGCAATTACGGTCGCGCAGCAACAGCGGATAATAGCGGTAGAAAGGTGCAAACTGGGCCTGTTCCACAAAATAGAAAGGTTTCTTCTGCTCGGCATTTCCCGGCCAGCAGGTCTTGAAGTTCGTATAGGCTCCGGCATTGATCGCAGCCTCGACATCGGTCAGCGTCACGATGCAGAAGTTCATCTGGTCGGTCAGCTCCGAGATGGTCATCTGCGGTACGTTGAAGGTGGTCTCCTCGGTCTTGAGCAGGTGTGCGATGGTCAGATTCCGGAACAACTTGTAGGTGAAACTGCCCTCGCTCTGCGTCTCAACCTCCGTATCCTTCAGGGCCAGGCGGACCCGGTCGAACTGCGTGAAGGCGATCAGCTCGTCCGATTCCAGCACAATCGTCTGATTATCGGCCTCATTCTGAATAACATATCGATTGGCAGGCAGATTCTTGGAGGATCCGATCGCCGTAATGATTCCTTCGATATAGACATTGTCCGAGACCTTGCCGTCGGCATAAGCCGCCGCCGTGGCAAAATCCACGGCCGTTGCCGAATTGTACAGGCTCGGAGCCGCCTGGCGGACCTTCACGATCGCCTCGGCCACACGTCCGTTTTCATCCGTATATTCGAGCTGAAGCGAGCAGCTGCGCACCTCCGACTCATTCTCATCGGCCGTAAAGATGAGAACCCCCTCCTCGATGCGGGCATCGCGGATCCAGTTCTGCGACGGCGTGATCACGATATCCTCCGTCTCTTCGATATTGGTCGTGACAGCCAGTTTGTAGGTCGACGAGGCCGCCATCAACGACATCTGCGTCGTCGACAACTCGATCGTGGGATACGACGAAAGCTGTACGACGGTCAGTTCCCGTTCGGCACCGCCGTTGAGCGTGAAGATCCGGATCGTGAGGAACCGCAGCGATTCGCTGTTGTTGGCCGAAGCCTCGACCATAAAGGATTTGGTCGTAGCCTTGCCGCCCATCAGATCCGTCGAGAGCCAGCCGTTGTCCGTATCGTATTCCAGCCGCCATTCCGAATCGGCATCGATCCGGACCTGGACCGGAGTCCCCGCATCGGAAAGAGTCACCCGTTCGCTTTTCAGGTCGATGCTGCCCGCTTCCGTATCATCGGTCGAGCAACTCACACCAACCCAAGCCAGCGCCATGGCAAGGAGTATTCTGATACTATCGATTGCATGTTTCATGGCCGTGGTTATTTGGAGTTGAGAATATCGGTTTTGTAAATGATTTCATAATCTTCGTCGGAGTCGTTGAGCACGAACACCTGCCAGGTATCACCCCCGGGATAGACCCGGATCATGATATGGCCGTCGGGTTTGATCTTCGCGCCGTTGTCACCCAGCCGGATCCGGTTGCTCTCGACCAGCCCCGCCGCAAAAACCATCCGATCGCCCGCATACAGATTGGTCGACAGCATCCGCGTAAGCGGATCGGGCTGCGGATGGTAATAGTCCCAGACCGGTATCACATAGGCCGTGGCTGCCATCTTCTGAATGAAGAGCGTATGCATGGCATCCGAATAGGCATGGTGGTTGCAGACCACCACATCGGTTGCACCCGCCGCCTCGGCAATCTTGGCCTCGAGCCCCTCATTTTTGACATCACCGCCCGTATACCAGTCGAATTTGCCGTAGCTCAGGCGAATCGCACAACTGTATTCGTTCTCGTCCGTGGTCGACATCGGATACTGCGACACGGAGGTGCCGGATCCGGTCCAGACATTCAGATTGCCGGCCAGGTTGCGGATCGAGAAGTTCGGATAGCTATTCGCCTTGTGCAGCAATACGAACTGGCTGTTGCTGCCCACGCTGAACATCTCGTTGCTCTTTCCGGCAGCCTCCCGGGCCCGGACAAATTCCCGGTAATTGCTGAACCCGGAATTCGAAGCCGAAACCGCCGAAGCCGACGGAATATCGTAGTTCGGGTAGGCCCGGTCGACCAGTTTATCGATCTCAAGAAGCTCTGCAAGGTGTGTGATACCCTGCAATTTATAATTCTTATCGGGATCGGTGACGGCCAAACGGTCAAAAGCTCCGATATGATCCCCGTGGAAATGGGTGAGAAAGACATAATCGAGTTTCCCGTCATTGTCAAGCGGTGCGGAGAAGTGCCGGATATACTGTGCCACCCATTCGGCAGGGCTCTTGGTGCTCGACGGTTTGGGTTTCATGATCTCCTGGGAGTAGATATCTGCCCCCAGATCGCCCATGTCGACCAGCATCGTGGTTCCATCGGGCAGCACGAGCCAGGCCACATTTCCGCGTCCCGTGCTGATCTGATGGATATCGAGATACCCCTCCTGCCAGTCGGAAACATATTCGTATTTGGATTTGTCAATTCCGGCATCTTCGGGAAATGCCTCCTTCTTCTGACATCCCTGCAGGGCTCCGAGAGCCGTCAGCAGGACAATAAAACCATACATGGATTTCATATTTTTTTCGTATTTTTCATGAAATGGGCGATTCCCCTATTCGACATTCTTTACCGTATAAAGCCCGGCCTCCTGCGGAGTCATCTCATCGCCCCCGTATCCCGGATTCTGCTTCAGATTGACATTGCTGGCCGAGATGCTGGTCTGCGGGATCGGATAGAGTTCCCGATAATGGTCCGAGGGGTTGTGATCCCACCACGTCTCGGTGGTAAAGGCATTCCAACGCCGCAGATCCGTACGCCGGCGGTTCTCGCCCAGGAATTCGGTCATCCACTCCTGGAGAATCCGGTACTTGTTCAGGTTTTCCGCCGTGCACGGGTGGGGATCCTGACGGTTCGCGAAGTTGCGCTTGCGCACCTCGTTGAACAGATCCGCAGCACCCTTCTTGTCCCCGGCGCGGTACTTGCACTCGGCAAGCATGTAATAGACCTCGGCCAGACGCATGACCACGTAGTCCGAACCGTAACGGTAACTCTGGTCGCGGTTGTCCGGAACCGGACGTTTCACCAGACGTACGCCCGAGTTCTCCTCTCCGGTGGTGATGTTCGACGGAAGCTCCTCCACGGAGGCATACTCCGTCCCGACCTTCTTGAACTGTGCCACCTGATCCACAAAATTGATCACCTCACCCGTATACTCGCGGGCTCCCATGCACGAAACCGTACGTCCGTCATACGTCACACGCTGCTGCAATCCGTAGAGGAACATCCCCTCATAGGATCCGTTACCCAGGTAGAGATACCCCTTCTTGCGCAGATCCTGATCGTTGAACCGGCGGAACGGCATACCGATATTGAAATTGTAAGGTTCGCCGTTGGGCTTGAGGGAGGGCTGCAGATGAGCGCCGTTGGTCGAACTCATACCGTCGATGTCGTAATAGGACTTGGCGTTGTAGTGGTTGAACCGCTCGTAGTCCCAACTCGTCCGGTCCCACGAATAGTCGGATCCGCAACTCCAGATCACCTCCGGGGAAAGATGGTTGTCGAAACGGAACGGCCCCGACCAACTCTCTTCCAGCTCATACTCGCCGTAACGCCCGTCGATAATATCCTGACACAGTTTCGCGCACTCCTCGAAACGCTCCTCCCCGATATAGACCTCGGCATTGAAGTAGAGTTTCGCCAGGCAGGTGGCCACGATTCCCTGGTTGACCCAACCCTCTTCGCGCTCTCCGAGTTTCTTCTTTTTGAGCGACGAATGTTCGCTGATGCCGTCAAGCAACCACTCCTCGATGAAGTCGAACGTCTCCCGGGCCGTCGAACGGGGCACCTCGTTGAGTGTATACTCCCGATAGATCGGCATCCCGCCGAACAGATCCAGCGCCCGCATGTAGGAGTGTGCCGCCAGTATGCGCAGCTGCATGACATGATCGGCCTTGTCCTGCTCCGTGAGGCCGTATTTGCTGTAATCCAGATCCGAGAGTTCGCTGATCATGGCCAGAGCATAGGAGATGCCCTCGCCCATCTGGAAATAAGTTTGATAAATCGTCGAATGTTCGGGAGTCCAGGTATGCCAGTGGAGCTGGCGGTAGATGCCGCCGCTCTCGTAGTCGGCGCCCTTCTGCGTGACACAGAACTCGTCGGTTACGATCTCCTGGAGCATCCAGGGATTCCAGCCCTGAATGCCGCGCCATTTGGTATAAGGACGTGCCAGGGCCGCATAGATGTTGTCCTTGCTTCCGAAATAGGTATTCTGTGCGATCTCCGAGTAGTAGATCTCATCGAGATCCGTGCAGCCCGAAAGCAGGGCCGCCGCACTCAACATGCTGATCAGATATTTTTTCATACGCTTGATGTCGTTAGTTTAGAATGTCAGTTTTACCCCCAGAGTATACCGACGGGTCTCGGGATAGAGGTCGAACCATTCATAACCGGGATCCAGCCCCGTGATGTTGACTTCGGGGTTCAGACCCGAATAACCGGTCAGACACGCCACATTGCGGATCGTAAAGTAGAAATCGATCTTGTCGATGAACCGCTGCCATTTCTTCATGTCGAGCGTGTAGCCCAGGCTGATGGCATCGATCTTGAGGAAGGTTCCGTCCTCGAGCCAGTAGTCGCACAGGAGCTTCTCCTGTTTGATGTGACGGTTCTCGATGAAGGCGCTGCGCAGCACGTTCTGACCCGACACGGTGGAGAGCCCGTAATACATGTCGATGGTATTGAACACGTCGAAATCGATCCAGCTCCGCAGATTGACACCCAGCGAAAGGTTCTTGTAACGGAACATGTGGTCCCACGAGAGAATCACGGCCGGAATGGCATCACCCACATAGCGTTTGTCGTCGTAGGTCTTGTTGTCGGCCAGAATGACGTTGTCGTTCTTGTCGTAGATCAGCCATTTGCCATCCTCGGTCAGCCCGGCGTATTTCCAGAGGTAGTAGCTGCCGATCCGGGTTCCGGCCTCGAGGCGTCCGCCCGAACCGGGAGCTCCGGGAGCCGGGAAGCTCACCCGATCCTGGTAGGTGTGGTTCCCCCACAGCGAGGTGATCTCGGATTCGTTGCGCGAAACCCGCAACGACGTGCTCCACTCGAAGTCCTTCGTGCGGACCGGCACGCCCCCGATCTCTAACTCCCAACCCCAGTTCTCCAGATTGCCGTAATTCATCACCGTCTTGTCGTAGAGTGCCGGAGGCGTCGTTACCGTAATGTTGTAGATCATGCCGTCGACCCAACGCCGGTAATAGTCGAACTTACCGTAGAGCCGGTTGCCCAGCATCGCATAGTCGACACCGAAGTTCAATTCGGACTTCTCCTCCCAGTGCAGATCGTAGTTCACGTTGTTGGCCGGGCCATAGGACATGATCCACTCGCCGTTCATCGGCCAGTAGGAACCCGAAGCATAGCGGAAGGCGGTCTGGCCGGCATCGAAACCGTTGTTGCCCGTCACTCCGTAACCGACGCGGAATTTCAGGTCGTCGAGCCACCGGAGATTCTTCATCCACGGTTCGCTCGAGATCCGCCAGCCGCCCGATACGGCCCAGAAATTACCCCAGCGATGGTCCTTGCCGAACTTCGAGGAGCCCTCGTGCCGGAAACTCGTCGTCACCATATAGCGGCTCTTGTAGCTGTAGTTCAGACGTCCGAAGAAGGCGATCAGACGGGTTCGCGGGTATTTGTAGGAGTCCATCTCCGCCTGGCCCTCGTTGAGCCACTGTCCGGCCCCCATGTCCCAGGCTCCGGTTCCGTCGACGGGGAAGTCGTAGTTCGTCATGTGGAAATTCTCGCTGTTCTGCTCGAAGAAGCTGTAGCCGACAACCGCATTGACGGCATGGCTGCCGTTGAACACCCGATCGAAATTGATCGTCGGTTCGAACGACAGATCGATCGTCTTGCTGAATTCGTGGTATCCCTCGCCGTTACGGCCGTTCTCCACCGAACTCCGGTGGTAGGCCGAAGTGTAATAGGTCGCCTGCATCTGCCGGTCCTGCCATCCGACCGTAGCCTGGGCCGAGAAACCAAGCGGCAGTTTGAGTTTGACGTTCGCGTCGGCAAGGATCCACTTGTCCACCTTGTCACGCTGCTTGAGGTTGACGTCCGCAACGGGGTTGAAATAGTAGTCGCCGCCGATTATGACGTTGTATCCCGACGGATCCTCCGGATCGTAGATCGGCTCCGTGGGATTCATCTTCATGGCCGCGGCAAAGTTGCTCGTCGACGAACGCTGATCGCGGTGCGCCTCGCGATACTCGCTGTGCACGTTGATCTCCAGCATGTCGTCCAGCAGGTTGAACGTTCCGTTGATCCGGCCCGAATAGTCCTTGCGGTTGTCGCCCAGGGCAATACCCTTCTGGTCCGAGGCAATGAACGTGGAGTAGATCCGGGCCGAATGGCTGCCTCCGGAGAGGTTGACGACGTGGTTGCTCGACAGGGCACCCTCGTTGAGCAGGGCATCGTACCAGTCGTTATTCGATCCCAGGTCGTTCCCAAGCCCGAAGTGCAGGAATTCGTCGGCCGTGAGCAGCTGCGGACGGCGCGACACCTGTTCCGTGGAGAGTTCCGCCGTATAGGAGAGCTTCAGAGCCCCCTCGTTGGCCTTTTTCGTCGTGATGAGGATCACACCCGCAGCGGCCCGGGTACCGTAGATGGCGCCGGCCGAAGCATCCTTGAGGATGTCGATCGAAAGTACGTCCTCGAAGTTGATCGCACGCAGATCCGCTCCCGGGACCCCGTCCACAACGACCAGCGGCGAAGTCGAGGCATTGATCGACGTGACACCCCGCAACTGAAGCGTGGAGGCCGTATTGGGGCTGGAGGTCTCGTTGATGGTCATTCCCGAAACCTTGCCCTTAAGCACCGTAGCGATCGTCGAACCGCCCTGTCCGACAAGAATATCCTTCGTCGAGATCGACGTGATGGAGCTTGTCACGGCCTTTTTCTCCATGGTTCCGTAACCCACGACAACCACGTCGTCGATCTGATTGCGGTCCTCCTGCAGCGTCACGGACACCGGCGCCTCGGACTCGATGTTCACCTCCTTGTCGACATAACCCAAATAGGAGATCGACACCCGTGCCGGAGCCGCCTTGGCGATCGACCAACGCCCTTCGGCATCGGTCAGCGCATAGTATTTGCCGCCGCCTCCGACCACTACGACGGTAGCTCCGACGAGCGGCTGGCCTTCGGGATCCGCGACCGTTCCGCTGATCGTCCCGGATCGCTGTGCGGACACCCCGACCGGTAACAGAAACACGGACAGCAAGGTCGCCAGAAGGCCCCTCTCCACTCTTCTTTTCAATGTCTCAAATAGTCCCATAATAGAAGTTGTTAGTAGTGAATGTTCATTATCCTTGTTGTTTTTTATTGCCAAACGTTTTTTCCCGATGCAAAGCGGGATCCGAAAGACCGGCTGAGGCGGGTGCGGATGATTCGTCGTGGAGGTATCCGTCGTTGCGGATATTCCACAACACGGCAACGACAACGCCTCCCAGAAGGGCCACACCGGCCATCAGGACAAAGAGCGAATCCCAACCGAAACGGTCCGAATACCACCCGAGCCCCACTCCGGTGAAGATCACCGAAGCATAGCTCATCATGCCGATCAACCCCACGGCCGAAGAGGCCGCATGTTTCGTTGCCTGCTTGGTCGCCGTCACAGCCAGCAGGGCCTGAGGCCCGTAGAGGAAGAATCCGGCCAGAGCCAGCAGCACCAGCACCGTCACCGGGCTGGCCGTGTCGGGCAGCAGATGGAGCACGAGGAGGCACAAGGCGACCAAAAAGAGCTCCACGGCACACATCCGATGAGTTTTGCTTCCGAAGAACCGGTCCGAGCACCATCCGGCACAGAGCATCCCGGCACATCCCGCCACTTCGAAGATCGCAATTGTCCAGCCGGCAAGTTGCGGCGAGAGTGGTTCGGGACGGTTCTGCAGGAACGTGGGGCCCCAGTCCAGAACGGCGAAGCGGACGATGTAGACGAACAGGTCCGTCACGGCCAGAATCCATATGACAGGATTGCGGAAGACCTTCTTCCGGACAAAGGCCCGGAAAGCCTCGCGGCTGTCATTCCCGTCGAGTTCCGTGCGGGTGTCCGCCAGCTCGGGCAACCCCACCGACTGCGGCGTATCGCGCAGCGTCACGATGATCAGCGCCACCCCCAGCGCCGCGATACCCGCCGGAATCCAGAAACACCACCGCCAGTCCCCGAAGACGACGATCACATAACCGCAAAGAACCGAAACCAGAGCCGCCCCGACAGAATGTGAAGTGTTCCAGACGGCGGTTTTGGTCGCCAGCTCGTCGGGATGGACCCAATGGGCCAGCAGGTGGTTGCAGGGTGCGAAGCCGCAACCCTGGAACACATTGTTCAGAACAAGCAGCACGGCCATCACGACCACCATGGTTCCGACGAAATCCGGCCCCTGCGTCTCTCCCGTAATGAGGGTGCTCAGCTTATCGCTCCACCCGAACAGAAAATTCAGAACCACACAGGCCGCCAGTCCGATGGCCAGATGCCAACGGGCATTGGTCCGGTCGGCAAGAATGCCGTTCACGAACTTCGAAAGGCCGTAGACCAATCCGACGATCGAAAGAATGACGCCGAAGCTCGTATTGGTAATGCCGTATTCGTCCCCGAGCGCCGGCATGGCGAACGAAAAGTTCTTGCGGACGAAATAGAACATCGAATAGCCCACCATCGAAGAGATGATGACCCTCCATTGCCAGTATCGGAACGTGTGGTGGGTTTTCATGGCCGATCAATTCAGGTGTTCGTAGGTAAACGCCTCCCACGGAAGGTCCGCATCGGCCTTGCCGTGGTCGAGGATATCGACAATGTGCATGAGCAACGGGAAATCCTTCAGATCGACCAGACCGAGTTCGGCCTTGCGGCGGATCGCCTCGCCCATCACGCGGGTGATCACCAGACTCTCGAGCGTAATGCCCGCCAGCGCCTCCGTCACCTGGTCATAATTCAGACCCTTGCCCATCAGAACGCCGCAACGGCGTGTGCGGCCGCTGAAGATCGTCACGTAGAGATCGCCCAGACCGATGCACTCCGATTCGAACTCACCGCCCTGAAGGAGCATCAGCGCGTGGGTTTCGCGAACGGCCTGCGTAAAGGTGCCGGCCTGGGAGTTGTAGTGCTGCGGCTCCTCCTCGCCGTGCCACCGGATATTGAGCCCGACGGCCAGCGTCACGGCCATGGCATAGGCGTTCTTCAGGGCCACGGCGCTCTCGAGTCCGATTACGTCGTTCGTCAGCGAGATGTGATAATAGGGTCGCTGCATGGCCTGCTTCATCATCCGGAGCGCCTCGTTGTCCTTCCCGCAGAAGGCCACCTCGGAGGGATCCATGAAAACAAGTTCGTACGAGGTGCACGGTCCTCCGATGGCGCAGATGTTCCGGTGAATGCCCCGTTTGGCGAGTTCGCTCTCCCAGTATCCCGGATACGAAAGCAGCGATCCGTCGGCCGTGGCCCGCAGGCCCTTGGTCACGGAGAGCACAGGAATAGCCGGATCGAGCTGCGTGAGAATCTCCTCCAGGAACCAGTCCACCCCGAACGAGGAGACGCCTCCGATGACGAAATCCGAGCCTTTCACCACCTCTTTCCACTCCTTGAAATAGTGGAAGACGACATTGTCGGGAAACGGACGGCAGAATTTTTCGTGCCGTCCCGTCCGGAAATACCCGTCGATGATTTCATCGTCGAGACACGTTCCCACGAGATGAACCTCATTGCCGTTCTCCGCCGCAGGAAATGCAAGAGCCGACCCCATCATTCCGGCTCCGATAATCGTAATTTTCTTCATGACATATATAATAAATAGAACAAACTCGATTTGCGTGCACGCGCCCGCACTTGCAAATATAGACATTTTTCCTTACGGCTGATCTTCGAAAGGCAAAAAAAATGTATATTTGTCATACTCGAGCTACAAAAATGCGAAAAAACTGTTAAAATGGGGAAGAAGAAGGAGAATCAGATCACCATCTTCGACGTGGCCAGACTGGCGAAGGTCTCGCGCGGGACGGTCGACCGGGTTGTATACAAACGCGGGCGCGTGTCTCAAAAAACAATAGAAAAAGTACGGCAGGCCATCGCCGAGCTCGGATACACGCCCAATCCGAACGCCTCCTCCCTGGCTTCGAAACGCGAATACACGATCGCCTGCCTCATCCCGCAGTTCCGCGAAGGAGAATACTGGGAAAAGATCTACGAGGGATTCATCAACGGCGCCCGGGCAACGGCCGGCTACAACCTCAACCTCGAATTCAAACTCTACGACCAGACCGACCTCGAATCCTACCTGCAGTGTTGCGAGCGGATTCTCGAGAAGCATCCGGCCGGAGTCATCACGAATGCCGTCTTCAAGGAGGAGGTCGTCCGTTTCGCGCAAAGGCTCGAAACACAGGGAATCCCCTATGCCTTCGTGGACAATAAGGTCGACGACCTGAACTACCTGCTCTACTACGGCGTGGATCCCCACAAAAGCGGAGCTCTCGGCGCCTTTCTGCTGACCACACGCTGCGATGTAAAGGAGATCGCACTGGTCCGACTGATCCGCGACTCGAAACACAAGGCCGACCCGAATGCACCGCGCCGCCACGGATTCCTCGACTACATCGACGAGAACTACCCCCAATGCCGGATCCACACGCTGTTCATCCCGCCCGAGGATCCGCAGGAGACCTACCGGACGCTCGACGCATTTTTCACTTCGCATCCCGAGGTCAGGCACATCGCCATGACCAATTCGCGTGTATTCCTGATCGACGACTATCTGGCGCGGAACCCCGACCCGAACCGCATCGTCGTAGGTTTCGACGACCTGGACCGGAATCTGGCCAGCCTGCGGGAGGGGCATATCGAATACCTTGTGACACGACACATTCCCATGCAATCGTACCACGCACTGACGGCCTTTGCCGAGTGCATCATCAAGGGGACCGCTCCGGCACGCCGCAACAACTACGTACATATGGATATTCTGCACCGGCGCAACCTCGACGATTATTGATCGCGTGCAGGACCGGACCGTCCCCATGCGCGAAAGCTCTCTGCGCAAAGACTGCAAAAAAACGAAACCCCCGCAGGCATATACCTGCAGGGGTTTCGTATGCAGCGCTCACGACGATCACTCCTTGACAAAGGTCAATCCGCCAAGTGCAAAATAGCCCGGAGTATTCACACCAGAAATTCCCACATCATTCGAATCGAACGTAAAGAGCAATTTGTCCACCCTACCCAATTTGGAAAGATCAAGCTCGTTCCAACCGGATTTTACCGTACCGTTCTCCACCAGGAAGCATTCAGCCTTCCCGGTCTCCGCTCCATCAAGATAACCAGTAACGATCATCTTGAACCACAAGTTTTCCTTCGACACCTCGGTCGGCGTATAGAGAGCCACCATAGCCGACGGGGCCAAATGGCAGGAGACTATAGTCCGGGGCGAGGTCAACTCCACGGTCGGGACGGCATATCCATTTGTATAGGTATCAATATAACCGATGGCACAACGCGAAGAGTCGCCGACACCCTTGTTGACCCAAGCCGTAAACTGATAGGCATAGTCAGATACAGTGGCCGTTGTCCCGAATGTGCCGCTCAAGACGAAACCGCCCCAATAGTCGCCATAACTCGACGTAGAGTAATAGGAGCCAAACCAGACCGAGCCATCCGCCGCTCCGAACAACCGCCCGTTGAAGGCACCGTTCTGCAGATAATCCTCGTAACCGCTGAAACTTTTTGTCCAATAAAGGTTCTGGAAAGTACCGCCGGAGATATCTCCGACAAGCACGCCTTCACCGAGTTGAACGACGCCACCATCCGGATCGGTCAGGGCATCCTTGAACGAGATCACATCATACTTGTCTGGTATAGGAGCATCGTCCTTGTCATCCGAGCAGCCGACAAAAGCTCCAGCCGCCACCAGTGCAAAAACCGAAGCTAATAAAAAACGTTTCATAACAACAGTTGTTTGGTTTAAGTTAAACAGTATAAAAAACAAAAAATCCGGTCCCGGCTCTTCCGGAATCGAATCTCGTCCCATACAACTGCACCCGTCCGCCCAACATGTCGCAGGGGTCTCTTCACCGAACCGAGGCCGGTGCCCCGTTCTCCCCTTTCACTCTCCCCCCCCCTTCTGTCGATGCTCCGTTCTCCGCAGATGCGCTCGAAAAAAGATTCTCCCTTCCGGAAGTTGCAAGGCAGGTCTTCTGGCTCGTCCCTGTCGCAACGCCTTCCCGGTCCCCGGACCAGTGGCCAGCGTGTCGCAACCATTCAACAGGACTTACAGCAGCGGGAACTGCTGCCGACTTTCACGGCATTCCCTTTTCATCACACAGAGCCTTACAACCTCTTGCATACGCAATTGCATACTCGGGATCGGCCCTTTGTGAACCTTGGCGGTGCAAAGTTAGAAAATAAATTCGTATCTTTGCATCCGCTAAACCAAAAAACACGAAAATCATGAAGCACGCTTACGTGTTCCCGGGCCAGGGCGCCCAGGCCGTCGGGATGGGTAAAGACCTCTACGACAATGTTCCCGAAGCCAAAGAGCTCTTCGAAAAAGCCAACGAAATACTCGGTTTCCGCATCACCGACATCATGTTCGCCGGCACGGACGACGAACTCAAGCAGACGAAAGTCACTCAGCCGGCCGTATTCCTCCACTCGGTCATCATGGCCAAGGCCCTCGACGTAAAACCCGATGCCGTTGCCGGACACTCGCTGGGTGAGTTCTCGGCCCTGGTCGTAGCCGGAGCCCTGTCGTTCGAGGACGGTCTGAAGCTCGTCTCGAAACGTGCCATGGCCATGCAGGCTGCCTGCGAGGCTCAGCCCGGAACGATGGCCGCCATCCTCGGTCTGGAGGACAAGGTCGTCGAGGAGATCTGCGCTTCGATCGACGGCGTGGTCGTCGCTGCCAACTACAACTGCCCGGGGCAGCTTGTAATCTCGGGTGCCGTCGAGGCCGTTGAGGCCGCCTGCGAGAAGGCAAAGGCTGCCGGAGCCCGTCGCGCCCTGCGTCTGCCGGTCGGCGGAGCATTCCACTCGCCGCTGATGGAGCCCGCCAAGCAGGAGCTCGAAAAGGCCATCCACGAGGCACCGTTCCAGACCCCCTCGTGCCCGATCTACCAGAACGTCGATGCAAAACCCTATACCGATCCCGCCGCCATCAAGGCCAATCTGATCGCCCAGCTGACGGCTCCGGTACGTTGGACCTACATCGTCAAGAACATGCTGGCCGACGGCGTGACGGAGTTCACCGAACTCGGCCCCGGCACCGTTCTCCAGGGTCTGATCCGCAAGGTCGACGCAAACGCAAATGTCGAATCCAAATCGACCCTCTGAGTAAACGGCTGAGAGACGATCTTCTCACAAAAAATAACGACCTGATTGACAGGTCGTTATTTTTTTATTGTTTGAAAAGACCGAAAATTTATTATATTTATTAAAATTTTTGCATTTTTTAAATAAACTCGCTATATTTGCATTGCTACTTAAAAAACAGCCTGGAAGGATGACATCACTCACTGAATTTTTCAACAAACACGAAGACGAGGCCCTGAAGGGCATATCCCACAAAAACAGCATCATCAAGCGCAACATCATCGCGCACATGGCCGTGAACGGCGAATGCACGCTCTCGGAACTGACCAAGGAGTTGCACATCAGCGTCCCGACGATCACCAAACTCGTCCAGGAGCTCGTCGATGAGAATATCGTCACCGATCTGGGCAAGGTCGAGACCCCGGGAGGCCGCCGCCCGAACATCTTCGGACTGGCCAATTCGGCCATCTACTTCGCCGGTGTCAACGTCGGACGCGACAACATGCGCTTTCTGATCACCGACCTGCAGAACAACATCATCAAGGAGGAGAACGACGCCACGTTCGAACTCATCGACCGCCCGCAGTGCATCGAACGCATCTGCGCGAACATCGAAAACTTCATCGCCAACTGCGGGATCGACCGCGGGAAGATCCTCGGACTGGGCGTCTGCATGACCGGCCGCGTCAATCCGACCACGGGCCGCAGCTACAAATACTTCACCTCGAGCGAACAGTCGCTGCGCGAGATCATCGAAGAGAAGGTCGGCATCCGTGTGCTGCTGGAGAACGACACCCGCGCCCGCTGTTATGCCGAATACACCTGCGGCAAGTCGAAGGACGAAAGCAACGTCCTCTATCTCCACATGGGACGCGGCGTGGCCATCGGCATCGTGGTCGACGGCCAGCTCTATTACGGAAAGAGCGGATTTGCCGGAGAGTTCGGACACATTCCCTTCTTCGACAACGAGATCATCTGCTCGTGCGGCAAGAAGGGATGTCTGGAGACCGAAGTATCGGGTATCGCCATCGAAGACAAGATGTGCCACCTGATCGAAAAGGGCGTCAACACGATCCTCAAGGAGAAATACGACCAGCAGAAGAGCATCCACATCGACGACATCATCAACGCGGCGAAGAACGATGACAACCTCTCGATCGAACTCATCGAGGAGGCCGGAGAGAAGGTCGGCAAGGCCGTGGCGTTCCTTATCAATACGTTCAACCCCGAGACGGTGATCGTGGGCGGCAACCTCGCCGCAGCAGGCGACTACATCATGCTGCCGCTGAAATCGGCGACGAACAAATATTCGCTCAATCTGGTCTACAAGGACACGAAATTCCGCGTCTCGAAGATGAGCGAGAACGCCAATGCCTGGGGCGTGGCGATGCTGATCCGCAACAAGGTCATCGGATTGCGATGACGCTCCAGGGGCAACGGATCCGTTTGCGGGCCGTGGAGCCCGAGGATGCCGAAGTGCTTTACAGGTGGGAGAACGACCCTGCGGTGTGGAACGTAAGCGGCACAACGGAGCCCTTTTCGCGGGCGCAGATCGAACACTTTGTCGAGAGGCAGTTGAAAGGGGAAGATCTCTTCCGCACGGGGCAGTTGCGTCTGATGATCGAGGTGTCGGAGAGGTCCCGCACAATCGGAACGGTGGACCTGTTCGAATACGACCCGCTCCATGGTCGCGCCGGATTGGGGATCCTGATCTACGATCAAGGGGAACGAGGCCAGGGATATGCCGCCGAGGCGGTGGAGGTGCTCTGCCGATATGGCCGAGAACGATTGCGCCTGCACCAGCTATGGAGCAGCGTCGGAGCGGACAACACCGCAAGTCTGCATCTGTTTCGCTCATTGGGATTCCGGGAAGTCGGCACCAAACGCGACTGGCTCTGGACGCCCGAAGGCTACCGCGACGAGATATTGTTGCAAAAGATCTTAAAATGAAAAGAGAGCAGCCTGCACGATGCAGGCTGCTCTCTTTTTACAGACGCCGCTACTCCGCTGCGACAATTTGAGAGGCGTAATCACTCCACCCGGCCGCCGTTTTATAACGTTCCACCACAGAAACCGGAACTCGTATGACATAATCCGACGCGGGAATCCCGTCGAAAATATCCGCACCGATCGTCGGCGGGTTTTCACCCTTGCATTCCACGCTTGTCAGCGACAGGCACCAACTGAAAGCCCAATCCCCTATGGTTGCCAGATTCGCCGGAAAAACAATGGATTCGAGTTCGTCGCAATCGCAAAATTCACTTTCAGCCAATGCCGTAACCCCTGTAAAATAGGCGAATTCACGGAAATGACGAATCGGTTTCGCATTGAACGCCTTGCGCAGAGAGGTAACGGCTCCGGCTTCCGAGACAGAGAGTTCTCCGTCCTTATCGGTATCCCATCGGGACACACATATACTCTTGACAAGATCATCTTCGAACAAAATCACATCCACAGCGACCTCACCGACAAGCGGTACGGTAAGTACCGTACCGTCGATCAATGTGAAATACGCATACTCGTCATCCGCCGTCACGCTGCGGAATATGCCGTTATCCTCCCCTTCGGCGACTTTTCCCAACTCCGACCAATTCGTTCCGTCGTATGAAACATACCAGCAATCCTTCTCGATTTTCAATTGCGGAGTCATTCCGTCTTCGCCGTTCACCGGCAGCTTCCGAGCCTCGTCATCCAACAGCCAATCACCGTCGAGTGTCCAGTAATAACGCTCGTCCACATCCTGTCGAATACCAATGACAGGAGCCACGGCGTTCTTTCCATGATAGATCGTTATCGGCTCGCCTTTCTCGAAGGTAATCGTATAACCGATCGTCTCCGACCCGTTGCGAACCGGGACGACTGCCGTTATCCGATCCGCCTCGGACAATACATCGACAAGGGACTGAATCGCCTCGATATTGGCATTCATTCTGCGGCAAAACTCTTCCAGTTGTTCCACCCGGTTTTCCAGGTCATCGACCCGCTTCTTCAAATCATCATTTTCACATCCGAACAGAAGTAACGCCGCACACAAGCCGGATGTCAGCATCATCAAACTTTTCATAACAGACAATTCTTATTCTCCGTCCGGCCCCGAGGCGGATTATCAAAAAAGAAAGTGTGGAGCCGTTCGTTTATCTGGATGGAGGCTCTGGTAAACCTTGAGTCAAATAAACAATACCCCACACTCGTACGGTATGGAGGGATAGAAAACCGCATACCGATACAAGTGATGAGTGTTATTGCTTCCCCTTGACTCATTGAAATTTACCAGATTTCCACCCAAGGATAAAAGCGAAACACTTTCATCAAAATATGTCTTCCTGCCGGATTTCCCGACGTCACAAAAATAGGAACTATTTTCGAGAAAACAACGGACTATACTTCTTTTGTTCCATAAACACGAATCCCGGGCTCTCGAAAAAGCCCGGGATTCGTTTTACAGCAGACTGCGCGGAACTACTCCAGGCGGCGCGAACCGTCGGAGATCACCACATCGTAGATCTGCGGCTCGTGACCGTACTTGGCGTTGAACTTCTCCTTGGCCGTGGCGATGAAATGGTCGTAGAGTTCATCCTTCACGAGGTTGATCGTGCAACCGCCGAATCCGCCACCCATGATGCGCGAACCCGTCACACCGCACTCCTCGGCGACTTCGGCCAGGAAGTCCAGCTCCTCGCACGATACTTCGTAATCCTTCGACATGCCCCAGTGGGTTTCGTACATCCGCTTGCCCACGGTCTCGTAATCCCCCTTCTCAAGGGCATCGCAAACGTCGAGCACCCGACGCTCCTCACCGATCACATAACGGGCGCGCTTGTAATCCTCCTCGGAGATCTGATCCTTGATGGCATCCAGCTGCTCCATCGTAGCACCGCGCAGGAACTCCTGACCGAGCGCCTTGGCAACGCGCTCGCACGAAGCCCGGCGATCGTTATAGGGCGAACCGACGAGTTCATGCTTCACCCGCGAATCCACCAACACGAGACGGTATCCCTTCGGATCGAACGGGAAGTAGGCATACTCCAGCGAACGGCAGTCCAGACGCATCAGGCAGCCCTTCTTTCCGAAGACCGAAGCAAACTGGTCCATGATGCCGCAGTTCACGCCGCAATAGTTGTGCTCGGTGGACTGACCGATCTTGGCCAGCTCGAACTTGTCGATGCCGCAGTTGAAGAGGTCGTTCAGCGCAAAGGCAAAGGTCGACTCCAGAGCTGCCGACGACGACATGCCGGCACCCAGAGGCACATCTCCGGCAAAAACCGTATCGAAACCGCCAATCACGCCGCCGCGCTTCTGCACCTCGCGGCAGACTCCGAAGATATAGCGAGCCCAGCTTTCGGCCGGTTTGTCCTCCTCGCGCAGTCCGAACTCCGAGGATTCACCCAGGTCATAGGCATAGGCGCGGACCTTGTCCGTACCGTTGAGTCGGATTGCAGCGACGATACCCTTGTCGACGGCACCCGGGAAGACGAATCCTCCGTTGTAGTCGGTATGCTCACCAATGAGGTTGATACGTCCGGGCGACGCGAAAAGAATTGCACCTTCGCCGAAAAGTTCCTGGAATTTCTTGCTTACTTTTTCTTTCATGGTTCTATTTATGGTTTAAGTGATTCAAGTTGCACGAAGATAGGAAAAAATCCGCAGCTTCGTACGTTTTTTTGTTTCAATTAAGGGTAAAAATTTGTCAAAAGAGCCTCCGAAGCTCCCAAAAACCGGGATGACAAAGCCATGAAAAGTGCTTTTACGGAGAAAACACACCTTGTAACTTGTAATTCCGGAAATATTCGTTAACTTTGTCTTGACTTCGCAGTCAACAACAATCCACGAAATCTGCAAACATCATGATCAAACCGCTCATCCTGGCTGCCGCCGTACTGTTTGCCGGAGGCACCGCCGCCGCACAACCCAAAGTCATCGCACATCGCGGTTACTGGACCGCTCCGGGCTCGGCCCAAAACTCGTTGACCGCCTTCACCAAGGCCGATTCGATCGGCGTCTACGGTTCGGAGATCGACGTGTGGCTCACGGCCGACGACCGTCTGATCGTCAACCACGACCGTGTATATCAGGGCACCGACATCGACATGGAAAAGGCCTCGGCCAAAGAGATCATGCAGATCGTACTGCCCAACGGGAAAGAGAACATTCCCTCGCTGGATGATTATCTTTCGCTCGTAGCCTCGAAGCCCGACACGCGTCTGATCCTCGAAATGAAATCGCTCTCGGATCTCCGGCGCGAAGACCTCGCCGCCGAAAAGATCGTCCGGGCGTTGCGCAAGCACAAACTGGTGGAACGAACCGACATCATCGCCTTCTCGATCAACGCCTGCCTGGCCTTCAAGAAGCTGCTTCCCGACACGAAGATCTACTACCTGAACGGCGACCTGCCGCCCAAAAGCATCAAGGCGTTGGGGCTGGCCGGCATCGACTATTCGATGGGCAATCTGCGCCGGAACCCCCATTGGGTGCAACAGGCCCACGAGCTCGGACTGGAGGTCAACGTCTGGACGGTGGATTCCGAGGAGGACATGAAATATTTCATCGAACAGGGGGTCGATTACATTACGACGGATTATCCCGAACGGTTGCAGGCCCTGCTCAAACAGTAAGGCAGAACCGACGACACGCAAAAAGCGGACGCCCCTGTTTGTCGTCCGTTTTTTCTTCCACCCGTCTCTTTCTGCGTTCCGGCGCACTATATCTGTCGGCCAGGAGGATGACCTACTGCGACGCCTCGAGCTTCGCGTTGTTGAGCGTCGCCTCGAGCATGTTCGTCGTCAGGCCGAACTCCAGGTCGAGGCCGTCCACCCGACTCCGCAAAGGACCCCACCACGGAGACCGAGCTGCGGCGTGAGATTCCGCCGAGTTCGTTCATGCGTGATGCGATGCTTTTTATTGGCCAGTTCGTTTGGATCGGCAGAAAAACATCCCTATTTTTGTCAAGACACGAAACAACAGCTTCCGCAATCTGTTCCGGAAGCACCTTGAACCTTACAAGCCATGTGGAAACGACTGCAACCTCCGGCCTATCTGGCGGAAATGCCCGCGGATCGGATCGACCCGACATACCGTAAACTGCGTCTGCAGGTCTTCATCGGCATCTTCATCGGCTATGCGGGTTTTTATCTCGTACGCAAAAACTTCTCGATGGCCATTCCGGAGCTGGCCGCACTGGGTTTCGATACCGGAGCTCTGAGCATCGTCCTGTCGATGAACGCCGTGGCCTACGCCCTGTCGAAATTCCTTATGGGAAGCGTCTCGGACCGCAGCAACGCCCGGGTCTTCCTGCCCCTGGGACTCGTTCTGACGGCTCTCTCGATGATCTTCATGATCGTTCCCGTAACGATGCTGGGGCCCGAACACCGCCAGCTGTCCATCGTCATCATGGCCGTACTGAATTTTCTGGTCGGATGGTTCAACGGCATGGGATGGCCCCCGTGCGGGCGGGTCATGACCCATTGGTTCTCGCAAAACGAACGCGGCACGAAGATGTCGATCTGGAACTGTGCACATAACGTCGGAGGGGCTCTGGTGGGGCCGATGGCCGTCTACGGGGCCATGTGGTTCGGGAGCTGGTTCTACGGCAGCCGCACGGAGCTCTACTTTCTGATCGGCACCTACCTCTTTCCGGCCGTCGTGGCCCTGCTGATCGCGCTGACGGCCTATGTCCTGATCCGCGACACCCCGCAATCGTGCGGTCTTCCTTCGGTGGAGCGGTGGCGCAACGACTTCCCGAAGGATTACAGCGACAGACAGGAAGAGGTCCTCACAACCCGTGAGATCTTCTTCAGATACGTCCTGAACAACCGGCTGTTGTGGTACATCGCCATCGCAAACGCCTTTGTCTACATGGTGCGTTACGGATGTCTGGACTGGGCCCCGACCTATCTGCGCGAAGCCCAGGGGTACGACATCAAACAGGCCGGCTGGGCCTATTTCGCCTACGAATTCGCCGCCATTCCCGGAACACTCGTCTGCGGCTGGATGAGCGACCGCCTCTTCCACGGGCGCAGAGCCCTTCCGACGATCCTCTTCATGGCCGTCGTGGCACTCTTCATCCTCCTCTACTGGCAATTCTCCTCGAACTACGTCATCGTCACCGTGTCGCTCATCGCCATCGGATTCTTCATCTACGGGCCGGTGATGCTGATCGGCGTACAGGCTCTGGACCTGGCCCCGAAGAATGCCGCCGGGACGGCCGCCGGACTGACAGGCTTCTTCGGCTATTTCCTCGGCACGGCGATTCTGGCCAATCTCGTTCTGGGTACGGTGGCCGACCGTGCCGGCTGGGACTGGACCTTCGTCCTGCTGATCGGAGCCTGCGTGCTGGCGATCCTCTTCATGGGCCTCACCTGCAGAAAAGAGCGAAACAACATCGCATAGGGCGGAACGGGCCGTCAACATCACGGAGGAGAGCCGTTCCGAGGATCTTCTCCGTTGAGGACGTTCGAACGCCGAGGCGCCGCGCAGTCTGCCCGAAACCGTTGCCGGGAAGGACAAAAAATGCCGGGATTCTTGCCTTTTCACACAGAATCCGTATATTTGCGATGCAGGTTAGGTTAGAAAAATGGGTGATTCATTCGACATATCGGACAATCGCCGGACGGTGCTTGCCTTGAAATCCGGGAATGAAGCGGCTTTCAAGGCGGTCTACATGGCCTGGAGCGAAACGTTGCGACGCTACGCCGAAACGATTCTCCACAACGAGGTCGATGCCCGCGAACTCGTTCAGGAGCTCTTCGTCACACTCTGGCTCAACCGCCGGCATCTGGACGAAGAGAAATCCCTGCGCAACTACCTGCTGCGGGCTACCCACAACAATGCCCTCCGGGAGTGCCAACGACGGGCCATCCGCCTCCGCCGCCAAGAGCTCCTCAAGGCCCAAAACTCCGTCGAGAGTCTCTCGGAGAATCCCGACGAGGCGGAGAACGAGCGACCGGAGGAGTTGCTTCTGCCGGCCATCGCCCGGCTTCCACACCAAAGCCGCCGCGTCGTGGAGATGAACTATTTCGAACAGAAGAAACACGCCGCCATCGCCTCCGAACTCTCGATCTCGCGTCGTACCGTGGAGACGATTCTCTACAAGGCCCTGCGCCGTCTGCGGGGTGAAATCAAAAAAATCTGAAAAAAATCCGATTTTTCAGTACGTAGTTTTACCCTCTGCCGTATTTATTCGATAAAGAAAGATAGTTACCGAATGAATATGGAGACCCCCCGTATCCCGCGTCGGAAGATCGACGCTCAGGAGGAGGAACTGCTCGACCAACTCTGGCAGCAAACAGCCGGAAATGAACCGCAACATCCCGACGAACGGGATTATGCCGATCTGCAGGATCGCATCCGCCGCAGAATCCGCATCAAACGAATCCGAGGAATCGCCGCGGCGAGCATGGCCGCAGCCGTCATGGCGGCCGCCGTATTGCTGGTCGGAGGGCCGGAACCGAAGGCCCCCGACGCCTTCGAGCAACTGGCACGGATGGGTGTCGAGATCGACCGGCAACAGGTGGTGATGAGCACCGACGACGGTCGTCGCATGAACCTCGAACAGGCGGTCCGTCTGGATGGCGCCCAAAGTGGAGAGGTGGCGCTCGAAACCGGAAACGAACGCATAGCCCTGGCGGCCCGGCAACGGATGAAAATCGAGGTGCCCGCCGGCAAGGAGTTCCACCTGACGCTCGCCGACGGCACCGAAGTCTGGCTCAATGCCGGCTCGACGTTCGAATACCCGGCCTCGTTCGAGGGGCTCGACGAGCGGAAAGTCCTCCTCACGGGTGAGGCCTTCTTCGACGTACAACGCGATACGTGCCGTCCCTTCCGGGTGGAGATTCCGGGCGGAGAGAGCATCCGGGTGCTGGGAACCCGCTTCAATGTCCACGCCTATGCCGACGAGAGCGAACACGTCACCACGCTCGTCGAGGGACGGATCGCTTACCGTGCGGCCGAAAACGCCGATCCCCTCGAACTGACCCCCGACCAGCAGGTACGGTTCGACTGCAACACGGAGGCGACCTCGGTCCGCGAGGTGGATGGCGAAGCTTATGCCGCCTGGACCGAAGGGTGGCTGTGGTTCGAGGCCGAGCCGTTGTGGCGGCTTGCCGAACGGTTCGAACGCACCTACGGAATCCGCATCGTCGTGGCCGAGGCGCTGCGAGGCTACACCTTCTCGGGCAAAATCCGCCGCGAACGTGGCATCGACTACATCCTCGACCTGCTGGCCGGCACAACCGGCATCCGCTGCGAGGTAATCGACGGCGTGATGCATCTCCGCTGAAAAACATGCGACAACTCAACGAACACGATACGAACAACCCGTTAAATAAAGAGATCCACAAAATGATGGAGAGAACATGGACCACATCCCGCCTCGGGGGGGGGTTCCAGCCTTCGTAAAATTCTGTTGCTGTTGCTGTTCGTGGCCTGGTTGCCCGCGACGGCTGCGGCCCAGACTCCGCGTGTGACATTCCGGTTGGAGGGGGTCACGCTCAGTGAGGCGCTGCGCCGTGTCAGCAACGCCGTGGGGTACGAATTCTTCTACAATTCGGGGCAGCTGCACGACATCGACAAACGCATCGACACCACCTACAACAACACGCCGCTGCAGGAGGTCCTCGACGACCTCTTTGCCGGCACACCCTTCGCCGCCCGGATCCAGGAGCGGACGATCGTCGTCTATAACCGTCCTGCGGAGAAGCAATCGACGCAGAGCGCGGAGAAAGATCAACACATTACGCTCGAAGGGGTGGTCCGTGATGCGGGCAACCGAGAACCGATGGTCGGCGTAACGGTCGTCGTCGAGGGTTCGACGGTCGGCACGGCCACGGACGCCGAGGGCAAATGGTCGCTGACCCTTCCGCAGGGAATCTACAACGTACTCTTCTCGTTCGTCGGATACGAACCCCACGTGCGGCACTTCAACGGCCGCAACGAGGCGGAATTCCGCGAGGTCAAACTCATGCAGTCGGCCGTCGAGGTCGGCGACGTGGTCGTGACGGGTGTCTACCAGCGCAAGAAGGAGAGTTTTACAGGTTCCGCCACCACGTTCAAGAGCAAGGAGCTGATGGCCGTCGGCACCCAGAGCGAGCTGCAGAGTCTGGCCACGCTCGACCCGTCGTTCAAGATCACCGAGAGTGTCCAGTTCGGTTCGGACCCCAACCGCATGCCCGATTTCGAGATCCGCGGCAAGAGCAGCGTCGTGGGGCTCAAGGAGGAGTACGGAACGGATCCCAACCAGCCGCTCTTCATCCTCGACGGATTCGAAACGACGCTCGAAACGGTCATGAACCTCAACATGAACCGCGTGGCGTCGGTAACACTGCTCAAGGATGCCGCCTCGACGGCCATCTACGGTTCGAAGGCCTCGAACGGTGTGGTGGTCATCGCGACCAAGATGCCCGAGCGGGGGCGTCTGCAACTCTCCTACAAGGGTGACTTCAGCATCACGACGGCCGATCTGACGGACTACAACCTGATGAACGCCGCCGAGAAGCTGCAATCCGAAACCCTGGCCGGCGTCTACACCGACAACACCGACCTCTCGAACCAGTTGCGGCTGTACAACCTGCGCAACGAACGACTCAAGGGCATCGCCCAGGGCATCGACACCTACTGGCTGAGCGAGCCCCTGCGCACGGGATTCACCCACAAGCACAACCTCTACGCCGAAGGCGGTGAAGAGAAGATCCGCTACGGAATCGGCCTGAGCTACGGCGGCGTGCAGGGTGTGATGAAGGGGTCCGACCGGGAGACCATCGGCGGCAACATCGACCTGATCTACCGTACCGGAAAATTCCAGTTCAGCAACAAACTCACGATCGACTATCAGAAGACGAACGATCCGACGGTCTCCTTTGCGGAGTATGCCGCCGCCAACCCCTACTACAAGAAGACCAACGACGAGGGGCAGATCGAGAAGTATCTCTATTACTACCGGAACGAACAGACCGGTGAGACCGAAGCGATCGGCAACCCGCTCTGGAATGCCCACCTGAACAACTACGACAAGGGGGACAAGGTGGGTTTCACGAACAACTTCATCCTCGAATGGTTCGTCATGGATGATTTCCGCGTCAGAGGCAAATTCGGCATCACCCACTCGAGCGGTACGAGCGAAAGCCGCCTTTCGCCGCAGCACACGGACTTCGACGACAAGGAAGAGACCGAAAAGGGACTCTACACCCACTCACTGACCAAGAGCACCAGCTACGAAGGCGACATCACGGCCACCTACGGACGTCTGTTCGGCGGCAAGCACATGGTCAATGCCGTGGCGGGCTTCAACTTCAGTTCGAACAAGTCGGTCATGAACGGATACAAGGCCAACGGCTTCACCGACGACCAGTTCGGCGCTCCGTCGTTCGCCAACGGATATCCCGAAGGCGGGAAATCGACCTATACCCAGACCCAGACCCGTGCGGCAAGCTTCTACTTCAACGGAGGCTATGCCTACGACAACCGCTATCTGATCGACGTGAACTACCGCAGCGACGGTGCCTCGATGTTCGGCACGAACAACCGCTTCCGGACCACCTGGTCGGCGGGAATCGGCTGGAACATCCACAACGAGCGTTTCATGCGCGGAACCCGTCTCTTCCAGCTGCTCAAACTCCGGGCCTCGGCAGGAAATCCCGGCAACCAGAACTTCGCGGCCTACCAGGCCTTCTCGACCTACGTCTTCAACGGCTGGATGACCAACATCTTCGGCACGGGCGTGGTTCTGAACCAACTCGGGAACGAGGATCTGGCCTGGCAGCAGACGATCAACTACAACGCCGGAGTGGATGCCACGCTGTGGGGCAACCGGATCAATCTGACGTTCGACTATTACGTGAAGATCACCGACCCGCTGCTGGCGATCATCACCACGCCGGGATCGATGGGTATCACGTCGCTGGCCATGAATGCCGGACAGCAGAAGACAAACGGTGTGGAACTGACCCTGAAGGTGTAGCCCATCTACCGTCCCGAGGAGCGCATCAACTGGAACATCAGCCTCAACGGCACCCATGCCAAGGCGCGTTATGCGAAGATCGGCAACGCCTTCGCCTCACTCAACGAGGAGGGTAAGAATTCGCTCTCCGGCACGACCCGCTACTACGACGGCGGCAGCCCCACGGCCATCTGGGGCGTGCGGTCGGCTGGCATCGACCCCGCTACGGGCAAGGAGCTCTTCATCAAGAAGGACGGCAGCTACTCGTTCACCTACGACACGGCCGACGAGGTGGTGCTGGGCGACACGGAGCCCAAGATCGAAGGAGTCCTCGGCACGACCTTCTACTACAAGGGCTTCTCGCTGGGCGCCTACTTCCGCTACGCCCTGGGCGGGCAGATCTTCAACACGTCGCTCTTCGAGAAGGTCGAAAACATCTCCACGGCAGACGTCTACCAGAACCAGGATAAGCGGGCCCTCTACGACCGCTGGTCGCCCGACAACCGCGAAGCCTACTTCAAGGGGATCTCGCTCGTACAGAAGACCGACAAGTCGTCGCGTTTCGTCATGGACGAGAACTACATCGAGGGAGAATCCTTCTCCGTAGGGTATGAATTCACCCAGAAGTTCGTCAAACGCCTCGGGCTCTCGGCGCTGACCGTGCAGGCTTACATGAACGACATGTTCCGCCTCTCGACCGTCAAGAACGAACGGGGTATCGACTACCCCTTCGCCCGCACGGTTTCACTCTCCATATCGGCCACCTTCTGAGAACCGCTCACGCCAAAATCCGAAGACCATGAAACACTTCATCATAACGACCTCACTGATTGCTGCCGTAACATTCGGCAGCGGATGCAGCCAATGGCTCGACGTACAACCCTACGACCAGATCTCCGAAGAACAGCTCTTCAGTTCGGAGGAGGGATTCCAGAAGCTGCTCAACGGCATCTACATCGAGCTCTGTTCGACGGAGCTCTACGGCGCCTCGCTCGGCCCCGAGATGATCGAGGTGATGGGCGGCGCCTACGAGATCGGCGACGATGCCGTGAAATGGAGCAACTACCCCGATCTGAAACGCTACAACTATGCGAGTGACTATTGGCGCGACCGCCTCGACGCAACGTGGAACAAAGCCTATTCGCTGATCCTGAACTGCAACAAGCTCCTCGAGGGACTCGAGGGGCGCGAGGAGCTCTTCACCACAGGACATGCCGCAATCATCCGCGGCGAGGCGCTGGCCTTGCGGGCCATGCTGCACTTCGACCTGCTGCGGCTTTTCGGCCCGGTCTACTCGCAGCATCCCGAGGCCCTTTCGATCCCCTACTACACCTCGCGCACGACGACCCCCGAACCACAACTGGCCGCCAGCGAGGTGATCTCCCGCATACTTGCCGATCTGACCCGGGCCCGGACGGAGCTGGCCGGCGATCCGGTCATCACCGAAGGGACACTCATGAGTGCCGATCCGAGCGGCGGCTCGTCGTTCCTGCGCTACCGGGCCCTGCGGCTGAACTATTACGCCGTCACGGCGCTCGAAGCCCGGGTACAGCTCTATGCCGGGAACCGTACGGAGGCTTTCAACCGGGCGCTGGAGGTAATCCGTGCCGCCGACAAGGGGATCTTCCCCTTCGTGGAGCGTGCGGCGGTCGTAGGAACGGAGGATCCCGACCGGATCTTCTCCTCCGAAGTGCTCTTTGCGCTCTCGCACAGCAGCCGCAACCAGATCTTTCTCGACTACTTCAGCCCCTCACGCACGACCTTCGTCTTCAAGATGGAGTCGGCCCTCATCAACCAGGTGATCTACGGCGGGGGCCAGACCACCGGAGGCTATCAGGACGATTATCGCAACCGGGTGGGTTGGAGCACCTCGGGCTCAAACCGCTATTTCTACAAATACGCCGACATGGAGAACAGCGGGGCGATCGAAAACACGATGATCCCGATGTTGCGGCTGGGAGAGATGTACCTCATCGCAGCCGAGGCCCAGTCGGACAATCTGAACAACGGCACCTCGTACGTCAACATGCTGCGCCGCAACCGGGGAATCAGCACCTCGCTGCAGAGTCTCACGCAGGAGCTGCTCATCTATGAGTACATCCGAGAACTCTACGGCGAAGGACAGCTCTTCTACCTCTACAAGCGGCTCTACACAACGATCATCCGCTCGGCGACAGCGAGTCAGAATACGCTGCCGAGCAACAATGTCTTCGTCGTACCGCTGCCCGACTCCGAAACCGACAACATCCAATAGCACACTACGGACATGAAACAGCATACGATACACACCCTTCTCATCCTGGCGCTTCTGGCGACGGGTTGCCGCGAGAGCCTTCCCGAACACTTCGGGGCGATCGAGGGCGTCTATTTCAACAACCAGCAGAACAACGGCATGCTCATCGATACGGCCTCCTACACGTTCGTCTATGAGGATCTCGACCAGATGGAGGTTCCGGTACGGATCCAGCAACTGGGCCGGTTGTCGCAAACGCCTCGTCCGGTGAATCTGCGGATCTCCTCGCCGGATGCCGTCGAAGGTGTAGACTATACGATGGCGGAAGAGGCTCTCCTGCCAGCCAATGCCACCTGGTTCGACTTTCCGATCACGCTCTACCGCACGGAGGAGCTGAAAAGCATGACCAAGCGTCTTGTTATCGAACTCGCGGCCAACGACTACTTCTGCATCCCCTTTACGGAACAGATCCAGTCGGGAGGCGACACCGTTTCGACGGTCCGTTACACGATCCTCTTCTCCGACCAGTTCACGGCTCCGCCCGCAGGCTGGCAGGAACTCTTCATCGGAGACTTCTCGCAGCAGAAGTTCGAACTCATCTGCGACGTGATGCAGATCGCACGTGCGGATTTCAACGAAGAGGGCAAGATCTCCTCGGCCAAATGGATGTACATCCAGAGCACGATGACCAACTACGTCCTCGACCAGGAACGGCTGCGGGGGTATTGTTGACCGCATGCGCCGGCGACCTGGGAAACTACGACTACCATGCGCTGACCGAGCCCGTCATCACGGGCATCGAGACGGATCTCGCCGTACTGACACACGCCCGGCTGGAACTCCGGCCCGACCTGGGAGAAAACGACTTCCCGGCGAGCGACTACGCCTTCGAATGGCGGGCTCTCTCACAGAACGACAATCCGACGATGACGCTGCTGGCCGAAACGCGCGATCTGGAGTACGACGTGGAGTTGCTGCCGGGGAGTTATCTGCTGCTGTTCCGGGTGATCGAACGTGCCTCGGGAGTCTTCTGGCAGGCGGAATACAACCTGCAGGTAAGCGAATCGACCTCCGAAGGATGGATGGTTCTCTGTGCCGAGGGGGCCGAAAACCGGGCCCGGCTGGACATGGTCTCGAAGGTCACGAACGAGACCTACCTCGACGTGCTGGCCGAAAACGGCATGCCCGAGATGCGGAATCCCTATCGCATCCAATGGTCGCGCTTCGTCGACGGTGAATCCCCCTACTACCTGCTTACGGGCGACGGTGCCACCCGGCTGGGGCGCAGCGGCTTTGCCTGGAAGGAGGAGTATCGGCTGCAATACGAAATGGGGAATTCGGACACTCCGGCCCCGGAGGCCATCACCGACGTGACGGCCGCCAAGATGATGGTTGCCGACGGAAAGGTCTACTACGCCGAATGTCTGGTGGGTATCGGGCTCTTCGGCCCCGTCACCGGCGCCTCGTTCCATGCCGCACCGGTCGTCGGCACCAACATCTCGACCCAGAACATCATGGTGCCGGCCGCCATGCTCTACGATCTGGACAACAAACGTTTTATGGCCTATGCCCCGAATCTGCGGAGCAGCGACGTAGGAGGATACGAGGCCCTGCACGAAATGAACGATCTGATCACGCTGCTCGCGGAGATGGACAACGGCGGCAAGGTGATCGGTACGGCCTTCGAGGAATTTCCGCAAGGCAAGGATTTCGTCTGGATGGAGAACACGAAGTACGATCCCAACAACACCGGAACGGGAATCACCTACACCGTACTGCACGACGGGGCGGAATATACGCTCTACGGCACGCAGCTCGGCGAGTTGTGGAGTGTCGTCAACCTGGGAGGCCCGGCCTTTGCCCTGGGGCGCGCCGCCTGGGCCGATCTGTCGGCCTGTCCGGAGATTGCACAGGCCACACAGTTCGCCTTCAGTTCGCTGCGCAGCATGATGTACTATGCCGTCGGCGGCACGGTCTACGCCGTCGATCTGTCACAGACGCCCGTGCAGACCACGCAACAGTTCTCGCTTCCGGGCGAAGAGATCACCTGTCTGAAGTTCAACATCTACCGATACAGCGAGAATCTCAACCGCTCGTACGACCTGGTAGTCGGGAGTGTGAAAGGAGAGTCGGGAACGCTGCGGATCTACGAAGGATTCGATTCCAACGGCGACTTCCGCAACGTAACGCCCGCAGTCTACACGGGACTGGGCCGTATCGTCGATGTCACCTATCGTGAAATGCTGAAATAATCCCGAAACGTCATGAAACAACCTTCGAAAAGAGTCGCCCTCATCCTGGCCGCCGGGCTCGCCGCAACGGCCTGCGGTCCGCAACGCAACTACACGCTTCTGGGCGAAGTTCCCGAGGTGTGGGAGGGCAAAACAGTGGTGCTTTATGCCGTGGACGCCGGAGAGGCCGAGGCGCTCGACAGCACGACCGTCTCCGACGGACGGTTCCGCCTGCAGGGCGAGCTGACGACACCGCGCCGTTGCCGGGCCGTCGTCTACCTCGATCCGAACAATCGTACGGCACGCGACACCCGGCCCTCGTTCGACGTACTGCTCGACAGCACGCAGGTCGTCGCACACTGCGACACGCGACAGGGCAATCCGCACTTCTCCCTCTCGGGCGGAGCCTCACAGGAGGCTCTACGGGCATTCCGGCAAACAATCGCTCCGCTGAGCGAAGAGTCCGGGCGTCTTTTCGACGATTACGTCGAAACCTTCTACCACCGCGCGGAGCGTCAGGAAGGGATCGATCTGGCCCGTCGAATCACGCAGCTCGACGAGCGGATCCTTCACGGCAAGATCGACTATATCCGCAACAATCCGACTTCGGGCGTGAGCCTCTGTCTGTACGACGAAGTACTCCGGAGCCCGGCGGCTCCGTCGCGCGACACGCTCGCCACGCTGTTTGAAGGGCTTGCTCCGGCACTCCGCATGTCGGCTCCGGGACGCCACCTCGAGGAGCAGATCCGCTCGCGCCGGATGCTGCGCGGCGAAATGCTTCCCGATCTGACCGTAACCGACCCGCAAGGTGTACCGCACCGGCTTTCGGAGCTTCTGCGCCCGGGCTCCCGGACGCTCGTGGAGTTGTGGGCCTCGTGGTGCTCGCCGTGCCGCGACGACATCCCCTACCTGCGCGAGGCCTATGCCCGTTACCACGGGCGGGGATTCGACATCATCGGAATCTCGATCGACACCCAGCACGACGCCTGGATGCAGGCACTCGCGGAGGAACGCATGCCCTGGCGACAGTTCAACGATGCCGCCCGAGAGAGCTTCAACGCCTTCGAAACCGGATCGGTTCCGACCTCGATTCTGGTTGATGACGAGGGCCGGATCCTGCAGTTGAATGCCCGGGGCGGCTGGCTGGGAGCCGATTTGGAGAGAGCCTATAAGGAATAATTGTCATACTGAACCATGAAAAAATTGTTGATCATTGCGTTGTCGGCGTTTCTGGGCGCAGCCTGCACATCACGCCCCTCTGCCGGAACAACACTGGACATCGAAGTCACGAATCCGACGCTTTCGAACGTCGGGCTGCTTGTCGACCGCTCGACCGCCTACACGGCCGAACTCGACAAACACGGACGTGCGACGATCACACTGCCCGAGGGCGTCGAGTACCTCTACGGGCGACTCGTCTATGGCGAGCAACTGCGTCCGATCTTCCTGCAACGCGGCGACGGTGCCACGGTCCGTTTCGACGGACTTCACTTCGCCGAGAGTCTCGAAGTCGAGGGGGCGAACCGCGCGGCAAACGACTATCTGCGCACGACAACCCTCCCCGAAGCACCCTCCTATGAGGTTTCGTGGGATGACTTTACCCGGGGGCTCCGGGAGCGCACCGACGGAATCATCCGCCTGCTCGAAGCCCGGAATCTCGATTCGCTGTGTCCGGATTTCGCACGCATCGAACGCCTGCGCCTGCGCTATGCCTATGCACAGCCGCTGCTGGTCTACGAAATGGGACATCAGATGATGAGCGGCGACACGACCTTCCGTGTCGGGCAGCCGCTGACGGATTCTGTCCGTGGACTGACTGTCGCCCGTGAAGAGTTGGCCGATGTTCCCGAATACCGGGATTTCCTGCGCTTCGCCATTCCGTTGCTGCTGCGCGACGAAGGGGTTTCAATCGACAATTCCTACGAGCGCACGGTCGCCACGATGCGTTATATCGGGGAGCGTTTTCCCGAGGGGAGAGCCAAGCAGGCCATGCTGCGATCGCTGGCGCTCGAATACCTTCAGACCGAAGGGGTTCGCAACACCGGGGAGCTGCAGAACCTGGCCAACAGCTATCTGACCGATCCGCAGATGCTCGCCGACTACCGGGCCGAGATTGCACGTCACGATTTGACGGCGGCCGGACGTCCCTCACCGGACTTTACGGCGACGGACCGCACAGGCCGCAGCTACACGCTTTCCGACCTGCAGGGCAAATACCTCTACATCGACCTCTGGGCTTCGTGGTGCGGACCCTGCAAACAGGAACTCCCGCATCTGAAACGGCTGGCCGAACGCTTTGAAGGAAAAGAGATTCTCTTCCTGGGGCTTTCGGTCGACAAAGACCGCGAGGCATGGGAAAAGGCGCTCGACGAGGAGCAGCTTCCCGGCCTGCAACTGTGGCTCGAACCGTCGAGCAGCTTTGCCGCAGACTACGGTGTGGAGAGCATTCCGCGGTTCATTCTTCTGGACAAGGAGGGACATATCGTCCAGTCCGACATGCTGCGACCCTCTTCCGAAGGTATCGAAGCCTATCTTGAAAAGTTGAAAGGTCTCTGAAGATTTCACGCTATCCATATACTCTCTTATTCTCTGTTTAACCTCAAAAATCTGAAACCATGAAGAAATTATGGCTTTTGTTGCTGGCGGGAGGCGCGATGACGTTCACGCCGGCATGTAACAACGACGACGAAGACACGGGGGCAAGCTGTCCGGTGGCATGCATGGTTCCGGCCACGGCCGAGATCGGTGAAGAGATGACCATTGCGGGTCAGGGCTTCGCAGCCACGGCCGAGATCGCCTTGCGCAACGCTTCGGGAACGGAGGCCAAACTCGAGGATCCCGAGATCACCGCATCGGGCTTTACGGGAACGGTTCCCGCCACCTTGACGCCGGGATCGTATACCGTCATTCTCTACCAGGACGGAAGCTGGGAGATCGGCACGGTAACGCTCTCTACTGCTGCGGACAAGGAGTGCCCGGTATTGAACATCATCCTGCCGGAAGCCATCCGTCTGAACGAGGCTCTTGCCATCGAAGGCATCGGTTTCTCGGAAGATATGGGCATCGTACTGGCGAACACCGCCGACCAGGCACGGACCGAATTGGAAGTATCGCTCTCGGGCTCCGGCGTCTCGTGCACGATTCCGGAGGGGCTGGCCGCCGGCACCTATGATGTGATCCTCACGCAGGGCAACGACGAATGGGTCATCGCCGAGGCTGTCCCGGCCGCCCCCTACAAACGGTTAAAGAGCCTCAAAAAGGACAACAATACTACGCTCAAAGACATGACCAAAGATGATTTGGTCGAGTATCTTCTTAATCTGACAGGACAGGATGAAGCTATGGCTCAAGCATATGCCGACATGATATTAGGATTGCCCCTGTCATATTCAATCACATACGATTCAAATGGGAATCCGACCAGTTGCAGCCAAGAGAACCCAAGTTATGATTTAACCGGTGAATGGTATGCCATTCAGGTAGATGACAACCAGATTTCAGGTGCAAACAAACAAATTGTGGAAGGTGCGGATGGCATGCAGTCCTTTACCTGGACATTGGAGAACAACCGAATCACTAAATCGGACATAATTTGGCAAACCTCTTCCGGAACCTCGGATTCTCGATATACTTGGGCATACGAAGGGAATCTGTGGAAAAGCACGAACAATCCGGATGAGAGTCCAGAGATCACGCTCGTATACGATAGCGGCAAATTTATGAGTGTAATTCAGAGTAACTGGCCAGATCCGGGCTCTATTTTCACGTATGGCACCGAAGTACAACAGAATTCCATTTTTGGAGTTGATATTGCCAAAATCATCCTGATGACTCAAGGTTCAGACTTTGCAGATGATCAAATGCTGGCTATCCTCTTGAATTTGGCAGGTCAAGCTACAACAGCTCTTCCCTCGACCGTCAATCTCATGGGCCCTGCGGGCGAAATTACAGCAACTGTTGATATCTCGTACACATTCGATAAAGATGGTTATGTCACAAGCGCAGAATGGAGTTCTAAAGGTGGAGTAGATTCATGCTTGGGAATGTTGGAAGTAGATACCCAAACAACCACATTCACTTTTGTATACGAATAATCCGCCTGCCTGCAGATATGACGGACGCCCGGCCTGTGCCGGGCGTCCTTTTTTAGGAACGCAGCCTCCCGACCGAGCTCCTCTCCTCGGAACGCAATCAATTCCGCCGCCCCGTCAGAGAATCGCGTAGTGCCGCAGTTCGCGGTTGAACTCCTTTTCGCGACCTCCGGTCAGACGGTCCAGCAACGCATGAAAGCGCTCCGAATGGTTGTGATGGACCGTATGGCAAAGTTCATGAAGGATGACGAAATCACGCAGCGGTTCGGGCAGCGTCATCAGAAAAAGGCTCAGCGAGATGTGGTTCCGGCCCGAGCAACTCCCCCACTTCGTGCGCGAGGCACGGATCGAGAGTTTTTCGTAACGAAGACCCGTTTCAGCCGACAGCCGGGCAATCCGCTCCGGGAGGTCAGCCTTGGCGGCCCGGCGCAGCTCCTCGATCCGGGCTTTCCGCTCCGCGGGCGGGAGTTGCGGCGGCAGGGCGGCCCGCTTACGGGCCATCCGCTCCCGGGCGGCAAGGATCCAGGCGATCTTCTCCTCCAGAAATTCCAGCGCCCGCCGCCGCGACACCCCGAAGGGGTACGAGAGCCGCACGGCTCCCGTGCCCTGCACGCGGATCGAGACGCGCCGGGCCCGGGGCGACTGTGCAAGGGTCACTTCACCCAAACGGGGATGGTCAAACGTCTCGACCCTCTCCGTGCGTGCATTCGTTCCGACTCGGGCCGTCCGACCTGTCGCTCCGGTCCGAGCAGGTTGCCGAGTCGGTCCACCGGCCTGCAACTTTCCCTTCCGTGAAGCCTCACCGTTCCGCACAGCCCGGTCCGGACGATTCGCATCCCCGGTTTCTCCGATCCGCCCGGTCTCTTCCGCCCCTTCGGATTCGTTGTCCCGTCCGGCGCGGACGCGCCGCCCGAGCTTTCCGAGTCCTTCGAACACATCTCCCCACCCGATCATCGCAGCCACAGGGAATGCACCGTCAGCGAGGTAATTACGTCCACCGAATCACGCCGTTCGACCGAGAGATGATCGAAGAGGATGCAGCAGCGATCGTCACGGTAGTCCAGCAGGCGCAACGACTGTTCACGGGAGGGTTCCAAACCCGCCGAGAGATCGAAACAGCTCTTTGCGAGCTGTTTTTTCAGCATCTCAGCACCCGAAATCTCCAGCAAGGGATGCTCCTCACCGAGGTAGAACCGCAACGTATCGTTGTCGAAGGAGTAGCCTTCAGGATTCCATACGGTCAGATTGACATAACAGCGCGGGTAACTGCCATCAACCTCAAACCCGGCATTTTGAGGCAAATAGACCTCGACAGAGGGATTCGCCGCAACCACCTCCTCGAGAGTTTGCTGCCAACCCCATTGTACATAATCGTGCATCACCGCGGGGAGAATATCCACCAGCTCGTTCGCCCGTTCCAGTCCGAAGCGGGCGAACGTGGCGCTGTCGCGCTCGACATACACCAGCGCCTCGTACAGTTCACGGTACTCCTTCCGACGGGCCGTATCGGCCATCGAGGCGGGTGCGAGCGAGAGATGTCCGGTCGTCGCATCGAGGCGTCCGAGGCGTGCGGCAATCCGTTCGACACGCTGCGACTGCGAATGCAGGGCGGCGCGTTCGGGCTCCAGCGCCGGAATATAGGCCACGGCGGCAAAGGAGACCAACGCCGCCAGCACGACCCAGAGGTAACGACCCGCACGGCGCGAAAGAAAAAGCCCGATACAGCAGGTCATCACCACGCCGCAGACCACGAGATAGATCCGCGGCACTGTGAGGCCGTATTCACCCACGCGGCGGGCGACCCCGACCCAAAACAGCGCCACGAGGGGCAGCGCCAGGAGGCTGAACCGATCGTAGAACCAGTCGAGGGTCCGTTTTGCGAGAGGCAGCCGCAGGGCCTTGACCAGCAGTGTGGCGATCGTAAACCCGAAGACCAGATAGGCCACCCCGCCGTCGGGCAGCGTCCAGGTGAAGAGGATCTTCAGCAGGTAGAGATAGAGGATGGCGGCATAGATGACCACGGCGGGCGTGACAACCCAGTTCAGCAGCACTTCCAGGACACGCGACGACCCGAAGCGAGCTTCGTCCCAACGGTCGAGCATCATCATGAAGAGCGTCGGCGCGGCGAGGAACTGTGTCACGACGAGAAGATCGGTGGAGAGATGCGCCACCCAGCGGGCGTCGCTGAAGCCGAAGATATAGGCCGCCGACCAGAGAATCACCTCGAAGAGCCCGTAGGCAACGTAGGCAAAGAGCATGGCCAAGACGCCCGAACGTAGATAAACGAGAGCATCGGTCACGAAGCGTTCGTTCGATACGGCCCGCCGGGAGGCCAGCAGGACCAGAGGCGTCAGGATGGCCAGCGTGATGATCGCCTGCCCGGACACGACCCATTCGGGCAACCCGGGCCAGAGGAACAGCGGCACGAACGGCGCCCAGGCCACCCAATAGATACGGCGCCAAACACTCCGTCCCACCAACCGGTTGACGACGAGCAGCAGCAGCGCGCTCCAGCCCAGCACCAACAGCCGCGGGCCATTGGGCTCC
The DNA here is from genome assembly GCA_944320985.1 of uncultured Alistipes sp. Lineage (GTDB taxonomy): Bacteria > Bacteroidota > Bacteroidia > Bacteroidales > Rikenellaceae > Alistipes. The sequence goes on along the minus strand of CALUJN010000070.1, from coordinate 10,871 downwards.
TCGTTGGTTTCCAGACAAACGATCAGCGTCACGGTCAGCGCCAGCAGGAGCAACAACTCCAAGGGATGCCGGCGCAAAACGGTCACGAATCCCTCCCGGAATTCTTTCATGCGTTCACGGAGATTCCACTTCATGGCAATGAATTATTTCGGTTGTCAAAAAACGGGCGGACAAACGTCCTCGGGCGGCACCCTACTCGGGGGCTTGCGGAGGTTCGGTCCGGACAAGCAGCACTCGCTCCGGAATCACTCGCCGATGCGCTGGCGCACGACCTCGAAGAGCATCACGGCCGCAGCGGCCGAGACGTTCAACGACTCGATGTGGCCGATCATCGGAATGGCCAGCTGCTCGTCGCAGAGTTTCAGCACCTCCTTCGAGATGCCGGTGTCTTCGGCCCCCATGACGAGGACCGTCGGACGGCGGAAGTCGGCATCGTAAAGCAGTTTGCGGCTCTTTTCCGTGGCGGCGACCACCTGGAATCCCTCCGCCTGCAGCTGCTTGAGCGTATTGCGGATCGAGCCGACACGGCAGACGGGGATCGTTGTCAGCGCTCCGGCTGACGAACGGATCGCCTCGGCGTTCACCGGAGCGGAGTTCTTCAGCGGCGTAACGAGTCCGTGAGCCCCGGCACACTCGGCCGAACGGGCGATGGCCCCGAAGTTGCGCACGTCGGTCACGCCGTCGAAGACGACCACCAACGGCGTCTCGTCCTCCGGCACCCGTTCGAGGATGTCCGACAGTTCGACATATTCGATGGCGGCGGTTTGTGCCACGACTCCCTGGTGATTGCCCCGCGTGAGGCGGTTGAGTTTCTCGACGGGCACCTCCTGCCAGCGGATGCGGTGGCGGATGCAAAGGTCGCGGAACTCCTGCATTAACGGCCCCTCGGCCCCCTTGCGGATGTAGAGTTTTTCGATCTGCCGGCCGGCTTCAATGGCCTCGGCCACGGGACGAATCCCGAAAATCAGGTTATCCATTCTCTTGTTCTTCGGTTATTTCCAGTTCGTAGGAGGCCTTCTCCCATTCGTGCATCTGGTGGTCGTAACGAGCCTTCAGATCATTATAGGCCTTGTAGTCGGCCTCGTTGTAATCGGTCGCGGCAGCAAATTTCGCATCGTATTCGGCGATCTGCTTCTCCAGCCCCGACAACTCCGCCTCGATCGTTTCGACGGCCTTGCGCAGCTTGCGCAACAGCTTCTCCTGCTCCTTTTTCTGTTCGTAGGAGGCCTTTCCGGAGAGGGGTGCTTTCTCCTCCACACCGCTCACAACGTTCGCTCCGGCTTTCGGGGAGACCTTCGCAGCAGTCTCCTTCGCGGGTGCATCGCGCCGCTCGATCTCCTGCAGCGACTCGAGTTTGCGTTTTTCGAGGAAGTAGTAGATACCTCCCAGGTACTCCTTGACCCCTCCGTTGCGGAACTCGTAGACCTTTTCGACCATGCCGTCGAGGAACTCGCGGTCGTGCGAGACAACGACCACCGTACCGTCGTACTTCAGAATGGCGTTCTTGAGGATATCCTTCGAGCGCATGTCCATGTGGTTCGTGGGCTCGTCCAGCACCAGCAGGTTACGCGGTTCGAGCATCATGCGGGCCATGGCGAGCCGCGCCCGTTCGCCGCCCGAGAGGACCTTGACCTTCTTGTCGATATCCTCGCCGCGGAAAAGGAACGCGCCCAGAATATCGCGCAGCCGCGTACGGATGTCGCCCACGGCCACACGGTCCAACGTGTCGTAGACCGTGAACTCGCCATCCATCAGGTCGTCCTGGTTCTGGGCATAGTAGCCGATATTGACATTGGCGCCGATGCGGATCGACCCCTCGGTCGGGGTCAGCTGTCCGACGAGCATCCGGGCCAGCGTGGTCTTGCCCTCGCCGTTGCGCCCGACGAAGGCGATGCGGTCGCCCTTCTCGATCGTGAAGTTCGCACCGCTGAAGACATGCTTCGAACCGAACGACATCCCGACCTCGTTGATCTCGGCGACGATCTGCCCCGAACGCGGCGCGGGCGGGAACTTGATGTTCAACGTGGCAAGGTCCTCCTCCTCGACCTCGAGACGCTCGAGACGCTCCAGTTGCTTGATGCGTGACTGCACCTGATTCGATTTCGTGGGCTTGTAGCGGAACTTCTCGATAAACTCCTCGGTCTTTTCGATCATCCGCTGCTGGTTCTCGTAGGCGGCCAGCTGCTGGGCGCGGCGTTCGGCGCGCAGCACGACATATTTCGAATAGGAGACCTTGTAGTCGGTGATCTTGCCCAGCGAGAGTTCGATCGTACGGTTGGTCACGTTGTCCAGGAAGGCCCGGTCGTGCGAAATCAGCAGCACGGCCCCGTTGTAATTTTTGAGGTACTCTTCGAGCCACTGGATCGATTCGATGTCGAGGTGGTTCGTGGGCTCGTCCAAAAGGAAGATCGAAGGGCGCCGCAGGAGCAGTTTGGCCAATTCGATGCGCATGCGCCAGCCGCCCGAAAACTCGCTCGTGGCCCGGGAGAAATCCTCCCGCTTGAAGCCCAACCCCAGAAGCGTCTTCTCGATATCGGCATCCCGCGTCTCGCCGCCTAGGATATGGTAGTGGTCCTGGGCATCGTTCAGCCGATGCAGGAGTTGTTCGTAGGCGGGCGATTCGTAGTCGGTGCGTTCGGTGATCTGGCGCGTGAGATCGGCGATCTCGGCCTCGAGGCGCAACACCTCCTCGAAGGCCTTGGCCGTCTCCTCAACAAGGGTCGTGGTATCGGCCACGCGCATCGTCTGCGGCAGGTAGCCGATCGTGCATTCACCGTTGATCGTAACGGCACCCGAAGTGGGCTGCTGCTCGCCGGTGATGATACGCAGAAGCGTCGTCTTCCCGGCTCCGTTCTTTCCGACCAGCCCGATGCGGTCCTTGGGGTTGATCAGAAACGAGATATTGTCGAAGAGGGTCCAGCCCCCGTAACTGACTGTCAGATTGTCGAGTGAAATCATAAACGCCAAACATAAAACGCCGCGGACGCCACACCGCGTCCGGGGAAATCACCGCAAAGGTAGCGATTTTAGCGCGATTCTCCGACATCGGGACACTCCGACCTGCATTTTCGGAGATTTTTTCCGGGAATTAACGTCTGAAACGTCCGATATAGGCGGCTAAAGTCGAGGATCCGCCGGCTTCCAGCCTTGGGATCCGCGGCCTCTTCATGCCGGGAACGTCCGAAACAGAGGGCTCAAGCCTCGAGGATCCGCCGGATTTCGGCCTCGGGATCCGCGGCCTTGAAGACCGCACTCCCGGCCACCAACACCTCGGCCCCGGCATCGAACACGTCACGGGCGTTCGCAGAGGAGATGCCGCCGTCGACCTCGATGATCGTTGCGAACCCGAGTTCATCGGCCAGGGCCCGCAACTCGCGGATCTTCGCAAGCGACCCGGGGATGAACGACTGCCCGCCGAATCCGGGCTCGACACTCATCACCAGCACCAGATCCACCATCGGCAGCCACTCGCGCAGCGCCGCAACCGGGGTGGCGGGCTTGATCGAGATCCCGACCCGAACCCCGGCCTCACGGATCCGGGCGATACACCCGGCAGGATCCTTCGTTGCCTCGAGGTGAAAAGTCACCAGATCGGCTCCCGCCTCGACAAAACGGGCGACATACTTCTCCGGTTCGACAATCATCAGATGCACGTCGAGAAGTTTGGATGTAGCCTTTCGGATGGGCTTCATCACCGGGAATCCGAACGAAATATTGGGGACAAAGACCCCGTCCATCACATCAATATGGACCCATTCGGCCGCACTGCGGTCGATCATCCGGGTATCACGCTCCAGGTGGCCGAAGTCGGCCGAGAGCATCGAAGGGGCTACGGTACGCTGCATGGAATCATTTCATTTTTATACAAAGATATGAAAATTCCGCAGAAAATCCTACCTTTGTAAACATGAATATCCTGATCCTGCTCCTTGTCGTGCTCGGCCTGCTCAGTGCGGGTCTCGGAGCCCTCCTCTACCATCAACGCCGCGAAACGGCCCGTCTGCAGCGCGAAAAAGAGTTCGCCGACGAGGCCCTTGCCGACGCCCGGCAACGCCTCACGGCCGCCGAAACCCTCCAGACGGAGACGCGCCAAAGTCGCGACGAGGCGCAAAACGAACTGCGCACCCTGCGCGAAGAGCATCTGCGCACACAAACCGAACTGGCAGCCCTGCGAGCCTCGAGCACCGCAGAGCTCGCCGCCCTGAGGCAGAAAAACGCCGAAGAGCGCGAAGCGGAACATGCCGAGCGCGAGAAACTCGAGGAGCGCTTCCGCCTTCAGTTCAAGAACCTCGCCACGGAGATCCTCGGCGAACAGACCCGGGAGTTCAAACAGACCAACAAGGAGTCGCTGGACATCCTGCTGAAGCCCTTCCGGGAGAATATCACCGAGTTCCGCGAACGCGTCGAACGCATCTACTCCCACGAAAACGAGCAGCGCGGCGAGCTGAAAAACGAGCTCAAACGCCTCATGGAGCTGAACCAGCACATCTCGACCGACGCCCGCAACCTGACCGATGCGCTGAAGGGCAACTCGAAGGTGCAGGGCGACTGGGGCGAGATGCTGCTCGAAACGATTCTCGACAGTTCGTCGCTCTCGAAGGGGATCCATTACGAAACGCAACACAACCTCAAGGACGATGCGGGTCGCAACCTGCGCCCCGACGTGGTGCTGCACCTGCCCGACGACAAACACATCATCATCGACTCGAAGGTCTCGCTCACGGCCTTCGTAAACTACACCGCAGCCCAGAGCGAAGAGGAGCGGCAACGCTGCATGGCCGCCCATGTGGCCTCGGTACGACAGCATGTCAAGGAGCTGGGGACCAAAGAGTACCAACTTTATCTGAGCAAGGCCTACGGAGAGCAGAAGTCTCCGGATTTCGTCATCATGTTCGTCCCCAACGAGCCGGCCTTCCTGGCCGCGCTGCAGAGCGATCCCCAGATCTGGAGCTTCGCCTACGACCGGAAGGTGATCGTCTCCTCGCCGACGAACCTCTTTGCGCTGCTGAAGCTCGTGGCCGACCTCTGGAAATACAACGACCAGGACAAGAACACCCGCGAAATCGCCACCTATGCCCTGAAACTCTACGAACAGCTGGTGAAATTCACCGCCTCGCTCGAGGGGATCGGCACGGCTCTGAACAAAGCCCAGACGCTCTACGACGACGCCTACAAACGCCTCTGTACCGAAAAAGGACAGAACAGCATCATCCGCATCGGCGAACGGCTCCGCGAAAAGGCCCATTTCCTGCCCAAACAGCGACACTCCCAGCAGACACTCGAGCTGGCCGGCAGCGAGGCCGACGACGAGACGCCGAATGATCCCGCCCTGCATCCCCGCACCCCGGCTCTTTCCGACGGGGACCGCCCCGACGAGCCGGAAAGCAACGGTTCGGAATCCCCCGACAGACCATCCCCCGATGCGTGAACACCTTCGACACCAATTCGCCCAAACTACTCTACTCATGAAAAGATTTCCTCTTTTTCTGGCCTCCCTGCTCCTTACACTTCCGGCAGCGGCAGCCAATCCGAAAGCCGATCCGCAGGCCGTCGTCACGACGCAGCACGCCCGGTTCACCATCCTCACGCCGCAACTCATCCGCATGGAGTGGAGCGAGGACGGAGTGTTCGAAGACCGTGCCACGTTGTCGTTCGTCAACCGCAAGCTGCCGGTTCCCGAGTTCCGGGTCCGTGACAGCCGTTCGAAACTGACCATCACGACCTCGGCCCTGACCCTCACCTACCTCAAGGATGGCAAATTCTCGGACAGCAACCTGAAGGCCACCTTCCAGCTCAACGGCAGGCAAGTCACCTGGACCCCGGGCATGGAAGATCCGCAGAATCTCATGGGGACAACCCGCACACTGGACGGCTGCAACGGCAACAAACTCCGCAACGAACCTCTCGAACAGGGTATTCTCTCACGTTCGGGATGGGCCGTGGTAGACGACAGCCGGCGGCACCTCTTCATCCCCGACTCTTCGCATTGGGGAGAGTGGGTCGCACCGCGTCCGGCAGGCGACCGGCAGGATCTCTACCTGTTCGCCTACGGACACGACTACAAACAGGCCCTCGCCGATTTCCAGCAGATCGCCGGGCAGGCCCCTCTGCCGCCGAAATACACCTTCGGATACTGGTGGAGCCGCTACTGGCAGTATTCGGACAACGAATTCCGGGATCTGGTGTCGAAATTCCGCTCGATGGACGTGCCTATCGACGTGCTGATCGTCGACATGGACTGGCACGAAACCTGGGGTCTCAGCCGTCACAATGCCCCGAAGGATGAATACGGAGAGCGGATCGGCTGGACGGGTTATACGTGGCAGAAGGAGCTGTTCCCCTCGCCGGCCAACTTCCTGAAATGGACCGAAACCGAAGACCTCAAGGTGGCGTTGAACCTCCATCCGGCCTCGGGAATCCAACCCTACGAGGCGCCCTATGCGGATTTCGTGCGGGAATACGGATGGACGGAGCAGGGCAAGAGCGTTCCGTTCCACATCGACGATCCGAAATGGGCCGATGCCTATTTCAAGACCGTACTGGGGCCGATGGAGCAGCAGGGCGTCGATTTCTGGTGGCTCGACTGGCAACAGTGGCGCGAATCGAAATTCACCCCCGGGCTCTCGAACACCTTCTGGCTGAACCACACCTTCTTCCGACATGCCGAGCAGAGCCATCCCGACCAACGGCCCTTCATCTACCACCGCTGGGGCGGACTGGGCTCGCACCGCTATCCCCTGGCCTTCTCGGGCGACACCTACGCCACGTGGGAGACCCTGGCCTTCCTGCCCTACTTCACGGCAACCTCCTCGAACGTCAACTACGGCTACTGGGGCCATGACATCGGAGGCCACATGTTCCGCCGTGAACAAAAGACCACCGACCCGGAGCTCTATACCCGCTGGCTGCAATACGGCGTCTTCACCCCGATCTTCAAGACCCATGCCACGAAGAGTCCGCACATCGAGCGCTACATCTGGGCCTTCCCCAACCACATGTTCTACATGCGTGACGCCATCCGCCTGCGCTACACGCTGGCACCCTACATCTACAATGCCGCCCGCGAGAACTTCGACACGGGAATCGGCATCTGTCGCCCGCTCTATTACGAATATCCCGAGGTTGACGAGGCCTACACCCACGGCGAAGAGTTCCTCTTCGGCAACGACATTCTCGCCACGGCAATCACCCAGCCCGTGGATTCGCTCACGGGAGTTGCCGAACGGACGATCTGGTTCCCGGAGGGCCGTTGGTACGACTGTGCAACGGGTGCGATGTACGACGGAGGCACGAGCCGCACGCTGCACTACACCATAGCCGAAAATCCCTGGTACGTACGGGCCGGAGCCATCCTGCCGATGAATCCCGAAAACATACAGAGTCTGCAGCAGAGGTGCGACACTCTGGTGCTGACCTTCATTCCGGGCGGTGACGGCGAACTGCTCCACTACGAAGACGACGGCATCAGCCAACGCTACACCACCGAATACGCCACGACCCGAATCACCAAACGCCAGAGCGGAGCCGTTCTTCGCGCCGAAATTGCAGCCCGGGAGGGCAGCTACGCCGGGGCTCCCGACACACGCAGCTACGAACTCCGTTTCCCGGCCACCTTCCCGCCGCGCAGCGTCCGGATCAACGGCGAGGAGATCCCCTATTCCCGTTTCCCGAAGGCCGGAGAGTGGACCTACGACGCCTATACACTCGCCCCGGTAGTCCATACGCGGGCCATGGCGTGCGACAAACCGACGGTTGTGGAGCTGACGTTTGACGAAGAGACGCTTCCGAAGCAGGAACTGCTCTACGGCAAGAGCGGAATCTTCAAACGCTGCGTGGACCTCACCGTCGAGTTCAAACTCGAGCAGGGCCGGTACGGTGAAACCTCCCTCCTGCTGCCCAAAGAGTATCTGCAGGTATCGCAATGTCCGAACTTCATTCTCGAGTACCCGGAATCGACACTGGAACGGATCTCTTCTTTCGAAGAGGCCCGGGCACGGATGTTCGAGACGACCGACCGGATGGAGATCATCGGCCCGGCCTTCAAGGAGAGGCTCCACCGGCAACTTGAAGACGAGAAATAGCCTCAGGGCCCCACTGCCCCCGAAAAAGAGCCCCATGCACCAATCGGTGCATGGGGCTCTTCATAACGATCCAATGTCCGGCGGGTGGGTTTGGCCCGGGGAGGGTTCGGCTCAGAGATGGTTTGGTCCGGGGAGAGGCCGGTCCGGAAGGAGGCGGCAGGTTTTCCGTGGCCGCTATCTGTGCAGATTCTCCTCGCGCAGCTTCTGCAATTCGTACATCCGGTCGCGGAACTTCGCCGCAGCGAGAAAATCCAGCGATTTGGCTGCCCGCTCCATCTCTTCGCGGGCCCGGTCGATCAGCTGGTCGAGATTCTCCCCGAGGCCCGGAGCCGGAGCACCCGACGCATACCCTTTCTGAACATCGGAGGCCTGCGCATAATGATCCTCCACAATGGGATAGGCCACCGGAATCGCGTTCTCCGACGTATCGCGTCCCGCAAGCAGGGCACTCGGTCCCGAGCCGCTCTTCTGGGCCCGGCGCGGCAGCATCCCGTGCTCCATGTTGAACCGCACCTGCTTTTCGCGGCGTCGGTTGCTCTGCTCGATGGCATAACGCATCGACTCGGTGCAGGTATCGGCATAAAGGATGACGTTACCCTGCGAGTGGCGGGCGGCACGCCCCGCGATCTGCGTCAGCGACCGCACGTTGCGCAGGAAGCCCTCCTTGTCGGCATCGAGGATCGCCACCAGCGCCACCTCCGGAAGATCCAACCCCTCGCGCAGCAGGTTCACGCCCACCAGCACGTCGAACAGGCCATTGCGCAGATCCTCCAGGATCTGAATGCGCTCCAGCGTATCGACATCCGAGTGGATGTAGCGGTTGCGGACCCCCACGCGGTCGAAATATTTCGAAAGCTCCTCTGCCATACGTTTGGTAATGGTCGTCACGAGCACCTTGTCGTCGTTCTTCACTCGCTTGTCGATCTCCTCGATCAGGTCGTCGATCTGGTTCAGCGTCACTCGCACCTCCAGCGGCGGATCGACCAACCCTGTGGGGCGGATCAGCTGTTCGGCAATCACCCCTTCGCTCTTCATCAGCTCCCAATCAGCCGGCGTGGCGCTGACGTAGATCGACGTGCCCTGCAGCTGCTCGAACTCCGCGAAGGTCAGCGGGCGGTTGTCCCGGGCGGCCGGGAGGCGGAATCCGTACTCCACGAGATTCTCCTTGCGGGCCCGGTCGCCGCCGTACATGGCGTGGACCTGCGGCAACGTCACGTGGCTCTCGTCCACGACCATCAGATAATCCTTCGGGAAATAGTCCAGCAGGCAGAAGGGGCGCGTGCCGGCGGCCCGTCCGTCGAAATAGCGCGAATAGTTCTCGATGCCCGGGCAGTACCCCAGCTCCTTGATCATCTCCAGATCGTACTCCACGCGCTGCTTGATACGTTGGGCCTCGACCATCCGGCCCTGTTTTTCGAAAAACTCGATCTGTTTGCCCAGATCGAGGTAGATCTGCTGCACGGCCGTATTGATACGCTCCTTGGTCGTCACGAAGAGGTTCGTGGGATAGAGCGTCAGCGAGTCGAGCGTCTGGATGCGTTGTCCCGTGACGGGATCGATCGACTGGATGGCCTCGATCTCGTTGTCGAAGAACATCACCCGGAAACACTGGTTGCCGAACTCCCCGAAGGCGGCCATGATGTCCACCGTGTCGCCGTTGACGCGAAACGTCGCGGGCTCCAGTTCTCGCTCGGTACGGGTATAGAGCGCTTCGACCAGTTTGTAGAGGAAATGTTTGTAGCTGACAACCTGCCCTACCTCGATATGGATGGCCGTAGCGTGGAAATCCGCCGGGTTGCCCGCGCCGTAGAGGCACGAGACACTCGATACGACCACCACGTCGCGGCGTCCCGAGAGAAGCGTCGCCACGGTCTGCAGACGCATCTTCTCGATCTCGGCATTGATCGAGAGGTCCTTTTCGATATAGGTATCCGACGAGGGAAGGTAGGCCTCCGGCTGATAATAGTCGTAATAGGAGACGAAATACTCGACGGCATTTTCGGGAAAGAAGTTCCGGAACTCGCCGTAGAGCTGTGCCGCAAGGGTCTTGTTGTGGCTCAGAACGAGCGTCGGGCGGTTGAGCTGCGCGATGACGTTCGCCACGGTGAAGGTCTTGCCCGAGCCCGTGACGCCCAGCAGCACGTTGTGCTTCGAGCCGTGGCGGATCGAGCCGACAAGCTGCGCAATCGCCTCCGGCTGGTCGCCCATCGGGGCGTAATCCGATACGAGTTTGAAGTCCATGTCGCAAAGATAGCTATAAAATGAAACAGTTTCCAATTTCCTGCCGCTTTTCTGCGCTCTGCCATGGTTGCCCGCCGCCTTCGGTATCGTCTGCAAATCCGACCCACCCCATTCCCCGCCCCGACGGTGACTTTATATTTTGGTATCGGGATTTACGCCTCAATGCAGCCTTGTATCTTGTATATTGAAAACAATTTCATAACTTTGTCTCACTATCCGTGGGGGTAGTGACATTTTGAGTTTAGTGAAAGTGTTTCGCTGATCCTTGGCAATAAAATTTGGCGATTTTACGAATACAGGGAGAGCAATACAGACACTCATCACCGTGTATAGAGACCTGTCGTTCGACGGGCGCTATTCGGTGTGGGGTATTGTTTATTTGTATTCGGGCTACGCCAAATGCCTATTGCCAGATAAACGAACGACTCCACACTTGAACCGAATAACATTCTATATCTTTCTGATTATCAAATTATACATTCAATACTCGTTGTAATTTGATACCGCAAAGTTCCCGCGATTTATAAGTTTTTCTAAGAAAACAGTACA
>CALUJN010000069.1 GCA_944320985.1 uncultured Alistipes sp. | reverse complement strand
GTCAAAACAGCGGAGTTGGTACGGTTCATAAACAGGGGCTGGTTGGGCGGTTTGTCTGGTTATCGGCTTGTCGGAGGATCGCCGGTGCGTCGCGCAAAACCGACATCCGCAAAAAGCGCGATGCCGGGATTCACACATCGGAGAACCCGGAGTCTCCACTTTTTTACAAAGTTAAAAAAATCCGTCGATCCATCGACCGATTTTGTTCCAAAAATCCGAATCCCATAAAAAATCCGGTTCTGAAAGCGGAACCGTCGGTTCATATCATAAGCCAAAAGACCTCGAAGCCTACAAACATACGTCCCAACACAAAAAAGGAGTCTTCATTGCTGAAAACTCCCTTTGTCCGAAGCGTTGCAGGGGGGGGGTTATTTGAGCGGTGAATCCGGCTCGCGGGCCATCACCAGGTAGAACATCCGATCGAGGAAACCCGGGGCGAACTTCTTCACGAAATGGGTTGCACGTCCCTCCGCCTCCATCAGGCACAAGCGCTTGCGGCGCAGGATTCCCCGCCCGACGATCCGCGCCACCTCCTCGGCCGTCATCATCTTCGACTCGTCACGCGGCGTCTCGCCCTGCTGCGAACCGTCGGCCGTCAATGCCGAAAAACGCACGTTCGAGGCCGTAAAGCCCGGGCAGGCGATCATCACGTGAAGCCCCTTCTTGAGATTCTCGATGCGCAGCGTCTCCAGAAATCCCGTCATGGCGTATTTCGAGGCCGAATAGCCCGTACGGCCCGGCAGCCCGTGCAGTCCGGCCACCGACGAGATGCCGACGATCGAGCCCCGCGTCTGCTGCAGGTAGGGAAGCGCATATTTGCAACAGTTGACCGTACCCCAGAAGTTCACGTCCATCAGCCGGTGGAGCACCTCGAGGTCCACGTCGTCGAACAACGCCCGCATCGAGATCCCGGCATTGCAGATCAGCACGTCCAGGCGTCCGAACTCCCGAATGGCCGTCTCGATCAATTCGCGGCACTCCGCGGGCTTTGTCACGTCGACCCCGCAGTAGGCGGCCTGGCCCCCCTGAGCTCGGATCTCACCGGCCAACAACTGCAGTTTCTGGACACTCCGCGCCCCGAGAACAACGCGCGCGCCCTGCGCTGCATATACCTTTGCCATCGCCTCGCCGATGCCCGACGAAGCGCCCGTGATGACGATCACGCGATCTTTCAATGTCTTCATATTCTTTCCGTATGTTTTCACTCTTCGATCTCGACCTCCAGCCGGTCGCTGGCCATCCGCACGCCCCGGGGCAGGGTCGGCTCCGTCTCGGCGTGCAGCCCGATGTCGTGGGACATGTGCGTCAGCCACGCTTCGCGAGGTGCAACCCGGCGAATCAACGCCAGCGCCTCCGCCACATTGAAATGCGAATAGTGCTCCTTGAAACGCAGCGCATTGACAACCAACGTATCCACCCCGCGCAGTTTTTCCACCTCGCCATCCTCAATCGTCTTGAAATCCGTCAGGTAGGCCAGACGCCCGATCCGGTAGCCCGTCACGGTGAAGCGCTCGGAGTGGTGTCCCGAGACCGGAACGATCTCCACACCCCGGACCGTAAAGGGGCGAGTCACATCGATCTCATGCAGTTCGATCTCCGGAACCCCGCGGTATTTGTCCTGGGCGAAGGCATAGTCGAAATCCTTGCGCACACACGCCAGCGTCCGCGGCGAGGCGTAGATGTCAACCTTGTGGATCGTCGGAGGATAGTCCACGAAATTGAAGGCCCGCACGTCGTCCAATCCGCCGATATGGTCCTTGTGTTCGTGGGTCAGCAGGATGCCGTCCAGGTGCCGAACCCCGGTTCGGAGCATCTGATAGCGGAAATCCGGCCCGGCATCGATCACCAGACGCACACCCCGGGTCTCGACCATCGCCGAGGTGCGGAGGCGGTGGTCCCGCGGATCCGACGACGCGCAGACCCGACAGCGGCAGCCGATCACCGGCACACCCTGTGAGGTGCCGGTTCCCAAAAAGGTGAGTTTCATGCTCCAAAGGTAAGCATTTTCACGAAAACACGCACACGCGGCATTCAAAATCATCGCCTCAAACGCTCGGTGTTAGCGTATCAACGACACATCATTTGCAGGATCTGGAATTATTCATTAATTTTACAAAATCTTAAACACCAACCTGAAACCGAATGAAGAAAACACTTCTCTTCGCTGCGGCACTCCTCTCCGTCGCAGCCGCGGCGGCCCAGAAGAGCTATACGCTCGAGTCGCCGAACGGAACCTTGAAAACAACCGTCACAACCGGTCCGGAACTTACCTACGACATCGCATGCAACGGCCGGACGCTGCTGGAGCCTTCGCCGATCGCCCTGACGCTCGACAACGGCACCGCATGGGGGCCTCAGGCCCGTGTTACAAAGGCGCTCCGCACCTCCGTCGACGGATGGATTGCCTCGCCGCTGTATCGCGCAGACTCGATCCGCGAACACTACAACGCCCTGACGCTCCGCATGAAGGGTGACTGGGAGATCGAATTCCGGGCCTATGACGACGGTGTGGCATACCGCTTCATCAACCGCGGAAAAAGACCCTTCGCCATCGTAAACGAAAAGGTCGAATACCGCTTTCCGGAGAACTTCCAGGCTGCGGTACCCTATGTGACCGTAGGGAAGGACGGAGATTTCGAATCGCAATTCCACAACTCGTTCGAAAATATCTACACCGTAGCGCCCCTTTCGGAGATGAATCCCGGGCGCCTGGCCTTTCTGCCGCTGGCCGTCGATGCCGGACAGGGGATGAAGATCTGCCTCTCGGAGAGCGACCTCTGCGACTATCCCGGGCTCTATCTCCGCAATGCCGACGGCGGGAAGACCCTGAGCGGAGTCTTCGCAGCCTGCCCCGCACGCGAAGAACAGGGCGGACACAACCAACTGGAGATGCTCGTCCGCGAACGGGAGGGATACATCGCCCGGGTGCAGGGTCCCCGCCCGTTTCCCTGGCGCATGGCCGTCGTAGGCAGCGACACGCAGCTCGCGGCCTCAACGCTGAGCTATCTGCTCGCCGCACCCTCGAAAATCGACGATCTGTCGTGGATCCGGCCCGGAAAGGTTGCCTGGGAGTGGTGGAACGACTGGAACATCACGGGGGTGGACTTCCGCGCCGGAATCAATACCGAAACCTATAAGTATTACATCGATTTCGCCGCCGAACAGGGTATCGAATACGTCATCCTGGACGAGGGTTGGGCCGTCAATCTCCAGGCCGATCTGATGCAGGTCGTTCCGGAGATCGACCTCCGGGAGATCGTCCGATACGGAGCCTCGAAAAACGTCGGGATCATCCTCTGGGCCGGGTTCCACGCCTTCAACCGCGACATGGAGCAGGTGTGCCGACACTATGCCGAAATGGGCGTCAAGGGATTCAAGGTCGATTTCATGGATCGCGACGATCAGAAGATGACCGCCTTCAACTACCGCGCGGCCGAAACCGCCGCAAAATACCGGCTCGTCCTCGACCTGCACGGAACACACAAACCCGCCGGAATAAACCGCACGTGGCCCAATGTACTGAATATCGAAGGGGTACACGGTCTGGAGCAGCTCAAATGGCGCCCCGCCGTGCACGACCAGGTGAAGTACGACGTCATGATCCCCTTCATCCGCCAGATCTCCGGGCCGATGGACTACACGCAGGGTGCCATGATCAACGCCACACGGGCGAATTACCATCCGAGCAATTCGGAACCGATGAGTCAGGGAACGCGCTGTCATCAACTGGCGCTCTACGTCGTGCTGGACTCTCCGCTGAACATGCTCTGCGACTCGCCGTCGAACTACCTCCGGGAAGAGGAGAGCACGCGCTTCATCGCCTCGATCCCCACGGTGTGGGACGAAACCCGGATCCTCGCAGGTGAGATCGGCGAGTACATCGTCACGGCACGCCGCAAAGGATCGACCTGGTATATCGGTGGCATCACCGACTGGACGCCCCGGGATCTGAAGATCGATCTTTCGTTCCTCGGAGGAGTTCACTCGGCCGAGGTGTTCCGGGACGGCGTGAATGCCGACCGCAAAGCATCCGATTACAGCCGGGAGGAGATCCGAATCGATACGGCGGAACCGTTTGCCGTGCATCTGGCCCCCGGCGGCGGATTCACGCTGAAGATCGAGACCCGATAGCAAGGCGCTCGGGCCGACATGAAAACCCCTCGTCCGGACAATTCGGGCGAGGGGTTTTCGTAAGTGGAGTGCGGGAAGGAAGGGGCATTCGGAAGGAGGGAACAGCCAGCGGAGGGGCGGAGAGGGATGCCAGGTCGGATCCGCAGTTCAGGGAACCGGGGCATCGTCCGAGGAGGCGGGCGATCAGGCCGGAGCAGCCTGTGAATCAGGAAGCCTTAACGGACAAAACGAGACAATCAAGGCAGGGCTGACTATCGAGCCGAAGCCACCGGTCATGAAGCCGGGACGGACAAGACAACCCGAAAAGCCGATCCGCAACACCCAAGAGAGACGGACAAGCCTCAACCGTCATGCCGCGCACGTGCTCAGAAGCCCCCTTCGATGTTCCAGTAGAAGGCCCGCGAACCCTGCATCTTCGTCGCGGCATCCATCGCCCGGAAGGCTTCCAGCAAGGGGGCGACCTGCTCGTCCTCGACGATCGCAAGGATCGAAGCGTTCATCGACGGCCAGGCGTGCGTCCCGTAGTGGGGCTCTCCGTCGACCGAGCCCCGCCCCTGCGTCAAGGCCCATTTCGTGAAACCTCGGATCCCCTGTTCATCGAGGATCGCATGAACCCGGTCCGTCAGGGCCTGGTTATAGGATAAAAATACGGCTTTCATACCTTTCTTTCGTTTTGGATGACCCGCCCGGACCAACCGGACGGGACGTTTTCACGCGTTTTCGAGGCCCTCCGCAGGCTTCCGGGGGCCCTCTTCGCCAAAATCAATGGCGGCTGGCCTGATGCGCCGCAGCAAGACGGGCCAGGCGTTCCTGCTCCTTGCGCTGCGAACGGTGAACCAGGATCGAATAGAGAACCGGCACGATGAAGAGCGTCAGAATCGTCGAGAAGGTCAGACCCCCGATCACCGCAATACCCATCGGTTGCCACGTCTCCGATCCGGCTCCCGTGCCGATCGCCAGCGGCAGCATGCCCAATACCGTCGTGAACGAGGTCATCAACACCGGACGCAGTCGGCTCTTGCCGCCCGCAATCACCGCGTCGAAGACCCCCGAACCGCGCTCAACCAGCAGGTTCATGTAGTCCACCATCACGATACCGTTCTTCGTCACGATGCCCACCAGCATGATCGCTCCGATCAGGGCGATGAGCGACAGCGGCGTCGAGGTCAGCCACAACGCCAGGAAGACCCCCGTAAAGGCAAACGGAATGGTGAACATGATGATGAACGGGAACTTCAGCGACTCGAACTGCGTGGCCATGACGATGTAAACCAGAATGACGATCAGGATGAACAGCGTCATCAGATCCGAGAAGGCATCTCCCTGATCCTCGACCGTTCCGCCCACCTCAAGATCCACGCCGTCCGGCGTCGGATAGGCGGCAAGCAGACGTCGCACCTCCGCGACCACTTCACCCAGCGCCACGCCCGCTCCGAGCGTCGACTTCACCGAAATGACCCGCTGGCGGTTCTCCCGTTCGATCATCGGCGCGGCGTACTCCTCGACCACGCGTCCCACTTCCTTGAGCTTCACGGGCCGTCCCTGCGCATTGTAGAGCGTGATCTCCTCGACATCCTCCACCCGCGTGCGGAACGGCTCGGCATAACGCACCACAATGTCGTATTCATCGCCGTCCTCGCGGTATTTCGACGCCACGAGTCCATCGATGCGGTTCCGGACGGCCTGCGAGGCTGTCGAGCTGTTCATTCCGTAATAGGCCAGACGCTCGCGGTCGAAAACCACGTTGAACTCCGGACGCAGATCGTCGCGCGAAAGCTTCACGTCCCGCACGCCCGGCAATTCGCGCATCCGCATCTTCAGGTCGTTGGCTACCGTGTTCGTGAGGTCCATGTCGTAGCCGAAGACCTTGATGTCGACCGTCGATGCGCCGCTCATGCCACCCATCGAACCGCCCGGCGTCAGCGTATACTGCCGGATCTCGGGAATCGCATCAAGATCCCGGCGCAACAGGTCCGAAATGACGTAGATCGAGCGTTCGCGATCCTCGACATCGGTCAGACGAAGGTTGTAGTTGATGATGTGCGATCCGGTGGTCTGCATCGCCGCAAAGGCGTTGTCCGAAGAGTTCGCTCCGGCCGAAGCCGAGACAAGCTCCACTTCGGGATATTTCGCATAGATGATGCTGTCGATCTGCCGCGCGATGCGCGAGGTGTACTCCACCGAAAGATTCTGTTCGAGTTCGACCGTCGCCGCAATACGGCTGTTGTCCGACGGCGGGAAAAACTCCGTCGGAACCTGTGTCAGCAGCCCCAGCGACAGCACGAAGACCGACATCATCGTAAAGACCGTAATCCGACGATGATGGACCACCCAGTCCAACGACCGCGCATAGGCGTTGTCAAGCCATGCCAGGGCCCGGTCGATGGGCTTGTAGACCACTCCGAGGCCCTTGTAGGTATGGATGCCCCCCTCGAGTTTGAGCATGTAGGAGGACATCATCGGCGTCAGCGTAAGGGCCGCCGCCGTCGAGACGCACACCACGATCGTCACGATCCACCCCAGCTCGCGGAACAGGATGCCCGCCATGCCCGGGACCATCGTCAGCGGAAGGAACACCGCAACGACAACCAGCGTCGTGGCGATGACCGACAGCCACACCTCGTTGGTGGCATAGATCGCCGCCTCCTTCGGGTTCGAACCCCGCTCGATGTGCGTGGTGATGTTCTCCAGCACCACAATCGCATCGTCGACAACCATACCGATGGCGATCGACAGCGACGAGAGCGAGATGATGTTGATCGTCGACCCCGTGGCGAAGAGGTAGATGAACGAACAGATCAGCGAAACGGGGATCGTCATACAGATGATCAGCGTCGCACGCCACCGCCCGAGGAAGATCATCACAACCAGCACCACGAAGATGAAGGCGTAGAGGATCGTCTCCGACAGCGAACCGATCGCGTCGGTGATCTCCTGCGAGCCCTCGAAGATCAGCTCCATCTTCACGTCCCGCGGCAGGCTCTTCTGGATCTCGGGAAGACGCGATTGGATCTCATGGACGATGTTCACCGTATTGGCTCCCGACTGCTTCTGGAACATCACGCGGACGCCCAGCTGACCGTTGACCCGCTCATCCATCGTCGCCTTCTCCAGCGTATCGCGGATCTCGGCAACGTCCGAAAGCATCACCGTGCGTCCTCCGGCGTTCGAGACGACCACCTTGCGCAGCTCGTCCGACAGCTGGAACTCCCCGTCGGCCTTGATGTTGAACGTATTGTTGCCGATATCGATCGTGCCGCTCGGGATATTCACGTTCTCCGCGGCGATGATCTGACCCAGCTGCTCGACCGTCAGGTTGTAGGCCTCCAGGCGCTTCGGATCAACGTTGACCTGCACCTCGCGCTCCGGGGCCCCGATCACCGAGACGGCGCCCACGCCGTCAACCCGGTTCAGAACGTTGACCAGCTTGTCGTCCAGGATCTTGTTCAGCGCCGGGTAGCTCTCCTCGGCCGTCACCGCAAGCATCATGATCGGCATCATCGACGACGAGAACTTGAAGATCGTCGGGTATTCGATCCCGTCCGGAAGCATCGACTGCACGCGCGAGACCGCATCGCGGATCTCGTTGGCACCCTCGTCCAGGTCCGAGCCGTACTCGAATTCGACGGTGATCATCGACACGTTGTCCTGCGACTTGGAGGTCAGCTTCTTGAGGTTGCTCACCGTATTGAGGTTGTCCTCCAGCACGCGCGTGATGTTGGTCTCGATCTCGGCGGCATTCGCCCCCGGGTACATCGTGATGACCGAAATCTGAGGTATCTCGATCTCCGGATACTGGTCCACGGCCAGGTTCCTCAGCGAAAAGAGTCCCAGGACCATCACGCCGATGAAGATCAGCGCCGTGGAGATCGGTTTGCGTACCGCACTCTCGTATATTTTCATCGGGAATTCTCCTTTTATTCCTGTTTGACTTCAACCGGCGCTCCGTCGTAGAGTTTCGACAGCGCCGTTATGGCCACCTGCTCCCCGGGCGCCACCCCGCGAAGAATATCCACCCGGTCGCCCACCTGGCGCCCCACCTCCACCGAACGCCGCTCGGCAAGCGTGTCTCCGACGATGACATAGAGGTAGCGCTCCGCCGAGCCCACCTGCTTCTGAATCGCAACGTCGGGAACCATCACACCCGCCTTGCTGCCCATGTCGAAGGTCGTACGGGCGTACATCCCCGGGCGCAGCGTCCGCGAGGCGTTCGGAACACGCACCTCCACCTTGAAGGTCCGCGTCGCGGGATCCAGCGCCGGATAGATCAGCGAAACCGTCCCCGAAAAGGTCTCCTCGGGAAAGATATCCACATGCAGCGAAACCGGCATGCCCACCTTCACCTGCGGGAAAAACTGCTCCGAGATGTTGACGATCACCTTCAGCGGGTCGATCTGCATGATATGGAGGACCGGCTGCTGTGCGAAGAGGTCGCCCGATTCGTAATTGCGCGCCGTCACGACGCCCGAAATCGGCGAACGCACCTCGATGTTCTTCTTCAGGTTGGAGACCACCTCGCGCTGCACATCCAGCTGGGCCTTCGCCTGTTCGATCTGCTGCGCCGAGATACCTCCGGCCTCATAGACCGGCAACAGACGGTTGTAGTCGCTCTCGATGGTCTGCAGCTGCACGAGCTGCTGCGTATATTGCGTCGGGTCGAGCGACACGACCAGCTGCCCCTCGGCAACCGCATCCCCCACATCGACCCAGATCCGATCGATATGCACGCCCGTCGCCGCCGGCGTAATGTCATTCTCCTTGTAGGGTTCAATCTCCGAGGTGAACTCCTCCGTAAGCCGCACCGTCGCGCTTTCGGCCGTTGCGCTCCGCGTCAGCACCCTTTTCGTCGTCGTGTCCGAGGCCGAGCCTCCCTTGCCCGCGCAGCCGCAAACCACGGCTGCCGTCGCCATCATCAGCAGGATCTTCTTCATATCGTGATTCTCTGTTTTCCGTTTCTATTCTTCGCGTCCCACGATCCGGTCGTACTCGGCCTTGGCCGCCAGGTAGTCGTAGATCGCCTGCGAAAAGTTCAGCTGTGCCTGCGTCTGCGCCAGCTGCGCACTGTTCAGTTCGAGGATCGTACCCGCACCCGCCCGGTAGCGCGTATCCGAAATCCGGTAGGCCTTGCGCGCCTGTTCGACGGTCAGCTCCTGCGCAAACATCGTCTCCCGGGCCGTCAGCAGATCGTTCAGCGCCGAGCGCACCTGCACGTCCAGCTGCTGGCGGGCGTACATCCGCTGGAGCGTGGTCTGCGAGATCTGGTTCTTCAGCTCCCGGGACTTGTTCATCCGCGTCAGCCCCGCGAAGATCGGAACCGACAGCTGGATCCCCACCGAGATCGGATGCGTCCAGAAGTAGCGCGAGTCATCCCCGTCGCCGAAGCCCATGAAGGGTTCCATGTCGTTGCCCGTCCAGGAGGCCGTGCCGAAGGCCGCCAGCGTCGGCAGACGTCCCGCATTGGCCGCACGGAGCGACCGTCGCAACAGCTCCTCCTGCAACTCCAGCGACCGCAGGCTGCTGTTCTGCGATACATCGGACGTCAGACCGTCGGTCCCGGCCAGCACCTCGTCGCGCATGGCATCCAGCTCGCCCTCCACCTCGATCTCAACCTCCTCGGGGATCGAAAGGTACATCTTCAGCATCAGCTTGGCCAGCTTGATCGAGTTCTCCGTCTGCAGAATCGTCGGACGCAGATTGCTCAGCTGCACCTGGGCCGTCAGCAGATCGTACTCCGAGGCCAGGCCGTGTTCATACTGAACGCGCGTGTCATCGACCGTCCGCTGCACCGTCGCCTCCGACTCGCGCAGCACCGCAAGCGACTGCTCGGCCAGCAGGATATTGTAGAAGGCCTTGCGCACCTCGGCAACCAGGTCGATACGCGATGCCCGCGCCGACTCGACCGCCGCAGCACGCTGCGTGTCGTTCATCTTCAGCGTCCGGTAGACCGACGGTGCAAAAAGCGGCAGCGTCAGGTCGCCCTGCAGTGCAAAGGTGTTGTCGGCGCCGAACGACAGCCCGCCTCGCATCTCCGACTTGATGATCGACCGCGTGTAGTTGCCCGAAGCCGTCAACTGCGGAAGCAGACTGCCCCACGTCTGACGTTTTACGTAGTCGTAGCGCTCGACCTCCATCTCCGCTACCCGGACGGTCGGGTTCTCGCTCAGCGCCAGCTCCAGAGCCTGGGGCAGCGTCAGTCGCATCTGACCCGAAACCCGCCATGCACCCGCCGCAAGCCCGAGCGCCAGCACCGTGAGTCTGAATAGAAATCCTTTCATGATATCATCCGATAGTTTTCATTTGATCCGAAGGCCTCATCTCCGGGATCCGGCCGGATCGTAACGTTTGCGATAGTCATCGACCAGACGGGCTCCCTCGGGGGTCGAAATGCCCCGGAAAAAGTTGCTGACGATCTGCACGAAGGCCTCCCGTTCGCTCATCCCCGCGGGCAGCAGGAGATCCTTGCGGTCGGTGATCGCCGAAGCCGTATAGTAAAGGACCGAAATGGCCAGATCGATGTTGATCGTTGCAACAAACAGGCCATCCGAGATCCCCCGCTCGAGCATCGAACGCAGATCCTGACGGCTCTTCGAAGAACCCTCGCGCAAAAGACGACCGTAAACCCCCGGATAGAATTTCCGCAGATTGCCCAACAACCGCTGGATCGACTCCGAATCATCCATTACGCACCCCAGCACCCGGAACATCGCCTCCAGCACGTTCTCCGCGTCGGCACTCACCCGTTCGCGCTCGAGCCGTTTGCACTCGAACCAGTGCTCCAGCGCCAGATAAAGCAGACTCTCCTTGTCTCCGAAAAGTTCATAGAGCGTACGTTTCGAAACGCCCAGCTGCCGGGCAATGTCATCCATGCGCACCGACTTGATCCCTTCCGAGACAAACATCTGCATCGCCTGCGCGACGATCCGCTCCTTTTGGTCCATCCTGATCGAGAGTGTGTGTTGTCGATATGAATACAAATATAAAAACAAAACCCGAAAAACCAAAAGAGTTTTCCGGTGTTTTTGTGTAAGAAGGGATTCCCGGGCGGCAGGCGTCCGGTCGCAAAAAAAGAGCCCGGGCGATTGCCCGGGCTCTCCGTATCGGATGGCACGTCCGGCATCAGGCCGCCGTGGCATTCTCGAGTTTGCGCATGATCGAGAAGATGAACAGCGCCGAAAGCAGGCACAGCACGATCAGCACGCTCCATACCATCCACAGCGCCATGCCGCTGCCCCAGAGGTAGCCGATGAGCGAGGTGGCGTAGTTGCCGATAGCCGTGGCGGCGAACCAGCAGCCCATCATCATACCCTTGTATTTCGGAGGCGCCACCTTCGAAACGAACGAGATACCCATCGGCGAGAGCAGCAGCTCGGCGAAGGTCAGCACCAGGTAGGTCGAGATCAGCCAGTTCTGCGAAACAAACGTATCGCTCGCTCCGGCGGCCTTTACCTCCACGGGCGACATCAGCCCCAGCGAGCCGACCGTCAGGATCAGGAAGCCGAAAGCCGCAATGATCATTCCCAGACCGATCTTGCGCGGAGCCGACGGCTCCTTGCCCTTGCGGGCCAGCGCCGAGAAGATCGCTACGGAAATCGGGGTCAGGGCAACCACGTAGAAGGGGTTGAACTGCTGGAACTCCTGCGGCAGGATATGAACCGGATCAGGAGTCAGCGTATAGCGGTAGATCAAAACAGCGACGGCTACGACAAAGGCTGCGGCACTGATCCACTTGCCCCGGCTCTTCTCCGACTGGAAGAAGCCCACAATACCGTAGACACCCACAAGAACCAGCACCAGATTGAAGATATCGAAGCCCATACGCGTAATGCCCGTTGCCTCCGAAGTCGTATAGTCGCGGGCAAAGAAGGTCATCGTCGAACCGTTCTGGTGGAAGGCCATCCAGAAGAAGATCACCACCGCGAAGACGAGCATCAGCGCCGTAATGCGCGACTTGGTCTGGGCCGGAGTCAGTTCAACGGGTTTCACCCCGGCGGAGGTAGCGGCTGCAGCCTGCTGCTTGGCCGTCACGTCGGCATGCTTGAAGGTGCGACGGAAGCCCACGTAGATCAGATAGGAGATCACCAGCGAGATGCAGGCCACTCCGAAGCCCATGTTGTAGGCCGTCGAGAGCTTGTCGATATAATGCTGCGAGAACTCACCCAGGTCGCTGATCGACGTTCCCATCGAGGCGGCCAGCTCCTGAAGTTTGGCCAGCGGCTCGGCAGGCATCTTGTCACCCAGTTCGAGGTACTGGTGCGCAAGGGCCGGAATCTGGCCGTTATAGACCAGACCGTCCTGGGCCAGGAAGTGGTTCGTGATCCATTTGGCCATACCCGGAGCGAACATCGCGCCGATGTTGATCGCCATATAGAAGATCGAGAAGGCATTGTCGCGCTTCGACTGGTAGGCCGGATCGTCATAGAGGTTGCCGACCAGCACCTGCAGATTGCCCTTGAAAAGGCCCGTACCGCAGGCGATCAGCGCCAAAGCCCCGAACATCATCGCCTGCCCGGTGAAACCCGTTCCCGTAGGGATCGAGAGCAGCGCGTACCCCGCAAACATCACGAAGATGCCCAGCGTGACCATCTTCCCGAATCCGAACCGGTCGGCAAGAATTCCCCCGAAGAAGGGCATGAAATAGACCGCGGCAAGGAATATGCCGTAAATCTGAGTCGTTACGGCCTCCGTATAACCGAATTTTGCCTGCAGAAACAAGGTGAAGATCGCAAGCATGGTATAGTAGCCGAAGCGCTCGCCCGTATTGGCCAACGACAGGGCATACAAACCTTTGGGTTGTCCTTTAAACATTGTGTTGTGTTTTGGTTTTTGAAATGGTTTGTTTTTCTTCGTCGACAAAGATAAAAAAATTTTTATTACATTTGTATAAAACGATCCCCGTCATGGAAAAAACTGAAAAAATAAAGCATCGACTCCCGATCGTCGAAAACGACGAGTGGCTGCAGCCCGTCGAAGAGCGGATGAACCAACGCCACGATCGATACGAGGCCAAGATGGAGAAGATCCGAAAAGCCGCCGGCTCGATCGTCGACTACGCAAACGGATACCGCTATTTCGGTTGGCAATGGGACGACACGCTCGACGGCTGGTGGCTGCGCGAATGGCTCCCCGGAGCTCAGGATGTTTATGTCTTCGGGGATTTCAACAACTGGCAGCGAACCGAGATCCGCATGCACAAGGACGAGGCCGGAGTCTGGAGCGCCTTCTTCCCCGCGGCCATGTACCGGGACCGCCTCACCCACGGGTCGCTCTACAAGATTCACGTTCATGGCGACAACGGCTGGCTCGACCGAATCCCGGCCTATGCCCGCCGTGTGGTCCAGGACGATACGACGAAAAACTACACCGCACAGTTCTGGCAACCCGCCGAGCCCTTCGACTGGCGGGGCGACGCATTCGACGCCTCGAAGGTGGGCAGTCTGCTGATCTATGAGGCGCACGTCGGCATGGCCCAGGAGAGGGAGGGGGTCGGGACCTATCGCGAATTCACCGAGAAGATCCTCCCGATCATCAAGCGCGACGGATACAACGCCGTGCAGCTCATGGCCATCGCCGAACACCCCTATTACGGGTCGTTCGGGTACCACGTCTCGAGCTTCTTCGCACCCACATCCCGCTGCGGAACGCCCGAAGAGTTGAAGGAGCTCATACGCCGCGCCCACGAGCTCGGACTGGCCGTCATCATGGACCTCGTGCACGCCCACTACGTCAAGAACCTCAACGAGGGAATCAACGAACTCGACGGTACGGACCACCTCTACTCCCGGCCCGGCGAGGCGGGGAACCAGCCCTACTGGGACTCGAAGCTCTTCGACTACGGAAAGGAGGAGGTGCAGCATTTCCTGCTCTCAAACGTCAAATACTGGCTCGACGAGTTCCATTTCGACGGTTTCCGCTTCGACGGCGTGACCTCGATGATCTATCACCACCACGGATATGTCTCGTTCGACTCCCGCGACCGTTTCTTCGACGATGGGGTCAATGAGGATGCCATCGTCTACCTCTCGCTCGCAAACCGCCTCATCCACGATTTCCGGCCATCGGCCGTAACCATCGCCGAGGATGTCAGCGGAATGCCCGGCATGTGCATCCCCATAGACGACGGTGGAATCGGATTCGACTATCGGCTCGGCATGGCCATCCCCGACTTCTGGATCAAGCTCCTCAAGGACGTACCCGACGAGGAGTGGAACATCTGGGAGATGTGGTCGGTGATGACAAACCGCCTGCCCGCCGTCAAGACCGTGGCTTATGCCGAATCGCACGACCAGGCCCTCGTAGGCGACAAGACCATCGCATTCCGCCTGATGGACAAGGAGATGTATTTTCACATGGACCGGGCCTCGGAGAACCTCGTCATCGACCGCGGCATGGCCCTGCACAAGATGATCCGTCTGATGACCATCTCCACCGGCGGACAGGCCTACCTCAACTTCATGGGAAACGAGTTCGGACACCCCGAATGGATCGATTTCCCGCGCGAAGGGAACGGATGGAGCTATGCCCACGCCCGGAGGCAGTGGTCGCTCGCCCGAAACGGGTTGCTGCGGTACGTCTGGCTCGGAGATTTCGACCGTGCGATGATCCGGCTGGTCAAAAAGTACAAGGTCCTCGCCGACGGATATGCCTGGAACCTCCTGATGGACGAGCAGAACAAAACGATGGTCTTCTCGCACGGAAGGCTGCTGTTCGTCTTCAACTGGCACCCCTCGGCGTCGATTCCCGATTACGAGCTTCCCGTACAGGGGCCGGGCAAGTACGTACCGATCCTCTCGACCGACGAAAAGCGCTTCGGAGGACAGGAGCGGCAGGCGATGGATTCCGAGCACTTCTCGTTCAACGTCGAGGACGAGCAGGGGAACAAATACCCCCGCATCCGCATCTACAACACCTCCCGCACCGCAACGGTCTATCTCCGCAAACGGTAAAGGGTGACATGAAGAAAGCGGCGGTCCATACAGGGCCGCCGCTTTTTGTCATACGGAGAGGGGCCTCGGGAAGAGGAACGTCCCGCGAGAGGGAGAGTAACAGCGATCGGGAAGTGTGTCCAAAAAAGATACACACCTCGGGAGGGGAGAAAGCAGAGAGCCGCAAGCGAAGGTCGGGACCCAAAGCGAAGGTCCGAGAACCGAAAGTGAAGGGTCGAATGCCAAAAGCAGAGGTCGAAAGCCAAGCGTCAAGAGCGGAAGAGATACAACCGAAAGCAAAGGACCGAGCACCCAAAGCGGAAGCCGAGAGCAAAGGTCCGAAAGAAAGGCTTTCGGGCTATCGCCTTACCAGATCGCGCACGGCAGCCAAAGCCTCAACGTAGTTCGGTTCGTGCGACACCTCGGAGACATACTCCACGTAGCGGACCGTATCGTCACGGTCAACGACCACCACACCCCGCGCCAACAGCCGAAGTCCATCCATCACAAATCCATATTTCAGTCCGAAGTCCAGATCGCGGTAGTCCGAGAGGACGTGCACCCGGTCGATCCCTTCGGCCGCACAGAAACGTTTCTGCGCAAAGGGCAAATCCACCGAGATCGACAACACGACCACCTCATCGCCCAATTGGACGGCTTCACGGTTGAAGCGGATGTTCTGCAACGAGCAGACCGGCGTGTCGACAGACGGGAAAATGCTATATATGCGCACCTTGCCGTGAAAACGTTCCGAAGAAACCGTTTGCAGGGCGCTGTCCACAAGCGTAAACGACGGGGCCTTCTCCCCCACTTCACAATGCCGGCCGACAAGCGTCACGGGCTTGCCGCCAAATGTCACCTGATATTCCATGATTCGTAGAATTTGTAACCTCCGACCCGCAAATCCGGTGCCAGCCCCGCCAGGGTCTTCGGGGGAGGGGCAGCGGAACGGAGCCGCGACGAGCCGTACCGAGCAACGGAAGGCCAACGGGCGGAACGGAGCCGTACCGAGCAACAGGAGGCCAACGGGCGGAACGGAGCCACAACGAGCCGGGCCGAGCAGCGGAAGGCCAACGGGCGGAACGGAGCCGCAACGAGCCGGGCCGAGCAACGGGAGACCGACGAGTAGAGCCAATCAGCGCACCGACGTTATCCGGCGCACCGCCGCGGCAACCCGTCCGTAAAGCTCCGCAAGATCGACCCCTTCGATCCGGCGTTCTTCGACAACAATCCGCCCGTCGACTACTACCGTCTCGACGTCTGCAGCCTTGCCGCAGTAGACCAGATTCGAAACCACATCGTGGATCGGCTGGAGGTGGGGCTTCTGAAGATCCACGACAATCAGGTCGGCCAAAGCGCCTTCCCGCAACACGCCCAGCTCCCCGTCGGCATACCCCATGGCCCGGGCTCCGTTGGCCGTGGCCATGCGCAGCACCTCCCAGGCCGGAAGCACCGTCGGATCCCCCGTTGCGGACTTCTGCAGGAAGCTCGCCGTACGCAACTCCTCCCACATGTCCAGGTCGTTGTTCGAACAGGTGCCGTCCGTGGCGACCGTCACCAGAGCTCCGGCCCGACGCAGTTTCTCGACGGGAGCCACACCGCTCGAGATCTTCATGTTGCTCTGCGGATTGTGCGAAACGGTCACGCCGCGGGCCGCAAGCGTCTCGATGTCGGAATCCGTCACGTGGACACAGTGTGCCCCGATCGTACGCGCTCCGAGCAGTCCCAGGGCATCGAGGTGTTCGACCGGCGTACGGCCGTAGCGCTCCCGCACGATGCGCAGCTCGTCACGCGTCTCGGCGATGTGGGTCATCAGCCCCAGGTTCAGACGTTCGGCCAGCTCCCGGCCCCGCACGAGGTTTTCGGGAGAGACCGTATAGGGTGAATGGGGCGCCACGGCGATCCGCACACGCCCGCTCCCCGCCGCAGCCCGCGAAACGGCACGCTCCACCTGCGGGAACACCTCTTCGATGTTCGAATCGAAGTAGTTACAGCCCAGCACCGCACGGATACCCAACCGCTCGGCAACCTCCACACAACGATCCTCATCATAGTACATGTCCACGAACGACGTCACTCCGCCCAAAAGCATCTCCACAATGCCCAGCGTCATGCCCAGGGCCACCTCGTCCGGCGTCTGCCGCGACTCGAAGGGCCAGATATAGTCGTTGAGCCACGACATGAGCGTGATGTCGTCGGCATAGCTCCGCTGCAGGGTCATGCCCGCATGGCAATGGGTGTTGATCAGACCCGGCATGACGAGTTTCCCGCGGCAGTCGATCTCGCGAAGCGTCGCATGGCTCCGACGAAAGGCCGCCGCAGCCTGCTCCGAGTCCGAAACCAGCGTCACCCGCCGCCCGTCGACCCCGACCCAGCCCGTAAAGGTGCGGGGACGGGCCTCGTCGGCCGTCATCGGCAGAATCGTGGCATTTGAAAAGAGTAGTGCCATATAGATAGAATTTATTTGTTTTTCGATTTCGGACGCTCCTCCCGGCTCCGCGGCATATCCTCCTCATCGAAAGAGTTGCCCTGAACGGTCAGGATATCGCGCCCGTCGATCGAGTTCGAGTAGATCTGGATCACCTTGTTGAAGGAGCCCGGTTCGCTCTTGTGCGGTTCGTAAACGATGCGGATCACGCCCGAATCGGCCGGGGCCACCGGACGCTTCGAATACGACGCCTTGATGCACGAACACGACGTGATGACCCGGACCAGCACCAACGGCTTCGTTCCGTCGTTCACGAAGCGGAATTCATGAACCAGGTCGCCGCCACGGCGCGGGACGTCACCGAAATTCCACGACGTCTCCTCCAGACGAAGGTGCGCTCCCGAGCCCTCCGCACTCTCCTGATCCGGCGTCGCACAGCGTCCCCGGGCCGCGCCCAGAACAAGCCCGACCCCGAACAGCATCATCAAAATCCTTTTCATCGGTTCTTCAGCGTCAATTGAGTTTGAATACATAGGTGATCGTGCCGCCCTGCACCGTGGCCCGGCTCTCCGTGAAACGGGCCTTGAGCGCCGCAGCACGCGCCGCAGCGATCAGTTCCGAAGCATCCGTCGTCGAGCCCTTCGGCTCGTAGGAGGCCCCCGTGACCCGACCGTCGGCATCCACCGTCACCCGGATCACCACCTTGCCGCTCTTCCCGTCCGGATAGGCCGGACGCGGAAGATCACCCACAAGGCCGCGTCCCTGCAGCCCCTTGTCCAGCTGGTCCAGTCCGTCGGGATTCAGCCCCGGGCCCGTTCCCGAGGCCTTGTCCTCACCCTCCGGAGCCCGCGGATTCCCCGCATTGTCGGGTTCGTCCGACCCGCCCCGGTTCATCTTGAAGAGCGCCTTCGGGTTCGGAGTCTGTGTCACTTCGTCCTTGCCCGCAGCCTGTGCCACCTGTTCCTCAACGGCCGCCTCGTCGTGTACACGCGGCTCCGTGGCCACCTGCACCGGAGGTCGGGGCGGCTCCACGACCGGAGGCTCCGTGAAGTCGACCAGAATCGTGTCGCCCGGTTTCTCGAGCGCCGGCGTAAAGTCGAACGTCACCAGGGCGAACGACCCTATGAGCAGCAACCCATAGGCCGCGGCCGCCACAATCGCCCACCGGCGCGGGGACTTGTTATCGGGATCATAATAATACATAATACATACGCTATCGCGGCGTTGTAGCCAGTATCAGCTTGTAATTGTTGTCCTTGGCGATGTTCATCACCTTGACCACCTCGTCCACGGCCACCGACTTGTCGCAATGCAGCGATACGGTGGCATCCTTCTGTCCGTCGAGACGCGTCTTCAGCGCCCGCTCCACACCCTCGATCGATCCGACCTCCTCCAACTCCACGTAGTAGCGGTAGCGGCCGCTCCCCGCATCCTGCACCGAAACCGTCGTCATCGCCTTGTCCTTCAGCTGGTTCGAGCTCTTCGGAAGCATCAGTTTCAGTGCGTTGGGGTTGATCAGCGTCGTCGCGATCAGCAGGAACAGCAGCAGCAGGAACATCAGGTCGGTCATCGACGACGCCGAGAACGATTTATCGACTTTCGATCCGTGTTTGATTGCCATGGCCGCCTATTTTTGAACGGGTTGATTCAGGATGTCCATGAAGGCGATCGAGTTGGCCTCCATCTGGAAAACCAGCTTCTCGATACGCGCCACCAGGTAGTTGTAGCCGAAGTAGGCCGGAATGCCCACGATCAGACCGCCCACGGTCGTCACCATCGCCACGTACATGCCACTGGCCAACAGCGCCAGATCCACCGTGCCGCCCGCCGCCGACATGTCCATGAAGGTCTGCACCATACCCAGCACCGTACCGAGGAAACCCAGCATCGGCGCTCCGCCGGCGATCGTCGCAAGGAACGGAAGCCCGTTCTCGAGCTTCGAAACCTCGAGGTTCGCCACATTCTCGATGGCCGTCTGTACGTCGCTCATCGGGCGTCCGATCCGCTCGATGCCCTTCTCGATCATCCGCGCGATCGGCGTGTCGGTCTTCTTGCACAGGTTGACGGCCGTCGAGATCTTGCCGTCCGAGATGTAGTCCCGGATCCGGTTCATGAAGTTCATGTCCAGCACCGAGGCCTTGCGGATGGCCAGGAAGCGCTCCACGAAGATGAAAATCGTGACTCCCCCCAGCGCCAGCAGAGGCCACATCAACCAGCCGCCCTTGGTAAAGAGCGTCCACAAACCCATCCGGGTCTCCTCACTTACGACCACCGCTTCGGCGGCCTGCAAAAATGTTGTCATAGCTTTTTGTGTGATTTTGGTATTTTTTGTGAATTGTTCTCAACCGATTCCTGCTCCTCGCCCTCCGTCGGGTGCAGATCCTCCGGAAGCGGCTCCTCCGGAGTCAGGAACACATCCCGGTACGGGGTCGCGGCATCAGACGACGCCCCCGGAGTCTCTGCGGAGGCCTCCCGGGCCTGCCGTTCCGCACGCTCCGCCTCCCGGGCCGTCCGACGCGCAATCCGTTTCGCCTTGCGACGCTTGTTCGTGAAACGCTCCCGGATCCGGTCCCGAAGGTCCCGAAGATTGTCGAAATCCTCCTTGAAATAGACGCCCATGCCCGTCTCCTGCAGACCCTGGTTCTCGTCGAAGCGGTCGATCGTCTGCGTGAAGGCCTTCAGCTTGAGCGTCCCCGCCCGGTCGATCAGGTAGGTGATATAGGCCTCGCCCATGAAGTTCGACATCGTATTGTTATTCACGGCCTGTTTGTTGTCGATCAGGTAGTTGCCCTCGATCTCCACGAAAAGGCGGTTGTTGATCAGACTCTTCGACAGTCCGAAGTCCACCTCGTCGCTCGTCAGTTCCGACTTGGGCCGGTAGCGGATCACCACGTTGTAGTCCGACGACGAAAGCCAGTTGCTCACCATGTTCGAGACGAACTCCATTCCCGTGGCCGCCGAGACCGAACTGCCGATGTTCGACGACGACTGCGTAGTGCTCTCCGACATGAAGCTGTTGAACAGCAGCAGGTAGAGGAACTGCGTATCGACCGTCTCGGGCGTCGACAGCGCACTGGCCACCACGGCCGCCGTCTCGGGATCCGACCCCGGCACCCGCACGTCGAACGAGATGCTCGGATTCGACAGCTGCTCCCCGAGGTGGATCACACACTCCACGGGAACCGAACGGTCCCCGCCCAGATTCTCCGAGGTGCCCTGCAGCAGCGGCTGCAACGACGCCTTGACCTTGTAGACGGCATCGATATTCAGCAGGGCGTTCATCGGCGAACCGGTCCACTGGATCGACGATCCGCTCTCGATCGTGAAGCGTTTGTTGATGATCTGCTGCAGCGAGAGCAGGAAACTACCCTCCGAGATGGTATAGTCGCCGTTGATCATGAAGATGTTGTCCCGGGGGTTGATCTGCAGGTTCAGCGCGCCCGCACCGCGCCCCTTCACCGTATTGCCCGCCACGTCGAGCTCCACCTCCACGTTGGGACGCACGTCAAGTGCCATGTTGATGTTCATGCGGCTGCCGGCGTTGAACTCCTGACGGCGCCGACGTTCGAACGACAGTTTGCGCCGCGCCACGGCATCCAGCGTATCCCGCTTCTGAGGCTGCACGAAGACCACAAAATCCGCACTCGAGATGTTCGCCTTGCTCGAAAGAGGCATCACGAAGGTCGAGTTCCCGTCGGTCGACGCCGCGATCTCCATATTCACCGAACCCTTGTCTCCCGTAATGCGGGCCTGGCCCGTGGCATAGACCGCCCCGTAGAAGAGGTCGTTGTCCTCGGAGGTCGTATTCAGGACAAGCATCCGTTGCGGCGCGACACGCACGTCGTACGAGATATTCGACAGGTGCTGCAGGTTCAGGTCGAAATCAAAACGCCCCCGGTTGCCCTGCGGATCGAAGATCGGCACATTCTCGGCCTGGAAGCGGTTGTTCTTCACCATGAGAACGGCTTCGGGCATCGTATAGCCCACCCGCGTATAGTCGACCGTCGTGCGGAGGTCCTTCACCCGGATCTCACCCCCCAGGTCGGCCGCACGCCCCGTGCCCTGCAACACCAGATCGGCCGTCGCAAGGCCGTCGGTCGAGGAGATCACCCCCGAAAGCAGCGGATCCAAGAGCCCCATGTCGAGGCTGTCGACCTTCATCCGTGCATAGTAGCGGTTGCGCGACGGGGCGTAGAAACCCCGAATCAGCGTGTCGCGCTTCTCCCGGTTGATGACGGTCACGCCGGCCCGGTTGCGGGCAAAGTCCCAACGCGACGCCAGACGCATCGGCGGAGCCGGAATGTCGTTCACCTCAACGCTGTCCAGCAGGATGTCGGCCGTCACCTCCGCACCTCGGAGCACCGATTTCATCGTCGCGGAGCCGTTCGTGCGACCCTCGATGTAATAGCCCATCCGCTCGGCGATCTGCGTGAAGGGCGACAGGTCGAAGTTCTGCAGCGTCAGCGTCAGCGAATCCTCCCGGCTGCGCGAGGCAACGCCGTCGAGCAGCAGCTCCTGCTGGTCATTCATCACCAGAAAACGGTCGATCCGCACCTGCGTCGTATCCAGCAGGATCCGATGTGCAAAGATCTGCCACGTCTTCGTGCCGCGGGTGATGTGCGAGGGCTGGATGTGCAGCTCGACAACCCGGCCGTTGGGTCCGTTCTCGTCGGCAACACCCGCCTGGAAGCCGACAAGACCCGAAGCCTGCCGCGCCGTATCGGTGAAGCCGGCCGAAAGCTGTACGCGCCCCTGTTTGGCTCCGCCCGTGAGCGAGAGCCGGGGCAGATGAAGAATCCCCGCATAGAGATCCTCCGCAGAGGCGTACACCGCCAGCGAATCCCCCCGGTTCGAGGCATTGACCGTCAGACGCGTGGCCAGCATCCGCCGCCGCTCGACATACTCCGACGAGGCCTGGAGCGAAAGCTGGTCGCTCGCCGGATTGAAGAGCAGCTGGAGCGACGAACCGTCGGCAATCTGAAGCCCGGCAGCCACCGCATCCGCAATGGGATTGAAATTGCGGATGTTGACCGACAACAGCGAATAGTCGTTCGCCACGGCGGTCTTGCGCGACGAACGGCTCATCTCGGATTCCGCACGTCCAAGGATCGGAAGGTAGCGCCACGCACTCCGCCGCAGGTATTCGAAAACCGTGCGGTAGCTCGTCTTCGAACGGAACGTCGCATCGGCAAAGTCCGAACGCAGCTCGACGAATTTGCTCTCGGCGGAGTTCTCGCCGCGAAGCCGGATCTGGGAGGCCGTAACCTCCTTGTCGTTGTAGCGGTAAAGGGCGTCGGTGATACGGATCGAGCCGTTCAGGTCGTCGAGCGACCGTCCGCTGGCGTCGGCCTCGAGGAAGGCCGAGAGCTGCGAAACCGAATCCCGGCGGTTGACATGGAGCGCCGCAAGGTCGGCATGGTTCAGACCCAGCGTGAAGTTATATCGGGGCACCGAGTCGTTGAGATCGACCTTGCCGAAGAAATCGAAATCCAGATTCGGATCCCGGGCCGTGATCAGTCCGTCGAATCCGCGGTTGTGCAGGCGTCCGTCCAGACGCAGCGAATCGTAGACATACCCGTTGAAGCCCAGATCCGAGACGTCTGCTTCGATGTCAGCGACGGCAAGCCCCCGGCCGATCATCCCGTCGACCCGGGCCGTCAGGGTGGCGTCGCCCAGCAGATCGCGCCGGTCGAGCAGTTTGCCCAGGTGGAAACCCTTCGTCTCAACCCGTCCGCGGATCGAATTCAGCCCCCGTTTGAGCGGGGTCATCCGCATCTCGCACATCACGTCGCCGACTCCGGTCAAGGCCTCCAGGCGCAGGTCGAAATCCGTGAGACGACCCGTAAACCGGGCCGCAAGGTCCAGATAGCCCGAATTCCGGGCCACGGAGACGACCGATTCGGGCAGACGACGACCCGTAATGCCGAGAGCCAGCCGGTTGAGGGCATCGGGCGTGGAGCGCAGATCCGAAAGCGTCACCTCGAAACGCGTGTCGCGAATCTCCGGGAGTCCCTTCAGGGCAAGGTCGCAAGCCAGGTGCGTATCGTCATTGAGGGTCAAACTGCGGATCCGGCCCGTAAAGTCGGCAACCGTTCCCGTCAGTTCGAGATCCGCATCCGAGAAGGTCATGTGCCAGTCGCGCAGACGCGGCGCAAAGCAGGCGATGTCGTCGCTCGAGAAGCTCGAATTGCGAATGGCTGCTTCGATGCGCACCTCGCCGATGAAATCCCGGTACTCCTCCCACGAATTCCCGACAAGCGAGATGTAGGGAATGCGGATGTCCGACTCCCGCGTGACGATCCGCGCATCGGAAAAGCCCAGGCACCCCTGCGTCATGTAGAAGCGGCCCGAGAGGCGTTCGAGTTCGAACCCGCTCCGTTCGCGGGCCGCAAGGCGTTCGATCGTGGTATAGATCGCCTGTCCGTCGATCGTAAGATCCTCGACAAAGGCCCGCATATCATAGAGATGCATGTGCGAAAAGTCGATCCCGAACTCCGGATCCCGACGGTCGAGGCGTTCCAGGCAGAGGTCCATGCCGTCGATCGAGGCCTTGCGCAGCCGCAGCCGGAAATTGCCCTTCTTCTCACGGTCGGGATCCGATATGCGGTCGACGATCTGTTTGATATTCATCTCCCCGGAAGGGGTCTGACGAAGATACAGCTTCGCCGAGGCAATCTCCCCGCGGCTGAACTCCAGCCCTCCACCCAAAAGGCCGAGACGCGTCACGTAGGCATTCAGATGGCCTACGTACAACAGCGTATCGCGCTGGTAATCCTCGACATAGAATCCGTCGATGCGGATCTTCGAGAAAAGACCGATATCCACGTGATCGATCGACACGGTGGTCTCCAGGTGCCGCGAGGCCGCCTCCGCAAGGCGGTCCACCACAAAGTTCTGCACGCTGCGGATGTCGAGCAGCAGCGACAGACCCAAGGGAAGAATTATCAGCAACAAAACCGTCGCCGAGAACACCATTCCCAATATTTTTATACCTTTGCGCATCGGAACACCGTTATAACGGGCAAAGTTAGCGAAAAAGTTAAAAACATCAGCGAAAAAACCGATGGATATTACAATTCTCGGCATCGAATCCTCCTGCGACGACACCTCGGCGGCCGTCCTGCGAAACAACGTCCTGCTGTCGAACGTCATCGCCTCCCAGGCCGTGCATGTCAAATACGGCGGCGTCATCCCCGAACTGGCCTCACGCGCCCATCAGCAGAACATCATCCCCGTAGTGGACACCGCACTGCGTGAAGCCGGGATCTCGGCGGCGGAGATCGACGCCATCGCCTTCACGCGCGGACCCGGGCTGGTCGGATCGCTGCTCGTCGGAGTCTCCTTTACAAAGGGGCTCTCCATCGCCCGCAACATCCCGATGGTCGAGGTCAACCACCTCCAGGGACACATCCTCTCCCACTTCATCGACCTCCCCGACCGCCAGCTGCCCCATCCCGACTTCCCGTTCCTGTGTCTGCTCGTGAGCGGCGGGCACACGCAGATCGTACGCGTCGACTCCCCGCTCGAGATGCAGATCATCGGCACGACGATCGACGACGCCGCCGGCGAGGCCTTCGACAAGTGCGCCAAGGTGATGGGACTCCCCTACCCGGGCGGACCGGTCATCGACCGCCTGGCCAAGGAGGGCAACCCCAAGGCCTTCCGCTTCGCCCGCCCGCATGTCGACGGCTACGACTTCTCGTTCTCGGGGCTGAAGACCTCGTTCCTCTACACGCTGCGCGACGCCGTGGCCGACGACCCCGACTTCATCGAGCGCAACAAGGCCGATCTGTGCGCCTCGCTGCAGGCCACGATCGTCGAGATCCTGCTCGACAAGCTGATCCGCGCCTCGAAGGAGACGGGAATCCGCGACATCGCCATCGCCGGCGGCGTCTCGGCAAACTCCGGACTGCGCAACGGTATCGTGGAGGCCGGACGGCGACGCGGCTGGAGAACCTTCCTCCCGGAGTTCAAATTCACGACGGACAATGCCGCCATGATCGCCATGGCCGGGTACTACCACTACCGCAAGGGTGAGTTCGCCTCACTGGAAGTCTCCCCCGTAGCCCGTCTCGAAGATCTGTAGAAAACCTCACTTTCAAAAATTTACCCCTATGAAACTTTTTCGGACATTGGGATTTCGACTGGCAGGAAAAGGTCTGACGGCCCTGCTGGCGGCGCTCCTCCTGGCGCTTGTCCCCGCATGCAGCAGCGACAACAAGGACGACAACGGTGATAGCGGCGAACCCAATCCGCCCACCGAATCCGCGGAGCCGATCACCCTGACCCTCGACTTCGCCCGCGGCCCCGAAATCGCCACACCGGCCCTCCCGGGCTCCTCGAAAGAGGCCCTCACGGGGCGCCACGAATATACGATCGACGGACGTACGTTCGCCATCTTCGCCGATGCGGCTGCCAATGGCAAGTTCTTTTGGAGCGATCAGGCCCAATACGGCATACCGGAGCCCAACCTTGCGCTCTACTTCAGCAATATCGGGGCCTATGTTGAGTTCCCGGCCATCGAAAAGCTCGCGCTTTCGACCATCGAATACGTCTACTCGAAAGGAGCCGGAGAACTTCCGGAGTTCGACATCCAGACCACGGCTGGTGACAGTCAGGCCCACTCGCTCGACTTTGCCGAAGAGGGTTCGGGCATGACCTTCACGTTACTTGCCCCAACGGCGAATACCGCTTACCGGCTTACGGTCCTCACCGGCAAGAATGCCCAGCCCGCCAAACTCGTGCTGACCTATACGGTGCCGGAATCGTAACCGCTCCGGTCTATTCACGGAAAACTCCCGGTCCTCATATGGATCGGGAGTTTTTTCATCAGGGGGGGGGCAAGGTGGCCGGGGCGGCACCGGAATCCGGCCCCGGGGAAGACGGGACGGGCAGGCCGGGCGGTACCGGAATCCGGCCCCGGGGAAGACGGGAGGGGCAGGCCGGGGCGGCATCGGAATCCGGCCCCGGGGAAGACGGGAGAGGCAGGCCGGGGCGGCACCGGCGGATCCGAGAGAGACGGAACGGCACCGAGGCGCACCCTCTCACGCAAAGCGTACACCCCGGAGGCGCTTGCGGCTCCGGTCGGAGAACTCCCGCTCGACGATACCCGTCACCACATCCGCCGCATCGTGCCAGCGATTGGCCCGAAATTTCCGCCGGTAAGTCGTCAAGTGGGCGTAGAGATCCGGCCAACGCAGGTTCCAGCCCCGCGGCCAACGCACCAGATGCAGCGCCGTGGCGGCATTCGACAGGATCCGAGCCTCCTTGTTGCCGCTCTGGTGGAACCACTCTACCCGCACCTCCGGCGCCAACGCCTGAACCGCCCGGGCAAAACCCCGCCCGCCGTTGTTGCTCTCGATCACGGCCTGCCGCGTCCCCGACCGCACGAGCAGATCCCCCACCATCGGCTCGGTCTCCTCCATCGGAGCCCGCGAATAGACCGCATCCGTCACGTAAACCAGTCCGTCGGCATCCACCACATAGGAGATCGAACAGAGGTAGTCGTCGCCCGTATCAGCCGTATCGGTGTAGTTACCCCGGCGGACGATCTCATGCGGCAGATCATCGTATTCGCCGAAATTCAGCCCGTAGAGCAGCCCCTCGCGGACAGTCGGATGCCCCTGATACATCGCCTCGAACTGTACGGGATCCAGCCGCCGCTTGGCCGCCAGCAGCGTCGCCCCGTGCTGCGCCTCCCAGAGCGCCTCGCCCGGCTGGCGCGGATCCAGTTCCGAGGGCGGAGAGCTCTTCAGCGCCTCGAAATTCAGGTGCAGCCAGACATCCGGCGCCGGAGCGTCGAGCTGCGACCACGAACGCAGCGCCTCGACCGGTTCGCGGCGAAGAAGCGTACCGATGAGATCCTCCTCGTGCCAGCGCGTGAAGACGATCAACTCTCGTGACGCATTGTGCATCCGCGTCCGCACCACCGAGGTATACCACTCCCAGCAGTTGGCCCGCACGAGCGGCGAATTGGCCTCCATGGCATCCTTGTAGAGGTCGTCCAGGATGAAACAGTCCACGCGGTTGCCCGTCAGCGCCCCCTCGCGCCCCACGGAGAGCAGACCGCCCCGGCGGTCGATGATCTCGACCTCTTCCGAGGTGCGGATATAACCCGGCGGTTTGGTCCCCTGCTTGATGCAGGTTCCGGGGAAAAAGCCCCCGTATTCGCGCGAATCGAGGATCCGCTGCACCCGGCGGTTGAACTTCGAAGCCAGAGACCCCGAATAGGAGGCGATCGCCACCCGCAGGTCGGGATCCAGCCCCAGCATGTAGGCCGGAAGGAGGGTCGTCGCTCCGACACTCTTGCCGTGCTGCGGTGGCATCGTCACGATCAGGCGCCGTACACCGCCCCGCGCAAAGGACTCCAATACACGATAATAGGCCCGATGGAAGGGCTGCAGCTCGAGAAAAGGGTAGACACCCAGGGCAAACTCCGCGAACGAGGGCGGTTCGACCGGTTCGGGGTGAAAAAGTTCCCCGATGTCGGGAACAAAAATCTCTGCGGGACGTTCACCCGCAGAGATCGGTTCTTTTGTTTTAACCATGATGTTTGGGTTGATCGAAGACCGTGAACCCGGTGCTGGCGGCGCCGCGACGGGCAGGTTCCGGTCTCTGTGAAAAATGGGTAGGGCTCCGGCGGGCGGCGCCGCGCCCGGGAATGGCGGTCCGGAGCCGTGCGTCTCTCAGAACAGAGCCCGCACCTCGGAAAACGTGAAGTCGTTCAGCATCTCGCCCTCGCAGCCCGTCGTGTGGAACTCCCACCAGACGGGAACCAGATCCGAGATCTCGTCCCGATCCCCCTCCGGAAAGCAAACCCGCTTGTGGTAGACGATCACCGACGCCGTCAGCCGGCACGTGATCCCCGCCCATTCGAACGTCAGACTCCCCGAAAAGTAACTTCCGCCGCCGATGGCCTCCGATAGTCGGGCGGCCACCTCCTCGTAAAGTTCCGTTGATACCGAATACATCATTGACAAGAAAGGTTTTTAGCAGATTCTTTTGTAAACAGAAATAAATTGTTTAACTTTGCAATGCAAAGATATATTCAAAATTTGAATTTTATACAGATCGAGTTAAATTTTTTATATATTTTTTTTTGATAGTCTGCCATGAACGAACGGGTAAAATTGATACGCAAGCAGCTCGGGATGACCCAAGAACAACTGGCTCAGCACCTTGGAATCGGGAAAGCAGCCCTCTCGATGATCGAAACCGGGAAAGCCGCCCTCTCGGCCCGCAACCGCAACATCCTGGTTCAAGAATTGAACGTAAACCCCGAATGGCTCGAATCCGGAACCGGCAACATGTTCAACGCCGAACCCGATCTGACCGCTTACAGACATCGCACCGACAACTCGCTTCCGCTGCAGAGCGTCCCCCTCTACTCCATCGAGGGAACAGCCGGGCTCGTCCCCCTGTTCACCGACCAGCAGCAGCAGAAACCCGTCAACTACATCCACATCCCCAACCTCCCGAAGTGCGACGGCGCCATCTACATTGTCGGGGACTCGATGTATCCCCTGCCCAAAACCGCCGCCACCGCCCCCTACAAACAGCCCCGGCACATCCCCGACATCTTCTGGGGGGACATGTACCTGCTCTCGATCGACATCGACGGCGAGGAGTACATCACCGTCAAGTACATTCAGAAATCAGACCGCCCGGGCTGCGTCAAACTCGTCAGCCAGAACCCCCATCACGCCGACAAGGAGGTCGAAATCACGCGAATCCGAGCCATCGCCCTGGTCAAGGCCAGCATCCGCATGAACTCCATCCGCTGAATCAACATCCTCCCCTTCAAATTATTTCGACTCCGGATCAAACAATTCCGATTTTTTTATTATCTTTGCGGAGATAGAAATTGGTTAGCCAATTTTCCGCCCGAGGCCGAAGCCTCGAAAAATGCACATATAACATAAATCGAATATATGAAGACCAACTACGAAATCCGTTACGCCGCGCATCCCGAAGATGCCAAGCATTACGACACGGCCCGTCTGCGCCGCGACTTCCTGATCGAAAAAGTATTCGCCGCCGATGAGGTGAACATGGTCTACTCGATGTACGACCGTATGATCGTCGGAGGGGCCATGCCCGTGCAGGAGACCCTCGAACTCGAGGCCATCGACCCGCTCAAGGCTCCCTACTTCCTGACCCGTCGCGAACTGGGCATCTTCAATGTCGGAGGCCCCGGCATCGTGACATCCGGCGACAAATCCTTCGACCTCGACTACAAGGAGGCGCTCTATCTGGGCGCCGGCGACCGCAAAGTCACCTTCGCAAGCAAGGACCCGAAGAATCCCGCCAAATTCTACTTCAACTCCACGACGGCCCACTGCTCCTACCCCGACAAGAAAGTCACCAAGGCCGATGCCGTCGTAGCCCACATGGGTTCGCTCGAGGGGTCGAACGACCGCAACATCAACAAGATGATCGTCAACCAGGTGCTGCCGACCTGCCAGCTGCAGATGGGTATGACCGAGCTGCTTCCCGGAAGCGTCTGGAACACCATGCCCGCACACGTCCACTCACGCCGCATGGAGGCCTACTTCTACTTCGAAGTACCCGAGGAGCACGCCGTCTGCCACCTCATGGGCGAGGTCGACGAGACGCGCCACATCTGGATGAAGGGCGACCAGGCCGTCCTCTCGCCCGAGTGGTCGATCCACAGCGCCGCCGCAACCCACAACTACACCTTCATCTGGGGTATGGGTGGTGAGAACCTCGACTACGGCGACCAGGATTTCTCGAAAATTACCGATCTGAAATAATTCTTCGGACCATTCTCAGGAGGGGCTCTCCGCCGGAACTCCCGGACACGGAGCACCGGGAAAAGATTTTCGAAAACCCAATGCCGACAAACAAGACAAACCAATTAACACTAATACCTATTCAAAAATGGTAAACTTTTCACTGGAAGGCAAGGTAGCCCTCGTAACGGGCGCCTCCTACGGAATCGGCTTCGCGCTGGCCACCGCTTTTGCACGCCAGGGTGCCAAGATCGTCTTCAACGACATCAAACAGGAACTCGTCGACAAAGGTCTCGCCGCTTATAAGGAAGAGGGCATCGACGCCAAAGGATACGTCTGCGACGTAACCAACGAGGAGCAGGTCAATGCCATGGTCGCACAGATCGAAAAGGAGGTCGGCGTGATTGACATCCTTGTGAACAACGCCGGAATCATCAAGCGCATCCCGATGGTCGAGATGAGCGCCAAGGATTTCCGCCAGGTGATCGACATCGACCTCAACGGTCCGTTCATCGTCTCGAAGGCCGTCATCCCCTCGATGATCAAGAAGGGACACGGCAAGATCATCAACATCTGCTCGATGATGTCCGAGTTGGGCCGTGAGACCGTATCGGCCTACGCTGCCGCGAAGGGCGGTCTGAAGATGCTCACCCGCAACATCGCTTCCGAGTACGGCGAATACAACATCCAGTGCAACGGCATCGGCCCCGGCTACATCGCCACGCCGCAGACCGCTCCGCTGCGCGAGCGTCAGCCGGACGGTTCCCGCCATCCGTTCGATTCGTTCATCGTGGCCAAGACGCCGGCTGCCCGTTGGGGTACGCCCGAAGATCTGATGGGTCCGGCCGTGTTCCTCGCTTCGGAGGCCTCGGACTTCGTCAACGGTCACATTCTCTACGTCGACGGCGGTATTCTGGCCTACATCGGCAAGCAGCCGCAGTAGCCGCCCAAAACCGCTCGTGCGGTCCTCATCTGAAAAAGGCTGTCCCGACGGGACAGCCTTTTTGATTTCTTACGTGCAGAGCCGGGCCGTTTCCGGCCGCCACGCCCCCGGCCGCGGGAAGTTCGATAAAAAATTTAATAACTCCCACGGTTCCAGATCGATACATTTTTCAGCGCTTTTCATTACGAAAAAAGAGGTTCTGCCCTGCCAAAATCACATCCTTTAAGCAAAATTCATACGAAACAAGGCATTTCAACCGACAGAAATGCGGAAAAATACGCCCGGAAAAGATCGTTTTGAAGATTTATTTCCTATATTTGTCGAAACGATGTTAATCAGTTACCTCTAAATCATACCCAAATCATGGAACAAACCAAAGTGAGGGAGTTGCAGGATGTGGTCATTCGATTCTCCGGGGATTCGGGCGACGGAATGCAGCTCACGGGCACGCTCTTTTCCGACACGTCGGCTCTGCTGGGTAACGGAATCTCGACATTCCCCGACTATCCGGCCGAAATCCGCGCTCCGCAAGGTACCGTAGCCGGCGTCTCCTTTTTTTTTTAATGATACGGCGACCACCGAGAACTCAACCCCGGAGACTATTGCGACGTCCTGGTAGCCATGAACCCCGCGGCGCTCAAGGCAAACCGGAAATGGCTCAAACCCGGCGCCACGGTCATCATCGACGGGGATTCGATTACGGAAGAACACCTCAAAAAGGCCGGATTCGCAACCCTCGACCCGCTGGCTGAACTCAAACTCGACGAGTACAACGTCGTCGTACCTGACATCACCTCCATGACCCGCGAGGCACTCAAGGAGACCGGCCTCGACAACAAGGCCGTTACGAAGTGCAAGAACATGTTCGCTCTGGGCATCTGTTTCTGGCTCTTCGA
Organism: uncultured Alistipes sp.; assembly: GCA_944320985.1. GTDB lineage: Bacteria > Bacteroidota > Bacteroidia > Bacteroidales > Rikenellaceae > Alistipes. Next base: position 3,515 of record CALUJN010000069.1, on the reverse strand, counting down.
CCGTCCCGAAGAGTATGCTCTCCGCTACCTCGACTCGAAATTCGCCAAGAAAAACCCCGTCGTGGCCGAGGCCAACAAACTCGCCATCAAGGCCGGGTACAACTACGCCGCAAATACCCACCAGTTCGCAAACAACTACACCGTGGCTCCGGCTCCGCGTGAGAAGGGAACCTACCGCTCGATCAGCGGAAACGTCGCCACGGCATGGGGACTCTGTGCCGCCGCCGAAAAGGCCGGGCTGCCGCTCTTCTGCGGTTCGTACCCCATCACCCCCGCGACGGTCATCCTCGAAGAGCTGGCCAAACGAAAGGACCTCGGCGTGAAGACCGTGCAGGCCGAAGACGAAATCGCCGGAATCTGTACGGCCATCGGCGCCGCCTTCGCCGGCAACTTCGCCGTAACGACCACCTCCGGACCCGGTCTCTCGCTCAAGAGCGAAGCCCTCGGACTGGCCGTCATGACCGAACTGCCGCTGGTCGTCGTCGACGTACAGCGCGGCGGCCCCTCGACGGGTCTCCCGACCAAAACCGAACAGAGCGACCTGGCGCAGGCTCTCTACGGCCGTAACGGAGAGTGCCCGGTGATCGTCGTGGCAGCCTCGTCGCCCAGCGACTGCTTCCACTACGCATTCGAAGCCGGACGTCTGGCCATGGAGCACATGACCCCCGTGGTGCTGCTCTCCGACGGCTTCATCGCCAACGGTTCCGAACCCTGGCGCATCCCCTCGATGAAAGACTATCCGACGATCTGCCCGCCGATCGTCGACAAGGCCCCCGAGGGCGGATTCATGCCCTACGTGCGGAACGAAAACCTCGCACGCGGCTGGGCATTCCCCGGAAAAGTCGGACTCGAACACCGCGTCGGAGGCCTCGAAAAGGATGCCGTCAAGGGCAGCATCTCGCACGATCCGGCCAACCACCAGAAGATGGTCGACACGCGTGCGGCAAAAGTCGCCAAGGTGATCGACGACATCCCTGCACAGACGGTCTGGGGCGACGAGGAGGGCGATCTGCTCGTCGTAGGATGGGGCGGCACACGCGGACATCTCCAGAATGCCGTCGACGAGATGCGCAAAGAGGGCCACAAGGTCTCGCTCTGCCACTTCAACTACATCAACCCGCTGCCGCACGGCGTACGCGAAATCTTCGCACGATTCCGCCGGATCGTCGTCTGCGAGCTCAACGAAGGACAGTTCGCCAACTACCTGCGCCAGAACTTCCAGGAGTTCCAATACGAACAGTACAACAAGTGCGAAGGCCAGCCCTTCACGGTGGTCGAGCTGAAAGAAAAATTCGAATCCTTACTGAAATAACGCCATGGCAGACTACAAATACACCCCTGCGGATTTCAAAAGCGACCAGGAGGTACGCTGGTGCCCCGGATGCGGCGACCACGCCATCCTGAACGCCGTACAGCGCGCACTGCCCGAAGTGGCCGACGCGCTCGATACCCCCCACAACCTCTTCACCTTCGTGTCGGGAATCGGCTGCTCGTCGCGCTTCATCTACTACATGAAGACCTACGGTTTCCACTCCGTACACGGACGCGCCAATGCCGTGGCTACGGGCGTCAAAGTGGCCAACCCGCGCCTTTCGGTCTGGGTGGCAACCGGCGACGGCGACTCGCTGGCCATCGGCGGCAATCACTTCATCCACGCCATCCGCCGCAATGTCGACCTGAACGTCATCCTCTTCAACAACGAGATCTACGGTCTGACGAAAGGCCAATACTCCCCCACGTCGAAGTTGGGAAAAATCACCAAGACGTCGCCTTACGGTACGGTCGAGAAGCCCTTCAACCCGGGCGAGCTGGTCATCGGGGCCAAAGGCACGTTCTTCGCCCGTACGGTCGACATGGAGGTGCAGCTCACGAAGGAGTGCCTTGTGGAGGCGGCCAAACACAAGGGCATGTCGGTGGTCGAGGCATTGCAGAACTGCGTGATCTTCAACGACAAGACCCACGCTGCATATGCCGGTGACAAGGCTACGCGGGCCGAACATACGGTCGTGTTGCGCCACGGCGAGAAGATGCTCTTCGGGGCCAACCGCGAAAAGGGTCTGGTCTTCGAAAACATGAAGCTCAAGGTCGTAACGGTGGGCCAGGACGGCTATACGCTGGACGACGTGCTGACGCACGACGCACACGAAAAGGACACGACGCTGCACATGATGCTCGCCGGCATGAAATACCCCGACTATCCGGTCGCTCTGGGTGTGATCCGCGCCGTGGAGGACGATGCCGTCTACGACCGCGCCGTGGAACGCCAGGTCGAGGAGGTCAAGGCCTCGAGCAAGATCCACTGTGTGGATGATCTGCTGCGATCGGGTGCCACCTGGGAGGTAGAGTGACTTCTCCACGGAAAAAAGACGACGGCCGGGCTCTCCGCAGGGAGAATCCGGCCGTTATGTAAAAAGAGAGACTGATAAAACATCATGAAACACGACAGCATCATCGGATTGGGAGAGATCCTTTGGGACATGCTCCCCGAAGGACGTAAGATCGGCGGAGCTCCGGGCAACTTCGCCTGGCACATGGCACAATTCGGATACGACGCCCACGTTGTCAGTGCAGTAGGGAGCGATGCGGACGGTGAAGAGATCCTGCGCAACTTGTCGGAGCGAGCTCTTCAAGCCGATATTGCCCGCGTGAAATATCCGACGGGACGCGTGGAGGTGACACTGGACCGGGAGGGAATTCCACAATACGAAATCCTCACCGACGTGGCTTGGGATCACATACCCTACACGGAACAACTCCGGCAACTTGCCCGCTCGGCGCGTTGCATCTGCTTCGGATCACTGGCCCAACGTTGCGGGGAATCCCGGCGTACGATCACGTCGTTCCTGGATGATGCGCCGAAAGAGGCGCTGCGGGTCTTCGACATCAATCTGCGGCAGCATTTCTACGACCGGGAGGTTGTCGCAGAGTCGTTGAAACGGTGCAACATACTGAAGATAAACGACGAAGAGGCCCTCATCATATCCCGGATGCTTGGGATGGAATCCGGAGAGATCCTTCATATCGCCGACCGGCTGCGCAAGGACTACGGGCTGTACGCTACGATTCTAACCTGCGGAAGCCGCGGCAGCCACGTCCTTTATGAAGGCGGCGTTTCGGATCTTCCGACACCGCAGGTCCGGGTTGCGGATACCGTTGGGGCCGGAGACTCCTTCACGGCGGGTTTCTGCGCCGCATGGCTGCACGGATGCGACATAGCCACAGCCCACGCCCGGGCTGTAGCGGTTTCAGCCTACGTATGTACATGCAAGGGTGCGACGCCCCGTCTGCCCGAAGAGTTGACACGATTTGAATAGCAATTGAAAAACAATTCGGCTCCGGGTGCATTTTTTTTGCCCAAAAATTGTGTAAATTAAAATTTACGTTTATCTTTGCACCCGCAATGGGGGATTAGCTCAGCTGGCTAGAGCGCTTGCATGGCATGCAAGAGGTCACGAGTTCGAATCTCGTATTCTCCACCAAGAAACAACGCAAAAGATTGCAAATCCCTGTAAATC
>CALUJN010000068.1 GCA_944320985.1 uncultured Alistipes sp. | reverse complement strand
CCATGCAGATTAATTTTTGCGATACCTCCAAATTTGGCTTTTCTAGGGCAATTGGAGGTATTCTTTTTATCTTTAGCTAAGATACAAATTTTATATTACATTGGCAATCAATTCATTATAAAGTTTTTATTCTTTTTACGACAGTCCCTAATCTATAAAAGACTTTGATAAATCTGCAAGATTCCTTATCCTTAGGTTAAGGATCTTGCAGATTTTCTGATTAAAGATAGCGATAATAGTCCTTCTTTATTCAGCAACCTATCTGACATGCTGAGCCAATCACACCCTCTTTACCCATGTATTCAGCCGATATGAAAGGGAGGGGGCTTTTGCAAACACGTGCAGGTATAAACCAGCAATTTGACACTTACAGTCTGATTACCGCTTAGTCCGTAACTTTTATAAGGGTGTAGTCGGGGGATACCGTAAACGTACTGCTGGCGACAGCGGCCTATAACTTCTAAAGAGCCATAAATTCCTTTGCGCATGATTCAAAAAATCTGCGAAATACCGTCTGTGAACAATATCCCGCAGAAGCAGGTTTTATGTTTGCCTGCTTACCCCACCACAATCGCCTCAGACCGCCTCATATGGCGTGGTTTGTTTGCGCAAATTTCATTGATTGCGATATATAACCAAGACAGATAAATCTCTTCAACGAGAAAGGATATTGATACCCTTCGAATAGATTAAACAGTTAAACGCCAGCGCGACAGACAACGAAAATTTGTTTGTCGCGCTGATGTTTTATGACACTGGACAACTTCGTTTATCGGGAAAAGCATCCGTAGTTTACTGAGGTTTTTGAAGCCTCAACATCCTACAGCATGGGAAGACGCACAAAACAAGACTTTCTCGCCACAACAAAGATACAAGTTCCGTGAAAATCGGTAAAACGGGTACAAGCTTCCGGTTTATCGATACATTTTCCATTCAAAAATATCGTAATTTTGACATCGTCAAAACGGTCGGAAAGGTGGAATCTACCGACAGGAATCGCAATGAATGCTGCGACTGCGAGTTCGTAGACGTCCTTGCCGACCGTTACCTGATACCAGACAGGCAAACAATAAGATATTAAAAAGACGGCAAAACATGAACATCAAGGATTTCAAAGAATATGTAAAGACGCGCAAAGCTCTCGACTCGGAGGAGATTCACCGTTTCATGGATGAAATGAGTAATGAGGCACGACGCATCACATTCCAACTGAATACGGCCTACCACTCCCCCGACGAGGTACGGGAACTGCTCTCCGAACTCTTCGGATACTCCGTACCGCAATCGCTGCGGGTATTTCCGCCCTTCTATGCGGATTTCGGAAAAAACATCTCGGTCGGCGAACATGTTTTCATCAACGCCTGCTGCCATTTCCAGGATCACGGAGGCGTGACGTTGGGGGACAGATGTCAAATCGGACACAATGTAGTATTCGCCACGCTCAACCACGGTCTCCAACCCGAAGAGCGCGGACACACCTGGCCCGCCCCCATCGTATTGGGTCGCAACGTCTGGGTCGGATCCAACGCTACCCTGCTCCAAGGTATCACGATCGGTGACAATGCCGTGGTGGCGGCTGGTGCCGTCGTAACGAAAGATGTCCCGGCAAATACGGTCGTGGGCGGTGTCCCGGCCAAATGCATCAAAAAAATCGATTCGCCAACAGAAACAAGATAGCCATTCAACAAGAGTATGAACAGAATCGTTTTCACTTCAATACTTACCCTTTTCACATTGCATGTCATGGCACAGGAAAAAATCGTACAGACGGCAGGGCACGATCAACTGGGAGAATTCGCCCCGAAATTTGCGGAACTCAACGACGAGGTGCTCTTCGGAGAGGTGTGGAGCCGAACAGACCGGCTCGGATTGCGCGACCGAAGTCTGGTGACGATCACCTCGCTCATCAGCCAGGGAATCACGGACAACTCTCTCGTATTCCACCTGCAGTCGGCAAAGAAAAACGGAATATCACGCACCGAAATCGCTGAAATCATTACCCACATCGCCTTCTATGCCGGATGGCCCAAGGCCTGGGCGGCATTCAACCTCGCCAAAGGAGTATGGGCCGATGACACGACCGGCGAAGAGGCCCGGGATGCATTCCAACGCGAAATGATCTTCCCGATCGGCGAACCCAATACGGCATACGCCAAGTATTTCACCGGACAGAGCTATCTGGCGCCGATTTCCCGCGAGCAGGTCAACATCTCCAACGTTACGTTCGAGCCCCGCTGCCGAAACAACTGGCACATTCACAAGGCAACACGCGGCGGCGGACAGATGCTCGTCGGCGTGGCCGGCCGCGGATGGTATCAGGAGGAGGGCAAACCGGCCGTGGAGATCCTGCCCGGAACGGTGATTCACATCCCGGCCGGCGTAAAGCATTGGCATGGAGCTGCCGCTGACAGCTGGTTCGCTCATCTGGCTTTCGAGATCGAGGGTGAGAATACGTCGAACGTATGGCTCGAGCCTGTCTCGGAGGAGGAATATGACAAACTGCAGAAATAAAGACAAGTCCATATGTCGTGTCGGGCCGCCTTCAAGGGGCGGCCCGACATTTTTTTTGGAGCCGGTCCACATGCATCCATCCACCCCTTTCCACGGTCTTTCTCCCCAACTTATCCGAGTCCAATATTTAAATCATCCATTTTGAAACAGTTACGCATCTATTGAATTTTATTATCTTTCCCGATCCGCCGTATTTCATCAAATAAAGACAAGCCAATAATGAAAAAAACAACGACAAATTTGTCATATTATTATATTTTTAAGCGCACACGCGCACCTTTATAGAATATTTTTTATATCTTTAAGCCATGATTTCCGGAAAAGCCCCATATTACAGCTCATATCGGCAACGCAGGACGGTCTTTTTGACCATCCCAGCTCCGCTCTCCGACAGGATCCAAATGCCGGATAACAGCCTGTATGTCAATACCGAAAGTGGCATCCGGAAATCCGGAGGGGGGGGGTATTCTTCTTCCGTAAATACCCGGTCCGGAGCTTCGCTCCTTGATTCTTGTTGCTGTTGCTGCGACTGTTGTTGCTGCTGCTGCTGTTGCTGTTGCGGCTGCTCCATACCTTCGTCCTATTGTTCGGACATCGCTCTCCCGTTTCGTGCGATGTCCGAACATTTTGTTATGGACAAGACTCTATCAAACTCCGGATCGAGCCTTAAACGAAACGTCACAATCCCATCTAAAACAGAGATAAAGCATAAGCTCCCGTTCGGGGGCCTCATACATTACGCATCTCCGGAAAACGCCGCGGAAGCTGCCTGTTCCTCAAAGACGGAAGAGAAACTCTCCCGCGTGAATAAATTGCACAACGCGACCCGGCAAACGACGGTCACAATCCCCTTCTTTCCCCAACCATTCCCCTAAGTGCCGGGGAGCTGGCGGCAAAAGGCTACCCTCTCCCAATTCAAGCAAATCCGTCTCTATCATAACATAAACATTCATGTAAAATCTTACATCCGTGAAAAAAATCCTACTCATTCTGGCTGCTGTGCTATCACTGGCTTTGCCAAGCGGAGCCTATGCACAAAAATTTACCATTTCGGGTGTCGTGCTCAGCAAAGAGACGAATAAACCGATCGATATGGCTGTCATCAACCTGCCAAACAGCGAATTGTGGGCCGTTGCCAATGACAAAGGTGAATTTACCGTCAAAAACGTGCCCAAAGGAGCTACCAAACTGACTATTTCGTGTCTGGGTTATGTCACCAAAGAGTTCGATATCGTTATCCAGCGCGATGTGATGAACATGGTATTCCATCTCGACGTGAGTACGCTCGCCATCGACAACGTCGTGGTGACGGCTCGCGAAAACCAAAACAGCATGACCACAAGTCGCACGATCGACCGTACGACCATGGACCACATGCAGATGATCAACGTCTCCGACATCACCAGCCTGCTCCCAGGTGGAACGACCGTCAATCCCTCGCTCACATCCGCCAGCAGCGCCAAGATCGGAATCCGCGAATACGGCGAGTCGAGTTCCTCGATCGGATTCGGGACCGGTATCGAGGTCGACGGAGTGCGCATAACGAGCAACGCAAACTTCGCTGCCATGACCGGTGTCGACACCCGTAACATCGCATCGGCAAACGTCGAGTCCATCGAGGTCATCACGGGTGTCCCATCGGTCGAATACGGCGACATCGCAACCGGCGTGGTGAAGATCAACACCAAGAAGGGCCGTACACCCTACATGCTGTCGACTACGATCAACCCCAGAACCAAGCAGTTCGCTCTGAGCAAGGGTTTCGATCTGGGCAAGGAGCGCGGTGTGCTCAACTTCAGCGTCGAACGCGCCCGGGCCATCAGTGAATTGGCTTCGCCATACACCGCATACGACCGCAATACGGCTACGCTCAACTATTCGAATACATTCAACCAGGGAGAGGACCGGATGCCGCTGCGCTTCTCGATCGGCGTCACCGGAAACCTCGGAGGACTGAACTCCGAAGAGGACCCCGACGCCAACAAGAACGACTATACCAAGACGCGCGACGACAATATCCGCGCCAATACGCAGCTCAACTGGCTGCTCAACAAGTCCTGGATCACAAGTCTTGAATTCTCCGGATCGGTGAGCTACACGAACCGCGAACAGCGCGTGAATACGAACAAATCGCTGGCTACCACCACTCCCGCCCGCCACGGTGAAGAGGAGGGATATTTCATGGCCCAGGACTATGAGACGGATCCAGATGCCGCCGTCACGCTGATCCCTGCCGGATACTGGGAAGAGCTGCAGATCACCGATGACAAACCGATCGACTTCAGCGCACAGATAAAAGCCAACTGGGCCGCTCGCTGGGGGAATGTCAACAGCAAACTCAAGATCGGTCTCGACTACTCGGGCAGCGGAAACTACGGACACGGAATCTATTACGACAATCCGAAATATGCCGCCGAATCATGGCGTCCCGACGACTGGAGTGAAGATCCCTTCATGCACAACATTGCCGCCTACATCGAGGAGAGCCTCACGATTCCGATCGGATCCACGACCCTCGATCTGGTTGCCGGTCTGCGCAACGACAACACCGTGATCAGCGAATCGATCTACGGTACGGTCTCGAGCCTCTCTCCGCGCTTCAACGTCAAATACACCGTCTTTGACGGACGTTTCCGCAAGAAGGGCGCCGCATTCAGATCGCTCTCCTTCCGCGCCGGATGGGGCAAGATGGTCAAACTCCCGTCAAGCTTCACACTCTATCCGTCGCCGGTCTATAACGATACGCAGGTCTTCGCATCTCCGGCAACCTCCGACGGTTCATCCTACGTGGCCTACTACATGCAACCCACGCTGGACGTATACAACCCCAACCTGAAGTGGCAGCACACCAATCAGACCGAGGTCGGCGTGGACTTCAACCTCTACGGTGTTCAGGTATCCCTCTCGGCCTTCTACAACAAGACGGTCAACCCCTATATCGTCCGGGACATGTGGACACCCTATAGCTATAACCTGACCACGATCCAGGATCTGAACGACTGTCCGATCCCCGTCGACAACCGCATCTACAGCATCGACCGTCAAACCGGCGTCGTCACGGTAACAGACAAGACCAACCCCTTGATATCTGAGAAGATTTCCTACACCACGAAGAACACTTTCCGCGGGAACAAAATGGCGGATAACGGTTCGGACTATACGCGGGCCGGTCTGGAGTGGGTCGTAGACTTCGGGCAGATCCGTCCCCTGCGCACCGATATCCGCGTCGACGGAGCCTTCAACTACTACAAGCATGTCGAGCAATCCATGATGGCCTACTACCGTGCCAATTCCAACGGCGCAGACGGTCAGCCCCTCCAGTATATCGGATGGTATGTCGGCCCCTCCGCTTCAGGAAACGGAACCCTCTCGAAACAGGTAAATCTCAACCTGACGCTGACCACCCATATTCCCAAGATCCGGACCATCGTCTCGGTTCGCCTCGAATCGTCGCTCTACAGGTTCAGTCAGAAACTCTCGGAGTGGGACGGCGGTACGGTTAGTTATGCAATCGACGGCAAGGATCCGCAGAATGACCCGATCATCGGACAGGATATCTCCGAAGGTGGACATTACGTCGTAACCTACCCGGCCTACTATTCGTCGTTCGACAACCCCGATGAGATGATCCCCTTCTTCGAGGCATATCAGGATGCCAAGCAGAACGATCCGGCTCTCTACTCCGATCTGACCCAGCTGATTACGGTCTCCGGAAATAACTATTACTTCCGCCCCTCGAAAACATCGGCATACTGTGCGCTGAACATCAGCGTCACCAAGGAGATCGGCAAAATCGCTTCGCTCTCGTTCTACGCCAACAACTGCTTCAACAACATGGGGCGTGTACACATCAGCCAGAACGACACCTATCTGCCGCTCTACAAAAGTTCTTACATCCAGAATTTCTACTACGGGGTCTCCCTGCGGCTCAAATTCTAACGGTTAAAATCGAAACGCCATGAAAAAAATATTCAGTTTGATGCTCTTTGCAGCGCTGTTCTCCGGCGGCTGTCTGAACAACCTCGACGAAGAGGAGAAGAGCTACTCGGACATGCAGATCTCCATCCAGCTTAACTACCCCGAATCAAGCGAATACGGGCCCCAGCAGGGTACCACTGTCCGGATGACCGAATCCACAAGAGGTACCGTATATGAAGCCCAGACCGATGAAAACGGCCTGGCGACCTTCACACTCGTACCGGGACGCTATACCGCCGCCGCAACCGACAAGCGAGCCAGCAATGCCACCATCATGGTATTCAACGGCACCATGACCAACCGCAACATCTCCATGGCCGATGACGGCAGCGTGCTGCCGATCGACCTCCAGGCTTCGGCTCTGAGCCAGCTGGTCATCAAGGAGTTCTATTTCGGAGGTTGCCCCGATAACGACGGAACCAAAGCGTACCAGTTCGACAAATACGTGATTCTCTACAACAACTCGGATCTGGATGCACCGCTCTACAATCTGTCGCTGTCGATGATCAATCCCTATAATTCGTACGGGTCCAACCACGACATCGTTGACGGAAAATTGATCTACGACCTGGGCGAAGACTCCTGGATTCCCGCTGCAGCCGCATTCTGGACCTTCGGGCCGACCGATGTCGTTGTCAAGCCCGGTGAACAGATCGTCATCGCGCTGAACAATGCCAACGACAATACCTTGACCTATACAAACTCGGTAGACCTCTCCGATCCCTCCTACTATATTACCTATGACCCGGAGGATTTCAACAATAAAAATTATCACCCGGCTCCGTCGGCCAATATCCCGACCTCCCATTACTTGACAGTATCCGTCAAACTGGGAACATCGAATGCATGGCCCTTGTCGGGCTCCAGTCCGGCCTTTTTCCTCTTCGCCGCTCCGCTGGGTGTCGATCTGGCCGAGTTCGCCAGCAATCCTGACAATCAGAACCTTTACAACAATTCTACTTCCCAGGGACGTTTCAAAATCCCGGTAGACTGGATCTTGGACGGAATAGAAGTATTCGCAGCCGGAAAGTCCAATAACAAACGTCTGCTGGCCACCGTGGATGCCGGATCGGTTCTCTTTACAAACACGCTCGGCTACACCTGCTACCGCAATGTCGATGTCGAGGCGACCGAGGCCATCGAAGGAAACAAGGAGAAGCTCGTCTACAATTACGCCTATGGAACGGCTGACCTCGCGGACGGATCCACCGACCCGAGCGGCATCGATGCCGAAGCCTCGATCCGAAACGGCGCCCGCATCATCTATCAAGATACGAACAACTCGACAAACGACTTCCACATGCGTCGTCAAGCTTCGCTGAGAGACTAATCCGTAAAAACTGGACAACGATGAAACTCACTTCAAAACTTATCATATGCGCGGTCGCCGCCACATGCGGTATTCCGACGATTCAGGCCGAAGAACCCGTCGCCAAGAATCTGTACGATTTCGACTTCATCGAGCAGACCAATCCCTGGCTGACAAGCTACAACGGAGCCGGACTCCGCTGGCTGAAGGTCCCCTCCACCTCGCAGGTCGAAGCCTTCTTCTCCAAGAGCAACGGTGACTTCAAGAACTACTACGAGTCGAACGACAGCTACACATTCGGACTCAACGCCGAAAGCTACTATACGCTCAAGCGGACATCATTCTACGGAAAGGTCGCCTACGAAAACTTCATGGGAAAGGAGATGACCGGCTCGGTATGGATCGACCCCTACGATGCCCCGTTCAACATCCTGGAGTACTACGACACCGATGCCGGAAAGAAAAACCGCGAGAAATACATGATTGCCGCCGGTGTGGGCTATGACCTGGTAAAAGGATTGCGTATCGGCGCACGCTTCGACTACACGGCTACCAACTACGCCAAGCGCAAGGACCTGCGGCATACCAATACGCAGTTAGACATGAATCTGACGGCGGGTCTGACCTACACCCTTGCGGACCGGTTTACCATCGGTGCCAACTACATCTATGCCCGAAATATCGAAGAGGTAAAGTACGACACCTACGGAACCACCGACAAGCAGTATTATCTCCACATCGCACCGGGGGCCTTCTACGGGAACTGGGAACTCTTCGGCGGAAGCGGATATACGGCCGGAAGCTCCGCCGTGCCCCTCTTCAACGTGTATCAGGGTGTAGCGGCACAGCTGGCGTTCAATACCCAAAAGGTGGATCTCTTTTACGAATTTACCTACAAGAGCCGGGATGGCTACTACGGATTCAAGCATGCCGTCTACTATCCCCAGCTGACCGAGCATGAGTCCGATATCTTCGAACACAAGTTCTATGCCGCCGTCAAGGGAGACCGTTCCGTACACAAACTCTCGGCCAATATCGCCTACCAGGACCTCGACAACTACGAACTGGCTTACGAATCCGGTCGTGACGAAAGCGGAACCTACTACATCACCTTCTTCGGCCGCAACCAGAACAACAACCGCCAGACGCTCTCCGTCGACGGTGAATACCAGTCCGCATGGGGACTCGAAGGCCTGACGCCGCGATGGATCGTCTCCATCGACGGACGCTATTGGCAGCAGAACCTTACCGCTTCGATCTATCCCTTCTACCGGGATCAGAAAATTACCCAGACGGCGTTCAATGCCGGGTTGCAACGCAACTTCTTTATCGGTCTGAACCAGATCGGAGTCTCCCTGAAAGGCGGGTATGCCAAGGGCGGAGGCTTCGAAAAGAAGGACGGAACCTATACAACCCCGTCGGCGTCGACCGCCGTGCCGCGCGAATCGGAATGGTATATGCATCAAGAATTCGAATACCTTACCGCAGAACGGTTCAACGGCGCCGTCTCGGCACGTTACACCCGGATGTTCAACAAGGGAATCAACGCCTTCATCGATCTGCGTTACAACTTCACTTCCGCGCGTGACATCGTATATCTCGACGGAAAAGGATTCAATGTTTTCCAAATTGCTCTCGGCTGTACCTTTTAACCCAAATTCAAGTTTCTCTTTATGAAAAAAAATCGTTTGTTTCTCCTGGCATTCGCCCTGTGGGCTGTGAGTGTCTATCCGGGAGTCGCACAGGAGCCGTCGGACATCCGACTGCCCCTCGATCCCGATGTGCGTGTCGGGCGATTGGACAACGGCATGACCTACTACATCAAACATGCCGAAAATCCCGCTCAGAGAGCCGATTTCTTTATCGCACACAACGTCGGTGCCCTGCAGGAAGAGGATGATCAGGACGGACTGGCCCACTTCCTCGAACACCTCGCTTTCAACGGCACGAAAAACTTCCCGAAAACGGCTATGCTCGACTATCTGTCGAGTATCGGACTCCAGCTGGGCCCCAACGTAAATGCCTATACCTCGAGAGAAAGAACGGTATACAACCTGTCGAATGTCCCGGTCGTCCGTGAAGGAATCGTGGATACCGCATTGCTGATTCTGCACGACTGGTCCGGCAGCATCGCTTGCGAACCCGAGGAAATCGAAGCCGAACGGGGCGTCATCCGGGAAGAGTGGCGCCGCGGTGACAACTCCCGCTCCCGACTGGCCCGCAGAACGGCGGAATACGAATACGCCGGATCAAAACACGCCAAACGAACGGTATTGGGAAACTGGGACGTCATAAATAACTTCGAGCGGCAGACGCTGGTCGATTTCTACCACAAGTGGTATCGCCCGGATATGCAGGCCGTCATTGTGGTCGGAGATATCGATGTCGACAAAATGGAACAGAAAATCCGGAAAGTCATGTCGACAATCCCCCCGGCAGTGAACCCCGCACCCAAAGAGACCTATACGATTCCCGACACGGGGGCTCCGGTCTACGGACTGATCACCGATCCCGAAAACAAGGGTGTCGGTATCAAAATGATATTCCGGCAGCCATACCCCTCGCCCGAAGATCGATTGATGGAGTCGTCGCTGGTCAACGACATCGCCCGCAAAATCTTCCTGGAACTGGTCTGCGCACACATCCGGCAGGTCGAAAAACAGCCCGATGCCCCCTACAACCGGCTGGTGGCGATTTGCGGGAAACTCTCAACCTGCAAACAAACGCTCCAATTGACCGCACTGCCCAAAGGCCTGGAACTGCAAAAGGCGCTGACCGGCATGCTGATCGATGTCGAACAGATCCGACGCTACAACTTCTCGCCCGAAGAGTTCAACCGCGCCAAGGCGAAAGTGGCCCGCGATGAACAGAAGAACCTGGAGAGAGCCCGCCGGATGACAAACACCAATCTGGCAGGACTTTACGTGGCACATTTTACCGACAACGAGCCCTATATGACCTGGGAGGACCGGGAGAAAGCCACCAAGGAGGCTCTGGAGGCCATCACCCTGAAGGATGTGAACGACATGCGCCAGGAGATGACCCGACCGGACGACATGATGGTCATCTTCTCGCTCCCTGACTCATACGCCGACAAGGCCCCCTCAAAGGAGGTCGTCATGCGGCTGATCGACTCGATCGGAAACGCCGACATCCCGGCGCCCATCCGTCAGAAAACAATCGACAAACCGCTCTTTACAAAGCAGGTTACACCCGGGAAGGTCGTAAAGACCGCCTCGGCACCCTACGATGCCACCGAATGGACCCTGTCAAACGGAGCCAAGGTACAATGGCGTACGGTTCACGGAGTCAAAGGTGCCCGTAAAATCGGCATGACGGCCGTCAAGGAGGGCGGTTTCGCCTGCGACGACGACGTCGAGGCCCTGCGAATCCTGCAGTCCTATCTCCGGAGTGCCGGCGTGAAGGGATTCCCCTACGAAGAGCTGAATGAACTGCTGTTCGACCGCGAAGTCTCGGCCAGCGTCTTCCTCAGACTCCATACGGCCTCGATCGACGCTTCGTCCAGCGTCAAGGATCTGGAGACCATGCTCCAGCTCGTGAACCTCTATCTGACCGAACCGGACTTCTCGGAAGAATCCTTCTCCCGCTATGCCGAACGTTACAAAAATACCCTCGAAAAGGAAAAGGGCGGCTTGCGGATCTTCCGCGACAGCGTCAACAAGATCATGTACGACAACCACGTCTGGCTGACCCCCGTCACGCTGCAGTCGTTCGACAGAATCAATGCCGAAAAACTCCGCAAGCTCTATGAAAAGGTATTCGGAAATGTGGCCGACTACACCTTCTTCTTCGCGGGTGACATGGAGGCCGAGGAGGCGCGTCCGCTCATCGAAAAATACATCGGATCGCTCGAACCCGCTCCGCATCAGAAATACGCCGACATGCAGATGCAGATCATTCCCGGAACGAAAGAGTTCGAATTCGTGCAAGAGAGCCGCACTACGCCCAAAGCTCAGATCCAACGAATCTATCACGGAAAATTCAAATGCTCGCCGGACAACTATGCCACCCTGCGCTACATCTGCCAGATCCTGGCAAACCGTTACCGCATCTCGATCCGCGAGGAGAAAGGCGGTACCTACACAATCGGCGTACAGCAGGAAGTCGATGTCCGCCCCGAAGGATACTGCCGGATCTACATCGATTTCGAAACCGATCCCAAATTGAGCGCCATGCTGCTCGAAGAGGTCCAGAAGGGTATCGCAGACCTGGCGGCAAAACTCCCCTCGGAACAGGAGGTGGCCGATGCCAGACTCTACTTCCAACGTCTGAACCTCGAACGGAAACCCCTCCAGCAACAGACGTTCACCTATTGGCTCGGAAAAATGCAGACCCGCTATTTCGACAAGATCGATTTCGAGGCCGACAACGAAGAGTATCTCCTGAATGTCTCGGCGAAGGATATCAACAAACTGACGCGTCAGATCCTCTCGCAAGGAAATTGCTTCACCTCGATCTACTCCCAGGAATAAACCATCCCAAACACACTAAACACAATCATTAACAACCATTTCAAACCATGAAAAAGCAGAAAAACTGGATGAAAAACCTGTTGCAATGGGGATCCCTTGCGGCGATCGCCGGATTCATCCTCTACGGCCTCACGCTCGGCGCCACGCCTGCCGATGTCGAAGCGTATTGTCCCTTCGGAGGCCTCCAGGCCCTGGGCAGCTACCTCGTACGGGGATCCCTGGCCTGCTCGATGTCGATGTTGCAGATCATGATGGGCATCTTGCTCGCCGTCGGCGTCATTCTGTTCAGCAAACTCTTCTGCGGCTATCTCTGCCCCCTGGGGACCGTCGGTGAATGGCTCGGAAAGGGCGGCAAGAAGCTCAAGATGCATTACGATATCACGACGGGGAGTATCACGGACCGAATCCTGCGAGCCATAAAGTACATCCTGCTCTTCATCATCTTCTACATGACCCTGTCGAGCAGCGAGCTCTTCTGCAAGAACTTCGACCCCTATTACGCCGTCGCAACCGGATTCAAGGGCGAATTGACCGCCTGGATGGCCTCGATATCCATCGTGCTCCTCTTCCTGGGCAGTTTCTTCGTGAAGATGTTCTGGTGCAAATACATCTGCCCGCTGGGCGCGCTGAGCAACATCTTCAAGTTCACCATCACGTTCGTCGGAATCCTCATCCTGATGTGGATCCTCGGGCTGCTGGGAATCGCCAATGCCTGGGTATGGGCCCTTGCCATCGCCTGCATCGTCGGATATCTCTGGGAGATCATCTATCTGCGCAGCCGCGTATTCCCGCTGCTGACCATCGTCCGTGACGAGGAGTCCTGCAACGGTTGCGGAATCTGCCAGCACAAATGCCCCTATGCAATCAACGTGAAGGATCTCAAACAGGTGCGGCACATCGACTGTACGCTCTGCGGAAACTGCGTCTCGGCATGCCCCAAGGGTTCGCTCCAGGTCGGAGGTAAACCCGCCCTGCGCTGGCTGCCCGGAATCCTCGCCGTCATCCTTTTCGGTCTGGCGATCTGGCTCGGAAGCTCCTGGGAACTCCCCACTATCGACGAAAAATGGGGCGAATATGAACAGGTTGAAGGCATGCAGACCTATGAAATCGAGGGCCTGACCTCGGTCAAATGCTTCGGAAGTTCGAAGGCCTTCTCGGCGAAAATGCAGAAGGTGCCCGGTGTATACGGCGTCAAGACGTTCGTATCCCGCCATGCCGTCGTCATCAGCTACGACCCCAAAGTCACCTCCGAACAGAAAATCGATGAGGCGATCTTCACCCCGACGAGAATGAAGTTCACGGATCCCGCTGCCGGAGTCGACTCGCTCACAGTCATCCGTCTCGGTGTCGAAGGCCTGCACGACAAGATGGACATGGTCTATTTCGGCGCCATCCTGCGTAATATCGACGGTATCTGCGGTTTCGATGCACAATACGGATGCCCGGTTGCCGTGACCCTCTATACCTCACCCGAGATCGAAATCCCCGAGAAGATGCTCCGTGACTCGATCGGTGTCAAGGAGGCCCGCATGCTGGTTCACGGAGGCGGAACGCGCCTGATTCCCGTAAACTACAAATTGATGAGCTATGAACCCGACAACCAGAAAATAGCCCGTCGCGAATTCCTCGACCTGATGTTCGAGTCAACCCGTGCCCTCTCCGCTCCGTTCAAGCACAACAACGAGAAATTCGGAGACGATACGGCCTATCCGAAGGGTGTGTACGAAGTGGAGTGCCGCGGCATCGAGAAACCCCTCATGAAGCGTATGTTCCCCTACTTCCGCGGATTCCTCTCGCTCAAGGAGGGTATCACTCGCCTCGATGTGGCCCTCAACGAAGAGGAGGTGCCCGTGCTGCGCATCACCTACGTGAAGTCGATGTGGGACGACGCCAAGATCTGGAACGATCTGCTCAATGCAAAGGTCTGGACCGTCCAGTACAACGACGGTACGTTCAAGGACGAAGAGCCGAAATTCGGATTCCCAACCGAAGGTCACTCGATCTGACAGAACCCCGTTTTATCAAAAAACGACATGTCGAAAAGGGTTTGTGACAACAAGCCCTTTTCGATATGACGACACCCAAACAATCCAATCTATGAAAAAAGGCATATTCTATCTGCTTCTGGCAGCCATGCTGCCGATCTCGGCGGCGGCCGACGAAGGGATGTGGCTGGTAAATACCTTCCAGCAGGTGATCTATCCCCAGATGAAAAAGGCCGGCATAAAACTCAAGCCCGGCGAAATCTACAACGAAGAGTCTCCCGCGATCTGCAACGCCATCGTCGCAATCGACGGCGGAATGGGTTCTGGAAGCGTCATCTCGGAAAACGGACTCATCATCACCAACCACCACGTGGCATACAGCGACATCCATGCCCTGAGCACCCCCGAAAAAAACTACCTCGAAAACGGTTTCTGGGCGCTCTCGCCCGAGGAGGAGCTGCCGATCAAGGGGAAAAGCGTCACCTTCCTGCGCAAAATCATGGACGTGACGGAGGAGGCCAAGGCCATCCGCGACTCCCTGGAAAAAGCAAATGCCTACGGAATTTTCGGTTCCCGCAAGCTCAACCGAATCCTCACCCTCCGGTACGGAGAGGGAACCTCCTATGAGACCGACTGCATGCCGATGTGGAAAGGGGAAAAGTATTTTCTGTTCTTCTACGAAACCTATAACGATGTCCGCCTCGTCGGTGCGCCCCCCGAAAAGATCGGAGCCTTCGGCGGAGAGTTCGACAACTGGGGTTGGCCGCAACACAAGGGCGATTTCGCACTCTACAGAGTCTATGGGGACCGCAACGGACGTCCGGCAGAATACTCCGAGGAGAATGTGCCCATCACCCCGCGGAAGGTCCTGCGGATCGCGACAAAGGGGGTACATGACGGTGACTACGCCATGGTGATCGGATATCCCGGACGTACGAACCGATACATGTCTTCATACGCAATCCGGGAGAAACAGTTCGTGACCAATCCCATCATCATCAAGGTGCGGCACGATCGGATGGATATCCTCAAAAAACACATGGAGGCCGATCCGAAGATCCGGCTGTTATACAGCGACAAATATTTCTCGCTGAGCAACTACGCCGATTATGCCAAATGGGAGAACATCTGTCTGCGCCGTTACGACGTGATCCAGATTCGCGCCAACGAGGAGAAAAAACTCATGGAGTGGATTCAGGCGGACCCCGCACGTTCGGCACAATACGGCGACCTGTGTGCCGACCTCGAGCGCGGGTATGCGGCCCGGCTCGAAGCGCTCCGCGCCAAGTGCTACTTCCAGGAGACCTGGCTCCGGCCCAGCGAAACCATGTTGATGGCAAACCGGGTCGCCTCGATGATTAACGGCATGAGACGCCAGGGGATCAAAACAGTCAAGGCGGGGGACAAGGCCTTTGCCAATGTCAAATCAAGCATAGATCGCCTCTCGGGCACGTACGATCCCGCAACCGATCTGGACCTGATGATCCGGATGATTCAGATCTACACCGACAGCGTTTCCCGGAAATACTGGGGTGAACACCTCAACCAGATATACGATCGCTACGAAGGTGACGTCCCCACATTCGTCACCGAGGCCTTCAACAAGAGTTGCTGCAGCGACTTCGACCGGCTGATCGAATGGTTCGAAACGCCCCGCACGGAAGAGGAGATTCTTGCCGATCCCGTGGTGGCTATCGTCAGTTCGATCCAGTCCCGTGGCTTCCTCAGCCAGCTCGAGTCCATCGAGGAGGCTTGCGGCGTGGATGTCGACGAGAAAGAACGGCTCTACACCAAGGCCCTGTATGCCATGCGTGAGGCCGAAGGCATTCCCCAGTATCCCGATGCCAATTCGACCATGCGACTGACGTACGGAAAGGTCGGTCCGCTGCTCAAGGCCAAGGATGCCATCCAGTACGCTTCACGCTCGACCATCAACGGCTACATGGAAAAGTACGACCCCGAAGTCTTCGAGTACCGCGTAGACGACAAGATGCGCTCGCTGATCGAAAACAAGGACTGGGGCCGCTGGAGCGAAAACGGCGAACTGTACGTCAACTTCCTGACCGACAATGACATCACCGGCGGAAACTCGGGAAGTCCCGTTCTCAATGCACGGGGTGATATCATCGGTCTGGCATTCGACGGCAACCGGGAGTCGATGTCGGGGGATGTCTACTTCCACCCGGAGAACTTCAAGACCGTATGCGTCGATATCCGTTTCGTGCTTTGGATCATGGAGAAATATGCCGGAGCCGGAAAATTGATCGACGAAATGCAGTTGGTGAAGTAAACCCTACCCCATGCCGCCCCTGTCCGACAGAAAACAGGACAGGAAGCCGGTATATAAAGATGAAAAAAGACGACTGTTGGTCGTCTTTTTTCATTGACTGAGGCAGGAGTTGCATCCCGACGAGTCTTGATTTGAAAAGGCGTTTCCCGGTAGTTACGTCCCGGACCGGCAGTATGCCATCGGACGGGATCGTTTTCCGAAGCCAGAGAGTCGGCTGAAACGCGGTCCGTTTTCCGACCGGAGGCGCTCAGGGAATCCACAACGTCTCCTCCACGCCGAAATGGGCCGTGAGCATCCGCCCCAGAACGTAGAAGTAGTCCGACAGGCGATTCAGCCACACCAACGCCGTAGCATCCACCCCGTATCTGGCATCGGCACGCAAGGCCGCACGCTCCGCACGTCGGCAGACCGTCCGGCAGACATGGCACAGCGATACCGCCGGATGGCCCCCCGGAATCGTGAATTTGTCGATCGGCTGCAGCATAGCCTGCAGGGCGTCAATCCGGCCCTCGAGCCACGAAACCGTCTCCGGGGAGAGAGGCGTCACCTTTTCACGGCCCCGCTCGTCGGCCGCAAGAAGCGCCTCGACCGTCATCAGACGCGACAGAATGCGGTTCAGATCGTCGACCGTCGCCGACAACGCCGCATCGTTGCGCGCATGGTCCGTCAGAAGCGCCGTGAAGGCACTCAGTTCGTCCACCGTGCCGTAGGCCTCGACCCGTTCGTCCGTCTTCGGGACCCGCGTACCCCCGATCAGCGAGGTTTGGCCCTTGTCGCCCGTCTTCGTATAGAGTTTCATATCCGGAAATGTTGTTTCGGCAGATTATTGTTGAATATCAGCAGGTAGCCTCGGTTGTCGACCGTCGTCGAACGGTGTCCCGCCACGATCTGTGCACACAGTGTCTGCCGATCCCGCCCTTCGTAGGGCGACAGCACGGCCACCGTATGCCCCCCTTCGGCCGCAGCACGCACCAAAGCCAGCGTCTCGGAGCGCGGGAGCTCGCGCGTGGCGATACACAGATCCGCATCCGCACGATTCATGCCGAAGGTCGCATAGCCGCAATGGATCGCCAGGTTCTGCAACTGAACGGATCGCCGGTGGGGAACCCCCGCGGCAAGCAAGGCCTCATAGAGACCTCGATCGCCCGCAAGCAGATCATGCCGCATGAAAACCTCGCGGACAATATCGTAGACAAACGGCGAGTGCACCCCGTGCCCCCGGAAATAGCGCGCCCGGGAAAGGCGGTTGCGGAGTTCCGCAACCCGGCGCGGCAGATGCAGCGACAAACGGTGTTTGGGAAATTGCATCGTCTACCGTTTTTTCAGTTGTCCCGCCAGACGACCCGTCGAAAAGGCGATCTGGAGGTTATAGCCTCCCGTATTGGCATCGAGGTCCAGCACCTCGCCCGCCAGGTAGAGACCCGGGACCTTCAGCGACTCCATCGTCTCGGGATTCACCTCGTCGCAGCGCACGCCGCCGGCCGTCGTCACGGCGTATTCGAACGGCGCATAGTCCGTAATGGGGAAGGTCAGCCCCTTGAGCGTGCGGATCAACCGCGTAATCTGTTCGTCGGTGATCTTCGACTGATAGGTCTTTCCATGCACGTCGATCTCATGAGCCAGGGGCAGCACCAGCGGCTGCGGAACCAGTTTGCGCAGCAGCTCGCCGAAAAACTCCGTCGGAGCCATCTCGGCACGCTCCCGCGAAATACGATCCCGAAGCACCTCCTCCGTGAGCGCCGGTTTGAGGTCGACGACCAGCTTCACCCGGCGGCCGTCGATCAGCGCATCGACCGCATCGCGGCTCATGCGCAGCGCCACGGCACCCTCGATCCCCCGCTCCGAGAAGCCCAGTTCCCCGAACTCCTCCCGAACGGCTTCGTTGTCGATCCAGAGCGTTGCGCGGATGTTGCGCAGCAGCAGCTTGTGGAGGTAACGCGCCTGGGGATGCGACGTTACAAGGGGCGTCAGCGACGGCCGGAGCGGTTCGATCGTATGGCCCAGATCGGCGGCAAAGGCATAGCCGTCGCCCGTCGAGCCCGTCGCCGGATACGACACGCCGCCCGTGGCCAGGATCACCCGAGGTGCCTCCTCCTTGCGTTCGAAACCCCGCTTGTTGATGTATTTCACGCCGAAGACCCGTCTCCCAAGGGTCAGGATCCCCGTCACGCGCGTATCGTACATGATCTTCACGCCGTTGTCGACGCAGTACTCCAGCAGCGCATTGGCGATGTCCCACGCCTTGCCGCTCTTCGGGAAGACCCGATCCCCGCGTTCGATCTCGAGCTTCACCCCGCGTCGTTCGAAGAAGCGGATCGTCGCCCGGTTGTCGAACGCCGCAAAGGCCGGAGCAAAAAACGACGCATTGGTCCGCACCTGCGAGGCAAACTCCCCGGCCGGCCGGGCATTCGTCACGTTGCAGCGTCCCTTGCCCGTGATGCGGACCTTGCGCCCCGACTTCTCCATCTTCTCCAGAAGAAGCACCCGGTGCCCGTTCTGGGCCGCCGTTCCCGCCGCCATCAAACCCGCAGCTCCGCCGCCGATGACGATCACATCGTAGGTCTGTTTTTCCGTATTCTGTTCCATACGGTGCAAAAGTAGGAATTTAATGCGAAATTTTTTATTTTTTGCACCCTTTTCACTACCTTTGCGCCCGAAAAATATCGTTCTATATATGTTGAGCAGAAGATTACTCCGCATCAAGGTCATCAAGGCCCTCTTCGCACACCTCAAGTCGGGAGCCGAAAACATGATGGCCTCGGAAAAAACGCTGATGGCCTCCGTAGACAAGGCCTACGACCTCTATTTCCAGATCCTGATACTCCCCGTGGAGGTCGCCCGGTACGCCCAGCAGCGGATCGATATCGCCAAACAGAAAAAACTGCCCTCCTTCGAGGACCTCAACCCCAATACCAAATTCGTCGACAACGCCCTGATCCGCATCATCGCAAACAGCGACGCCGTAAACGACCGCATCGCCGCCCGGAAACTCGGCTGGAGCCAATATCCCGAACTCATCCGAACACTCCATGCGCAACTCGTCGAAAGCCAGTACTACAAGGAATACATGCAGCACGACGAGCGATCCTTCGAAGAGGACAAGCACCTCCTCGAGGAGTTCTTCAAAAGCCTCCAGGAGTGCGACCCCCTCGAGGAGGCGCTCGAGGAGATCTCCCTGTTATGGAGCGATGACCTGCCCTACATCATCATGATGATCCTGCGGACGATATCCGGACTGAGAGCCTCGCACTCCGAAATCCGCGTCCCGGCGAAATTCAAGAGCGAAGAGGATCCCGAATTCGTCAAGACACTCTTCGAAAAGGCGCTCATCAATTACGGCTCCTATCAGGACTACATCGAGAAGTTCACCGCAAACTGGGACGTCGACCGCATCGTCTTCATGGACAACCTCATCATCGGGACGGCCATGGCCGAGCTGACCACCTTCCCGTCGATTCCCGTCAAGGTGACGCTCGACGAGTGGATCGAAATCTCGAAATACTACTCCACACCCGGCAGCAGCACCTTCATCAACGGCGTGCTGGACAAGATCGTCGCCTCGCTCACCGAAGAGGGGCGTATCAAAAAGACCGGACGGGGATTGATCTGAAGAAGCGTATGAAACGATTCCGCACGGTCGCAAATCTCCTGGTCGCCGGGCTCCTCCTCGGCGGGCTTGTCGCCTGCGGAGGAAACGCCGCACGGAGTGCCCGAAACGGATCCGCCACGGAGCGGAGCGCCGATAAAGGCTCCGCAGCAGCCCCTGCCGACTCGAAAGAGAAGGAGCGCAAGGGCCGGATCATCACGCTCTCGGACAAAATGCTCACCGAAGGCGGTACGGATACCCTTCGTTTCGGACACCTCGGATCCGGGGAGATCGCCGTCCAGCGGTTCTGGATCGAAAACGCCTCCGCAAAACCCGTCGTACTCGTCTCCACGCAACGCAGCTGCGGATGCGTCTCCATCGATTATGATCCTCAGCCCATTGCCCCCGCAACATCCCGCAAGATGGAGATTACGTTCGACTCCCGGGGCGAATACGGTTGGCAGCTCAAACGGATGGACCTCTTTTTTTCCGGAGCTCCCAAACCCATCCGGCTCTTCATCGAAGCGGACATCGAATAAATCCTTGTTTTTTCGACAATATTTTCTATCTTTGTCGCGTTAAGTTCTCCAAACATCCGAAATTTTCACTTAAAAACCGAATAACCGTTATGATTCAGTTCCTTCAAACCCCGCCCGTGGAACCGCAGCCCGGATTCATGCAGCAGTACAGTTTCATTATCATGATCGCCCTGATGGTGCTGGTTCTCTGGCTCTTCATGTGGCGTCCCGAGGCCAAGCGCCGCAAGCAGATGCAGGCCTTCCGCGACGGCCTCAAAAAGGGTGACAAGATCATCACCGCCGGCGGTATCTATGGAACCGTGAAGGAGATCAAGGAGACCACCCTGCTGATCGAGGTCGACAGCAACGTCACGCTCCGCATCGACAAGAACATGGTCGTTGCCGACAACTCGGAGCTCCAGCGTCAGTAAGAATAGACGCCCGATTTCATACAGCCCGGTCCCGCCCTGCGGTGTCCGGGCTTTTAATATTCAGCTTTCAGCACTTAGGATGATGAAACGACTATGAAGCCTCGCTGCACTGCTTCTGTGCGGCATAATGACGGTCCGGGCTCAATCGTCCGGCGATCTGGAACTCCTCGCCCAAAAAGGGGATCCCGAAGCCCAGTTCGCGCTGGGCGAAAAATACCGGAACGGAGCCAAGGGCATTCCGAAAGATCACGCAAAGGCTTTCCTCTGGATCCGGAAGGCCGCCGAGCAGGGTTATGCGCTGGCCCAAGCCACGCTGGGCTATCTCTACCTGAACGGATACGGGACCGATGCGGATCCGGACAAAGCCTTCCTCTGGTATCAGGTCAGCGCCGGACAGGGGATCACCTGGGCACAGAACGCCCTGGGCGATTGCTACTACTTCGGCGATGGCGTCGGGCAGGATTTCAAAATGGCCCTCGAATGGTACCGCAAAGCTGCCGAACGGAATTTGCCCGACGCCTTCTATAATCTGGGATGGTGCTACGAAAAGAAAAGGTCTGGAGGCTGACCAGGAACTCGCCCTCTTGTATTACCGCAAGGCTGCAAGTCTCAAACAGCCGCAGGCTCTCTGCCGCCTCTCGGAACTTGGCTTCGACACGACCGAAATCAGAGAGCAGGCAAAGGAACCGGAGATGACTCCCGACATGGTGGCCCCCGTGGAGATCTGCGGCACGCCCGAAGCTCACGTTAACGAGAGTACCCTGGCCAATGCCAAAGCCGGCAATATGATTTCACAATATGTTGTCGGGGAACAGTATTTCGAGCAGCACCATGAGCCCGAGGCCTTCCATTGGTGGCGGGAATCCTCGGAACAGGGGTATGGCAAGGCTTCCCTGAGAATAGGCATGTGCTTCTATCAGGGCGGCGTCATTCCGCACGATTACCCTGCAGCCGTCTTCTGGTTCACCAAAGCCGCCGAGCAAGGCGAGAAGGAGGGTTATTTCATGCTGGGGCAATGCCACGAACGCGGCAACGGCGTTCCGCAGGACTTCCGGAAAGCCGCCGAATTTTACGACAAGGGCGGATATTCGAAAGACTCGGCACATTGTACCCGCAAATGGCTCCAGCAGACACACAACAGCCGGGAAGACTATCTCTCCATGTCCGTCAACCAACTGCAGGTGCTTGCCGGAGAACAGGATCCGCTGGCCCAGTGCCATCTGGGACTGGCCAACTTCGCAGAAAACCGGCGGGACGAGGCCATGAAATGGTTCAAAGCCTGCCTCAACAACCCACAGGCCGACTCCGACACCAAAACTGCCGCCCGGAAATTCGAGGAAATCATCGACGCCATGAACGAAGACGAAGAGCTGCTCTATCAGATCTGGGGCATCTTCTGACGGAAAACTCCCGCCCTGCGGAGATACACAAATGAAAAAGAGCTGCAATTGACTTGCAGCTCTTTTCTGTTCCTCCGGCAGCGATCAGCGGGCCGAGAAGCGGTAGATGCACGTATGCGTATAGGTCTCGCCCGGGTCGAGACGCGTCGTCGGGAAATCCGGATGGTTCGGACTGTCGGGGAAATGCTGGGTCTCGAGCGCTACGGACTCCCGGTAGGATTGCGGACGTCCGTATTTGCCCAGGCTCTTTCCGTCGAAGAAGTTCCCGCTGTAGAACTGAAGCCCCGGCTGGTCCGTCAGCACCTCCATCACGCGACCCGTCGTCGGATCGTACAGCGAAGCAACCAGCTCCACGCCCTCGCCATCGCGGCTCAGCACCCAGTTGTGGTCGTATCCTCCGCCATTCTTCAGCTGCTCGTTCTCGACTCCGATCCGCGCACCGATTGCCGTTGCCGTCCGGAAATCGAACGGGGTACCCTCCACCGGTGCAATCTCGCCCGTGGGGATCAGATTCGCATCAACGGGGGTTGTGGCCGCAGCCTTGATCCAGAGCTCGTTATCCAGAATCGTACCGTTGCCCTCGCCCTTGAGGTTGAAGAACGAGTGGTGCGACAGATTCACTACGGTCGGGGCATCCGTTTCGGCTCGGTAGTCGATGCGGAATTCGTTCGACGGGGTCAACGTATAGCTCATCTCAACATCCAGATTTCCGGGGAAGCCCTCCTCGCCGTCCGCACTCCGGTAACGGAACACGATCGTCGTGTCGTTCGAGGACTCCACATCCCAAACCACACTGTCGAAGCCCTTCACGCCGCCGTGCAGCGTCCGGCCCTTGTCGTTGAGCGGAAGCGTGTACTCCTTGCCGTCCAACGTGAAACGTCCCTCGGCAATGCGGTTGGCATAGCGGCCCAGAGCGGCCCCCAGGAAACGTTCGCCACGATTGTCCAGGTAACGGTCGAGGTTCTCGTAACCCAGGACCACATCCTCGAATGCCCCCGTACGATCCGGCGTCCACAACGAAACGACGCGCGCCCCGAAATTCGTCACCTGCATCGTCAGATCCCCGTTCCGAAGCGTGTAAAGCGTCACCGGTTTCCCATCCACCGTGCGGGTGAAGGCCGACGCGTCGAGCAGTGGCAAGGTCGGTTCCGCCGGTTGGTTGCAGCATGCCGTCAGCAGCATCGCTGCAACTCCAATTCCCATGATTCTCATAATGTGCTTTTGATTTTAAGGTTTTCGCAAGGACAAAGATAACGAAAAAAGGCCTCGCACGTTTGAAATTTTTGCCACAGCCATTTCACTTTCGTATATTTGCCTCCCAAAACAAACCGAAACCCAACATGATTCAGAAGATAACCTATTCCTGCCAGGGGACCTGCTCCCGACAGATTGACATCGATATCGAAGACGGAACCGTACGAAAAGTCGTTTTTTCGGGCGGATGCCATGGTAATACACAAGGTGTCGCCGCGCTCGTATGCGGCATGAAGGTCGAAGAGGTGATTGCCCGCCTCGAGGGGATCGACTGCCACGGAAAGGGAACCTCCTGTCCCGACCAGCTGGCACGGGCGCTGAAATCGGCACGGTAGCCGCCGGCTGCCGGATGAGATAAAAGGTCCGGGCAAGATCCTCCGAACCGGAAGAAGAGGCCGCGAAATCGAGACTGAAGAGCTCCGTACGATTCCCGCACAATGCGCCGAAGCGAATTCGGAACGGATTTTGCACCGATGCTCTCCGTTATCAAATGCTAAGACCTATGTATTTTATCTGGTATCTTCTCATCGGTCTGGCGGCCGGATGGATCGCCAACCTCATCGTCAAGGGCAGCGGCTCGGGACTCATCGTCAATCTGATCGTCGGACTTATCGGCGGCATGCTCGGAGGATGGCTCCTCTCCCGGATCGGATGGATTCCCGTCGGAACGCTCGGAAGTCTCGCAACGGCAGTCATCGGAGCCGTCCTGCTGCTATGGATTGCCGCCTGGATCTCCCATCGGAAAAAAGGAGACGGCAAAAAGCATTGAACATCAAACCTCCGCAGATGAAAGGCAAAAACCGGAACAAGCCGCTCGGAATGCCCGAGCAGCCAATCTCGGAACGGGCCGGGCTGAGGACCCCGGAACGGTCGGAGATGTCGATCGCCGAGTCTGAGAAACCGATCTCCGGGTCTGAGACGCCAGTCTCCGCAAAAAGCAGGGAAGAGAATCTCGAAACACTTGCACTATTCACCGCACAGATCGACAGCCGGAGCCGTTGCGCCCGAAACACCCCGGACTCCGATTGCAGAATGGCTCTTTCCGGGGAAGAATTCCGAAAGTCTCCGAAGTCCGGAAAGTTGGATTAGCCGTAAAAGCACACTCCGATACGGCATGAAAAAAGGTGGCCTTCCTTGCGGACGAGCCACCTTTCTCAGGTTGAGCTGCCGGGATTCGAACCCAGAACGACAGAACCAAAATCTGCTGTGTTACCATTACACCACAGCTCAATCTCTTGCTCGAAAGCGGGACAAAGATACGAAAAATTTTACAATTCCAAAGCCCGCTCTCCAAAATTTACACTACGGGGACTCGCCCGGCCAACTTTTGAACTTTCATACGCCATCACTCGCCGCAGGATGATTGCGGCCATGCTCTTTCGCTTCGTGGAGGGATAACGGTTCATCGTCCTCGGGCACAAACCCGCATCGACAAGTCCATCATCACTCGGCTCCGGCCCCGCCTGCGGCATTGGTGGCCTCCCGCGAAAAAAACGGGAGCCGATCTTGAATAAGACCGCCTCCCAGTTCGCTCTCCGCGAACAAGCCTCGGGCCTCCCGGCTCTCAGCCCAGTTTCGCCATGAAGCGTTCCCGATCGACGACATAGCGGACATGGGTCCCCTCGCCGATCATACCCTCTTCGTCGCGCGCTCCGACATTGAAGGTCAGTTTACGCCCCTCGACAGCGGTCAGAATCGCCGTGGCCGTGATCGTCGCACCCAGCTTCGAGGGCTTCAGGTGCGAAACGTTCATCTCAGAGCCGACGGTCGTCGAGCCTGCGGGAAGCGACTCCGCAACGGCCTCCAGTGCCGCATGCTCCATCAATGCCACCATTGCCGGCGTGGCAAAAACCGCAAGGTCGCCCGAACCCATGGTCGCGGCCGTATTCTCCGCCGTCACCGTTGTGACGCTGCGGGCTGAAAGTCCTGTTTCCAACATAATCGTTTCGTTTGTTCGTTTATTCGCTCTTTGCGGGCCTCTTTTCATCGGGATTTGCTTCTCCCGCGAAGTTATCGTATATTTGCAGAGGCTCGGATTCGGCAAAGATACGAAAAGCCGGGCGCAGAGACAAATAAAATCCCCGGTTTCAAAAGGGACGCTGCCGAAACCTCATCAACGGTCCCAATTCAAGGGCGCAGGCTTCGCAGCGGAATCTGGCCCGGGCCGCCCAAGCCCCCCGGTATCGAAAGAACTGAACGAAACAAAACACTCCGCCTGCCGTGAAAAAATGGATCCTTCTGCTCGTCGTTCTCGCGTCTGCATGCTCCGGCGTACAGGCTCAGGGAGGACGCGGCTTCTGGCACCAGGAGTGGGAGGTCCAAAACGGCGATTCAATCCCGCTGGTCCATATCCTTCCCGTTTATGTCTTCAGTCGCCCGGTCGATCTGAGACGATACAGCCGACTCGTCGACGCCGTGCGGAAGGTATACCCCATCGCCAAGATCGCCCGGGCCAAAATGGCCGAAATGGAGGAGGAGCTCTGCCGCCTGCCGACCAAAAAGGAGCAGAAAGAGTACATCAAACAGGTCTATGACCAGATCAAGGAGGAGTATACCCCCGTATTGAAACATATGACCCGGACGCAGGGCCGGGTCCTGCTCAAACTCATCGACCGCGAAACGGAATATACCGCCTATGAGGTGCTCAAGGAGTTCCGGGGAGGATTCATCGCCGGATTCTGGCAAGGGGTCTCGAAGATCTTCGGACAGGACCTCAAATCTCAATACGACAAGGAGGGCGAAGACCGGATGATCGAACAAATCATCATCTACTACGAAGCCGGTCTGATTCGTTGACAGAAAGGATTCCGACACCCCATCCGTAAAGAAAATCGGAGCGGGAACAAAGGAATCCTGAATCGGCGTCCGCGGATCCGATTCACATGTATCATACTCATATACAAGTGAATAAAAGCGCAATTCGGGAAAAGTGAGGATTGCGCGTCAAAACCGGCGTCCAAGCGATAAACAGATCCGAACTTTCTGGACGAAAACGGCCAAAAAAGTTTTCATCCCGCCACCGGAACAAACCGAACTTACAAAATGTAAATAATTTCGCTTCGATAGCTTTTTTCTCATTTTTGCTTACAGATTGTTATTTTAGGTATACCCTAATTAAACGATCGACACAACGGCTCTCTCCCGACCGCTAAAATTCCCTTTTTTTGACCTGCCTTTCACACCCCAAAAATCGGCTTCTTTTTCCAAAAACCGCATTTAAAGCGCATATAAGGCCATTTTTAGTACATTACGGCCCCATCACAAATCGGGTGAAAAACATGCTCTAACACGAAATTTCTTTCGTCGATTTTTCGCCCAAACTCCCCCTTTTCGCCCTTTTCCAACAGTTTTGAAAAAAATTTTTTATGTTTTTTACGCCTTTTTACTTACAAATCGTTACATACAATCAAATCGCTATAGATCAAGATTTTAAATTATTTGAAAAACCTAGCCGGAAACACAATTCCGCCCTGCATACTTACATCCCGGCTCTGTCACACATTTGTTTTTAATCATTTTTAATCCCTTCTTTTGCATCGACAGAAAGTAATTTCACTATGCAAAAATCAAAAATTCTACTACTGAAATTCGCTTTCCTTTTGTGTTCATTACCCGCCCTGGCCCAAGGGGGGGGGTGAGCATCACGGTTAGCGGTGTCGTTACTTCGGCCGAGGACCACACGCCTCTGGTCGGTGTACATGTGCTTTCCGGCAGCACAAGCGGCGTCAGTACGCTCGCCGATGGTTCCTATTCCATCTCCGTCGCTCCCGGAACGGTTCTCTCCTACCACTACATCGGTTACAAGGTAGCCGAATTCACCGTCCCCGAGAGTACCGCGAATATCACTCATGATGTCGAGCTACAGTCCGAAGCCCAGGCGCTCGACGATGTGGTGGTCATCGCCTACGGTGTCCGTAAAAAAGGAACCATCCACCGGTTCGGTATCGACCGTCAAGGCTGAAAAGGTCGAAACAACGCCTACCGCCGCTTTCGACCAGGCTCTTCAGGGACAGGTCCCCGATTTGACGGTTCTTTCAAGTACCGGTGAGCCCAGCGTCGCCGCGACCCTCTCCATCCGCGGTACCAACTCCATCAACTCCGGAACCGCCCCGTTGTATATCCTCGACGGTATTCCCATCGCAAGTTCCGACTTCAACGCCATCAACCCCGCCGACATCGAGTCGATCTCCGTCCTCAAGGATGCCTCCTCGACCTCGATCTACGGATCCCGGGCCGCAAACGGCGTGATCGTCATCACGACCAAACGCGGTCGAATGGCCGAAAAACCGACCATCTCCTATCGCATGCAGGTCGGCTTCTCGCAGATCGCTAAGGGAAACTGGGACCTCATGAATACCGAAGAGCGTATTCAGTATGAAAAGGAGATCGGGCTCTCCGACGGAAAAGACTACAACCTGCTCAGCCAGACCGACGTCTGCTGGCTCGACGAGGTGTACAACGACAGCGCCCTGCTCCAGAATTACGAACTCTCCGTCTCCGGCGCCAACGAGAAGACCAATTACTACGTCTCCGGTGGCTACTACAGCCAGGAGGGTATCGCCCTCGGTTCGAACTTCGACCGCTACTCCATCCGCGCAAACATCGAACAGCGGGCCGCAAAATGGCTCAAGGTCGGAACGAACACCATGCTCAACTACCATGAATTCGAACAGGCCGATGAAGGCGAGTACACCCTCGTAACCCCGATCTCCGCGGCCCGGTTCATGCTCCCCTACTGGAATCCATACAACCCCGACGGATCGCTCGCCTCGATCAACGACGGAAGCTGGAAGGGCGATGGCCAGAACCCCCTCGAGTGGATTCAGAACAACCAGCGGACCTACAAAAAGTACAAACTCATTTCGAGCCTCTTCGCCGAAGCCACCATCATCGAAGGACTGACCTTCAAGTCGTAGTTCAACGTCGACCTCTCCCACATGACCGGAGAGAGCACCTCGACCCCGAGCTACGCCCCGAACCTCGGCGAAGGTAGCGCTCAGCGCCTCTCGAGCGATGCCCTCACCCTCTCCGTGACCAACACGCTCAACTACCAGTTCCAGAAAGACAAGCACGCCTTCAACTTCATGTTGGGCTAGGAGGGTGTCAAATACCACTACGAAGGTTTCACCCTGCTCTCCGAGGGACAGAACAACGACAAACTCGTCAACATCACATCCGGTACGCGTGTCACCTCGTGGAGCGACACGACCGATGACGACTACTCCTATGTCTCGCTCTTCGCCCGCGGTGAGTACAACTACGCCCAGCGCTACTACGTCGATGTCGCTCTGCGTACCGATGCTTCGTCGCGATTCGGCGCCGGACGCCGCTGGGGCGGTTTCTGGTCCCTGGGATTCATGTGGAACCTGCGGAAGGAGGCCTTCATGGAGAATGTCGGAAACTGGCTCACCAACGCGCAGGTATCCGTCAGCAGCGGTACTTCGGGTAACTCCGACATCCCCAACTACGAACACCTGGCCCTCGTGAGCGGCGGCCTCGACTACTACGGTGATGCCGGTATGGCCCCCAGCCAGCCCGGAAACGAAGACCTCGGATGGGAGAAGACCTGGACCTCGAACCTCGCCTTGCACCTCGGATTCTGGAACCGACTCAACGTCGACCTCGAACTCTATAACAAACGGACTACCGACATGCTCATGCAGGTTCCCCAGTCCTACGCCTACAAGGGATACGGATACTATTGGGAAAACATCGGCGCAATGGTCAACCGCGGCGTCGAACTCAACCTCTCGGGCACGGTCCTCGCAACAAAGGACTTCGTCTGGTCGCTGAACGCCAACTTCTCCTACAACAAAAACAAGATCGTCGAACTCTACAACGGCGTTCAGGAGTATGAGATGTCCTCCACCTCGATGAAACTCGTCGTGGGACACGACAGCGGCGAATTCTACGTCAACCGCTTCGCCGGCGTCAACCCCGCAAACGGCGACGCCCTCTGGTACACCAAGGACGGCGAAATCACCACCGAAATGCGCGACGAAGACAAGGTCCTCGTCGGAAAAAGCATGAACGCCCCCTGGGCCGGAGGTTTCGGAACGAACCTTTCGTGGAAGGGAATCTCGCTCACGGCTCAGTTCTCGTGGGTCGCAGACCGATGGATGATGAACAACGACCGTTATTTCGACGAGTCGAACGGCCGATACAGCGCATACAACCAGTCGCGCAAGCTCCTCGACCGCTGGAAAAAACCCGGTGACATCACCGACATCCCGCGACACGGCGTCTACACCGAATTCGACGACCGACTCCTCGAGGATGCCTCCTTCCTGCGCCTGAAAAACCTCATGCTCAGCTACTCATTCCCGCAGGAGCTGCTCCGCAAAACCCGCTTCATCAGCGGTCTGAGAATCTATGCACAGGCTCAGAACCTTCTGACATTCACCAGCTTCTCGGGCCTCGATCCCGAAGGCGTCGGAAACATGTATCAGGCTCAGTACCCCATGTCCCGTCAATTTACGTTCGGTCTTGACCTCACGTTCTAATCATAGACAATGAATATGTTACGAAATATCAAGTCTTTTTTCGCTGCGATTCTCCTGATGACCGCCACCTCGTCGTGTCTGGACATCCTGCCCGAATCGTCCATCCGCGAAGAGGAGGCCATGCAGACCTTCGACGATGCCGAACAACTCCTGACGGGCATCTACAGCGGTCTGATGAGCAGCTTTCTCTTCAGCGGTACGCTTACCATCATGCCCGATATCCAGGCCGACCTGGCCTATGCCGTCGAAAACTTCACGAACGTATACGGCCCCGCCTGGTTCTGGAACATCCTCTCGACCGATCAGGACGTGGAATCCGTCTATGCCGGACTCTACGCCATCATCAGCCGTTGCAACTTCTTCCTCGAGCGTGTCGACCAGGTCAAGCAACAGGAGACCGATGTCGACAACATCGACGCCCTCGACGTATACACCGGCGAGGTATACACCATCCGTGCACTCTGCTACTCGAAACTCATCGAGTGCTTCTGCAAGGCGTATGATCCCGATACGGCCGAAAACGAACTCGGCGTCGTCCTGCGCTCGAAGTACTCGGAACCCGAGCCCATGAAGAGAGCATCGCTCAAGGCATCCTATCAGTTCGTCATCGACGACCTGAACCGCGCCGAAAAGCTCCTCGACAGCGACGACGACCATTACAATTCGCTCTACGTCACGGCGGCTGCCGCCCAGGCCCTCCACGCCCGTGTTGCCCTCTACATGCAGGACTGGCAGACGGCCGTAGACTACGCCTCCGAGGTCATCGACAACGATGCGTTCCAGCTCGCCGACGCCAACATCGCCTACACCTCCGAGGACACCTATCTGACCTACATGTGGAACTACGACTCGAGCTTCGAGATCATCTGGATCCTCGGATACACCACCACCTCCTACGGCGGGGCCCTCGGGCAGGTGTTCCTCAACACGAACCGGGACTACTCATACACCTATCCCGATTACGTGCCCGCCCAGTGGGTGCTCGACCTCTATGACGACTCGGACCAGCGTTACGACGCCTATTTCTACGAGTATACGACCGGTTATGCCAACGGCCTGACCTGGCCCCTGCTGGTCAAGTACTTCGGAAACCAGAACCTGATCGCTTCCGCAAAAATGTACATGTACTCCATGCCGAAGCTCTTCCGTCTGTCCGAACAGTATCTGATCCGCGCCGAGGCCTACTGCAACCTCCCCTCGCCGAACTTCTCGGCTGCAAGCAAGGACCTCACCACCCTGCGCCAGAAACGTTACAGCGGAGGTGCCGGAGCCATCACCGTCGGCTCGAACAACTGGAAAGAAACCGTCTCCAACGAGCGTGTACGTGAACTCTACATGGAGGGATTCCGCCTCAACGACCTCAAACGCTGGGGAATGGGATTCGAACGGAAACCTCAGTCCTGCTCGCTCACCGAAGGAAGCTCGATCAAGATCGAAGCCAATGACCCGCGTTTCGTCTGGCCCATCCCGCGCCACGAACTCGACTCGCCCGGCGCCGATATCGCTCCCAACGAGAGTAACAACTAACGTATTCATCGATTTCAAAGAACTATATCAAACATGAGACGAATTACCAAGATGCTGTGTGCTGCCGGCTTTGCCGGAATCCTTGCCACAGGCTGTAACTCGGAAAACATGGCCTACTCCGGAGCCGAATACATCATGTTCGCCGACACGATGTCGACCGGCATGGTATTCCTCGACGAGGCCTACTTCTCCGTGCCGGTTGCGTCGACCGTTGCGTGCGATTACGACCGTACGTTTGCCGTCGAGGTCATCGATCAGGGCAGCAATGCCATCGAAGGCTATCACTATCGGCTGAAATCCAATACCATCACCATCAAGGCCGGAGAACGGAGCGCCAACGTGGAGGTCGCCGGATACTACGACCACATTCAGGATACCGATTCGCTCGGATTCAAACTCCGACTCATCATCCCCGACCAGATCCGCTGGAACGACCTCTATGCCGACAGCGATCTGACCAAGGTGGTCTTCTACAAGGGTTGCGACTTCAATCTGGACACCTTCTGCGGATGGTGCGTGGTCACGTCGCTGTTCCTGTACGACTATCCCAGCGCGCTGGATACCAACTACCAGCGGCTCATCTTCACCGAAAAACACCCCACGGAACCCAATACGATCATTCTCCACGACTTCCTCTACGACGGGTATGACGTCACGGCTCGTCTGGTCGACGAAAAATCGACAACCCCTCGGATCGAAATGGATGAAGATCAGGTGTTTAGCAACGAACAGTACGTCTTCGGACAGATCAATGCCGATGACAAGATACTGGCTACCGTAAGCCCTTACTACGACTCGTATTACAATACGTGCCAGAAATCCATGTCCCTTTGGCTGTACGTCTATCTGAAGGACGTAGGAACGATGGTGGGATCGGTCGGACATTACTACAATGTCCTGGAATGGGTAACGCTCGAAGAGGCCGTACGTCTCAAAAAGGAGGAGAACATGTCGGGGGCCCGGGATCCTCGGCTGGATCCGGATTATCCCGGAGATCCGGAGATTTAAGATCTTCGATCCTTCAACAAAACCCCATTCTCTTTAATTCATAGTACCACTAAACGCAATGTCTTATGAAAAACAGGATTTTACACTGGACATCGGTTCTGTTGGCTGGTTCGGCCCTGATCCTCTCCTCCTGTACGAAGGACGACGAGGATGACAAAGGTTCGCAGACCCCGGTATTCCCGGAGTATATCGAACAGAGCATCCTCGAGGGTAGCAGCAAATACGAGATCGCCTTTACCCCCAATATGGATTGGACCATCGAGATCCCGACCGACGCTACGACGGCCGAATGGTTCATCCTCAGCGACGGTCAAGTCCAGGCCTATTCGTTCTCGGGAAAGGCCTCCGCTACGCCTGTCACCATCACGGTCGTAGCCGTCAAACCCGCCACGTTCGACGAAACGCCCTCCTGCGAGGTTTCTCTCACCATGGGCGGGCAAACCGAGAAGATCGCAAAGATCTCGCTCTCAAACAAGATCCGCGAATTCGCGCTCTATGCCTCAACCTATGGCACCGTGTCGGATGATGATTTCGATTATGTATACGAGACGACGCCGATCGACAGATACGAAGGTTCTGACGACCCGGAAACCGCTCCGAAAGACGCTATCGAATTGAAATGGCCCGCAACGAAGGGATCCTACATGTTTGTCTTCAAGGTCAGCAGCAATTTCGAGTGGGTCGCTTCAACCCCCTCGTGGCTCAAACTGGCCCAGAAGACGGAAATCGAGGGTGAGGATGCCTATGCCGTACGCTTCGAAGCCGAGTTCTCGAATGAGACCATCGATGGCAACGTCGGCGTGATCGACTTCTATGACCAGTCGGTCGACAAGGACGACGATCCCGGAAACAACGCACACAACCGTTATTGCATCTCGATGCCGGCATTCCGCGATGTCATCCGTTCCAAAGATCGCGGCATCACGATTCCGTTCGATGCCGACGGCTACTACTCCGATGGAAGCGGAATGACGGAACCGACTCAAGAGTACTCGTTGGATATCACCAGCACCAAAGGGATCGAAATTATTCCCATGACTCCCGATGGATACGGAGGCTATTATATCGATGAGAGCTTCGATTATAAGAAATGGGTGACGATCACGCCCGATACGGAATGGGACGATGCTCAGGGGCTACTGCAGACCCACACCTACAAGATCCAGGTTTCGCCCTCCGCCGAACCCCGCACTGCGGAATTACTCGTCCTGCCCCAAACCGTAGCGGCAAAAATCAATATGGAGCAACCGCTGGATCAGCAACTTCTCGATGAGATGAATAATTATCAACTCAAGACAGAATACCAGCCCTACCTCTTTGCCACGATCAACCAGGGCGTGACGGGATCCGCGGCGATCGAAATCGCCCCCAATTCCGCATACCAGGTCTTCTTCAACAACGGTGCGGCCAAATGGGAATTGCTCGACTCGGAAGACTACTTCTATGAGGATGCGTATTTGGGCGAAAATTTCGGCCAAGACTTCATGGAGGGTGTGCCCATCTACCGATTGACTTACAACAGCATCGATGCTGAAGGCATTCAGTTGGACATCACCGGATCATATGCTTACCAGATGTCTTATGTGGATTCGAAATACCTGGAAGATCGTTGGCTTTCGGTCAGCGAAAACGATGAGAAGACGCGGGCTACGGTCAGCATGAACCACTCGACGGAACTGACCCCCGAAACCGGAAGCAAGGGAAACATCACCTTCTATAACGGAGATGGAAAGAAGGCGGCTGTAGTCGTCTGCGTCCGCAACTACTAAACGGATACCGACCGCAAAACAGGGCCCCGTTGAATGGGGCGGGGCCCCTGTTTTCAA
The DNA here is from genome assembly GCA_944320985.1 of uncultured Alistipes sp. Taxonomy (GTDB): domain Bacteria; phylum Bacteroidota; class Bacteroidia; order Bacteroidales; family Rikenellaceae; genus Alistipes. The sequence continues at coordinate 11,628 of CALUJN010000068.1, read as the reverse complement.
ATACTATGATTAAAGAGTTTACAAGACACAAGTTTTCCATGAAACTTTTCAGAAACATATCCATATTCGCCTTCGTCGCCGCCTGCGCCGCTCTCGGCTCCGTGGCCTGCTCCGACGACGACGGTATCGACAACCGCGAGCATGACTACGGATACGTCCAGTTCAAGCTCTACAAGGAGGGTTCTCAACCCGCACTGCAAAGCCTTCAGTCCGAAACCCGGGCCGACGGGAATAACGAGGAGATCGTAGATCAACTCGATATGCTCGCACAGGCTGCCAAGCTGCAAGTCACCCTGAAATTCGGAAATACGGAGATCGCACAAACCCTGACGCTTTCGGCTGCCAACAGTGCAAGCGCCGAATTCGGACTGCGCAGCGAAAAACTCCAGCTTCTGTCCGGAGATTATCAGATCATATCATTCAAGCTGTACAATATCAACGATATAGCCATTTACAACGGAACGACATCCAACCGCGATCTCGCCATCGTTCCCGGAGGTCTTACCGTTCATGACCTGACGGCAAATGTCACGCCCCGCGGTACCGTCCGCTTCCATCTCACCAAGGACTTCGACGGGTTCAAAGATTGGAAGGAGGAAAACGGAACCAACGCAGGAACTCGTACCGTCGAAAAAGTGCGAGAATATACCTTCGATGAGATCGCCTACTTCGATGTAACCATTCACAAGGTAGGCAGCGACGACCCGAATGATACCCACTCCTACACCTATTTGCCGGCAACCTTCTCGATCCATTTCGACGAAGACGACGAGGAAAGCGACGAATTCGGATACCAGACCTCGTCGATCGTCTGCGATTCGCTGCTCTCGCTCCCCGCAGGAACCTATGAAATCACCGATTACGCCGTCTTCGACTCGGGAAAGTACCTGCTCGAAAGACACGAAGAGGAGGAGTTCCCCGACAGCAACTTCACCGTCGTGGACAACGAAACCGCTGATGCCAAAATTCCCGTCTCGCTCCACGAGGCCGATGCCTACATGCAGGACAACTACGCCTTGAGAGCTATCTGGGAGGCTCTCGACGGTAAAAACTGGTATTACGGCGGACAGGACTACAACAAAGGCTGCAACTGGGATTTCAACAAGTCCCCCGACTTGTGGAGCGATCAGCCCGGCATCGAGGTGCACTCCAACGGCCGTGTTGCCAAGCTCGTCCTCAGCGAATTCGGAATCAAGGGTGAAATGCCCGCCGCAATCGGTCAGCTCACCGAGCTCGTCGAGCTCTATCTCGGTACGCACAACGACACCAACACCGGAACGTACGACCCGATGCTCGACCAGTCCAAATCACTCGCGGACCGGAACCGGAACCGGATGGAGTACAACAAGCAGTATCTCGCCGCTACGCACATCCAGGCGCAGATGTCCTACCCCTGCGCCCTGGCCCTCAAGGAGCACAACCTCTCGAGCCCGGCCATGTATCTCTACGAACAGGGGTACTCCGAGCAGCAGATCTTCGACAAGTCCGGAAAACAGCTGGAGATCCAGCCCAAGGATGTCATCGCCGGACGTTTCTGCAACGGTCTGACCAAACTTCCCAAAGAGATCGGAAACCTGACCAAACTCGAGTATCTCTACATCGGGAACAGCCCCATCGAAGAACTCCCCTCGACGATCGAGAACCTCACGTCGTGCAGCTCGAGATATACAACTGCCCCAGACTGAAGGGACTGCCTCCGCAGGTCGCCAACATGCCCGCTCTGGTGCAGGTCAACATCTCCTGCAACAAGGGTACCGCGGCAGAACCCGGATGGGACAAGGATGCCATCCGCAATGCGGTCAAATACTTTGCAACCGGAAAATCGAAAGAGACCATCCAGATGCTCTATGTCCGCGACAACAACCTCGAAGAGTTCCCCGAAGAGGTCAAGGACATGGGACACCTCGGCCTGCTCGACCTGGCAAGCAACAAGATCTCCGGAGAGATTCCCTTCCTGGGCGAGAATTTCATGCCCTCGGAGATCTATCTGGAGCACAACCAGATCACCGGATTCACCACCCAACCGGTCAAAGGACGTAACCTCTGTTTCAACACCGACAACCTCGAAACCATCGATGCGTCCTACAACCGTCTGACGAAGGTCCCGGACATCTTCACCAGCAATACGCCGTACTACGTCTCCAGTGCAAACTTCGCATACAACCAGATCGAGGAGTTCGAAAATGCCCACAACGGATACCAGGGTATCAATGTCACGACCTTTACCCTCTCGGGCAACAGAATCAAGAACTACCCCTCCTGTCTGGTCGAAACAACTCGCAGATCAGCTACATCCTGCTCGCAGGAAACGGCATGACCGGGTTCGAGGAGAATTGCTTCACCTGTGCGGAGGACGACCACCTGGCGAATCTCATCTCCATGGACCTTACCTACAACAACCTGAAAAAGTTCCCGGACGATTTTCATGCCGGAAACCTGCCCTATCTCTACGGTGTGGACCTCTCGTACAACTCCTTCACCGAGGTCCCCTTCGGTCCGATCGACGCCAGCTCGCTGACGGTCTATGCCATCCGCGGACAACGGGATGCAAACGGCGCACGCTGTCTGAAAACATGGCCTACGGGTATCTACAAGCACACCGGTCTGAGAGGTCTCTTCCTGGGGTCCAACGACCTGCGAAAAATCGACGATACGATCTCCAGTCTGATCTACACGCTCGATATCAGCGACAACCCCAACATCACGTTCGATGCCTCCGATATTTGCTACTATTGGAAGGCCGGGGCGTACAACCTTACCTACGACAAAACGCAGAATATCATCAATTGTCCTGAAATGCTCGAATAATCATGAAAGTACGCAATTATATCGCTTCATCGCTGCTCGCCCTGGCTGCCTTGGCAGCCTGCTCCGAAGCCGACGAAAAGGTCGCTTTCGGCGTCGACAGCAATACCGTATCCATCGACGCCGTCGGTGGCACCAGAAAATTCAAGGTTTCGGCAAGTGAAAACTGGGTCGCAACCTCGACCGTGCCCTGGATCACCGTATCCCCGGCAAACGGTAAAGGTTCGCAGGAGTGCAGCCTGATCATCGACTCCGCCATCTCGATATCGCCCCGAAACGGACTGGTACGTATCACGAAGGTCGACAACCGGGCCGAATACCAACAGATCAGCGTCGAACAAGAGGGCTTCGACTATGCCATCACGCTCGATCAACCGTCCGTCAACATCGAAAACTACGCCTCTCTCGACAAGCGTTATTTCGACGTGCGTGTGAAGACCAACGTCGATTTCGATGTCAAAGTCACCGAAAAGGGATCCGACATCGAACCCAACTGGGTGAAGATCGGTGAGTATACCGTCGATCTCAACCACGGCGACCGCCCCCGGGAAGTCACGCTCCGAATCAACTGGGGAATCAACTCCATGCCTCAGGAGCGAAATGCCGAGATCTCGTTCGTTCCCACCAAGGAGAGCCAGATCACGGAGGACATGCTGGCTCAGAACGACATCCTCACCATCAACCAGAACGCCGCTGAAGAGATCACCGAAGGACGTTCGGGTGACTCCATCGCCCTGCTCGGTATTGCCCGTTCGCTCGAGGTCTGGTCCTCAGACTGGGAAAGTTCCGGTGAGAGAATGGACAACTGGGACGGCGTGACCCTCTGGGAAGAGGGCATGGAGGGATATACTCCGGAAAAGAAGGGTCGTGTCCGCTCCGCACAGTTCGTCATGTTCTCCGCCAAAGAGGGAATCCCCTTCGAGGTGCAGTACCTGACCGCCGCCGAAGAACTGAAGTTCTACAGCAACGTAAACACCTTCCAACTCAACCTCAGCACCGGCGAGTATATCTGCAAACTCACCCAGCTCAAACGGTTGACCATCGGTGCATACGGTCTTACGGAGCTCCACGAGGACTTCACCAATCTGAAGAACCTCGAGTATCTCGACCTCGGCAGCAACAACTTCGAACAGATCCCCGATGTCATCAATCCGAAGAACTTCTCCAAGCTCCACGTGCTGAGAATGGCCAATAACCAAAGACGGCTTATCTACGACCTGAGCAACAGCATCGCCACCAAGTTCGGTGGACTCTACGAGCACACCAAATACAGCAGTCAGAATGATTCGTTCGGAGAGTTCCCCTCCTGGCTGCTCAGATGGGAGCCCGGAGTCGTCTCCACCCCGGAGGGCGAGGAGACCGTAACCGGTCTCGATACGCTGATCCTTTCGGTGAACTATCTCCAGGGCCCGATTCCCGATTTCGAGGACGATGATTCGGTGCCCGTCTATACCGAGGTCCCCGACTCACTCACCAATAACAATGGAGAGTCTATTCTGATTACGGAAAAAGTCAAATGCGTGATGCCGCAACTGAAGATGTTTGCCATCAACCTCAACCGTCTGACAGGAGCCCTTCCCAAATGGATCCTCTATCACCCGGCACTCGACTGGTGGGATCCCTACATCCTGCTCTTCACACAGGAGGGTAAGAATGAAAAGGGTGAGCTGGCAGGATTCTCCAACGTACCCGCAAACCTGAATGATTACTACAAAGCCTTTCCGAAGAAAGAACTGGCCGGAGGGTTTGAAGACGGTGAAACTGGATCGGATTCCGGATCGGAAAGTGGAACCTTGCGATAATAATGATCTGACAATATGAAAATGAACAAATATCTCGTTTCGGATTTCGGCGCCCTGGCGCTGATCGCCTTCAACGCCTGCACGACCGAAGAGCTCCCGGATCCCTCGACCGGATCCAATGACCAAACGGAGCCCTCGGAGATGGTCGGAGAGGTCATTGTAAAGTTCGATCCTTCGGTCAGCGATCTGCTCGATGAACGCGGTCTGACTCAAACCCGCAGCGGGGCTACGGCGACCCGAAGTGGTATCTACTCCGTGGACGAGGTCCTCGACATGCTCGGGGAGTGCGAACTCGAACGCGTATTCCCGATTGACGAACGCCACGAACAGCAGACCCGCGAGGCGGGACTCCATCTGTGGTATATTGTCCGCTTCAGCGACAAGTACAGCGTCGAGGAGGTAATCGACCGGCTCTCACAGCTCGGAGAAGTCCAGAACGCAACCCCCAACCGGACCATCAAACGGGCCTATCGGACCAATCGCAAGCCCATTCCCATGACTCCCGCGATGATCTCCAAAGCCAAGACCCGCTCCGAGGGGGCTAACGGATACATCTACAACGATGAACTCCTCCCCTACCAGTGGAACATCATCAACAGAGGATACAACGAGAATGTCTTCGTCATCGGCAAGGATGAAGATGCCGAAGCCGCACAGAAGAAGTTCGTAGCCGGCGCCGACGTCAATTGCGAAACGGCCTGGGAACGCGAAACCGGCGATCCGTCGATCATCGTCGCCGTCCTCGACGAGGGTATCTACTGGCGTCATCCCGACCTCGAGTACAACATCTGGGAGAACGAGGACGAAACTTATGGCTCGCATAAGGACGAGGACAAAAACGGATTTGCCGGAGACCGTTACGGTTACAATTTCATCAACAATACCGGAATCATCTCCTGCGACGCCTCGGACGACACCGGACACGGTACGCACGTCGCCGGTGTGATCGCTGCTCGCAACGGAAACGGAATCGGTATCACCTCGATTGCCGGAGGTACGGCCGAGAAGCCCGGCGTGAAGGTCATGTCGTGCCAGATCTTCTCCGGAAACTCCATCAGTAACACCGTCTGCCTGGCCCGCGCCATCAAATACGCGGCAGACAACGGGGCCGTCATCCTGCAGTGCAGCTGGGGATACACCTCCGGAGCGGCAAACGGCTATGAATATACCCCCGGCTTCGCAACTCAGGAGGAGTGGGAGGCAGCCTGCCCGCTGGAGAAGGCTTCGTTCGACTATTTCGTACACAATGCCGGATCGCCCAACGGCCCCATCGAAGGAGGTATTCCCATCTTCGCATCCGGAAACGAGTATGCACCCGCAGCCGGTTATCCCGGAGCCTCAGACTACTGCGTCTCGGTGAACGCCACCGCCGCCGATTACACCATCTCGACCTTCTCGAACTACGGTCCCGGATCCGACATCTCGGCCCCCGGCGGTGATCAGGATTACTACTACGATTTTGTCTTCGATGGCTCGGACGCCAGCGGGGAGAACCCCTACTCGTTCACCATGCCCCGAGGTGCCGTAGGATGCGTTCTCTCGACCCTGCCGCCGCAGGTCAGCAGCGAAACCGGATACGGATACATGGAGGGAACCTCGATGGCCTGCCCCCACGTATCGGGTGTTGCAGCCCTCGGCCTCTCGTACGCCGTCCAGCTGCGCAAGCACTTCACCGCCGCAGAATTCCGCAAACTCCTCATTGAAAACGTCCGTTCCCTCGATGAGAAGCAGACCGGAGACAAAAAATACTACCACTATGTGGTCGATCTGGGCAAAACTTACCTCAAGACCATCCCGCTGTCGCAGTACGTCGGAAAGGTCGGCGGACTGGTCGATGCCGAGATGCTTCTCGCAGCCATTGCCGACGAGAAGGCCGGATCGCACGTCACTTTCCCCAACATCTATCTCGGAATCGGCGAGGAAAACTCCGTCATAGAGGATCCTTCGCGCTACTTCATAGACGGCGAAAACCTGACGTACAACATCACGATCGACGACACGTCGATCGCTACGGGCGGAATCAAGGAGGGCAAGGCCATCTTCACGGGTCTGGCCGAAGGCGCAACCTCCGCCTCCATCGCGGCCAGCAACGGCGAAACCCACACGTTCAACATTACCGTCCGCAAGTCGGCAAACGGCAGCGGTTGGCTCTAACGGTTTCTGAGATTCATGCTGCTTCGAAACGTCATACGATACATGCTGATCCCGATCGGGGTGGTGACGGCGATCGTCGCCGCCACACCCGCCCGGGGACAGTTCCGCATCATTCCGCGTGAACGGCTCGACAGCCTGGCTCATCCCGCAATGGCCAATGGCGCCCATGCGATGCGTTTCGACCGGATTCGGATCGAAACCGGCCCGATCGGCGAGGACGACGGTCCGAAAAGCTACGACTTCGAATGGCAGAACGTCGGCAACAAACCCCTGGTGATCACGCGCGTGACGACGACCTGCGGATGTGCCGCTCCGAGTTGGGACAAACAGCCCGTAAAATCCGGTGAAAAGGCCCGGATCACGGTGACGTATCATCCAAAGGGACATCCGGGAAGCTTCGTAAGGAAGATCTTTCTCTTTACGCAGCTTGCCGAAAACGCCCCCACGGCCATTCTCGAACTCGCAGGTGAAGTCATTCCTTCGGCCCGCCCATCCTACGCCTATCCCCATGCCCGGGGCAATCTGCTGCTCAAACAGGAGGAGATCCGCTTCGACGGAGATCGACTCCAGGCCGAGAGCATCGAATGTCTGAACGGCGGGAACGACACGCTGCGGATCCACATCGACGAAAGGATCCTGCCGCCCTGCGTACGGGCCGAATTCCATCCCGAAAAACTCCCGCCGGGAGGTATCGGGGAGTTGACCATACGCTTCGATCCCAAGGCCGGACGTGCTCCGGAACGGGTGCCGGTCATCATCCAGGGGGGTGGGACTCCCGCCTCTGCAGAGCGCCGTTACGGCACGCTTCGCATCCGACAACAACGACCACCAAAATGTGAATAACAATTAACGAAATATGAAAAATCTGCTCAAAATCTCGCTCATGCTCCTCGCCGCCATCGGCCTCGCAAGCTGCGACGACGACAATAGCTACGACGATCCCGGACTCGATGTCACACTCTATAACATCTCCGGAACCTGGAAACTCGACGCCTGGAACAACGGCGAAGCCCTGGCCGACGGTAGCTACGTCTACATCGAGATGTCCTATCGCGACGGCAACAAGTTCACCATCTACCAGAACCTTGACAGTTTCGGGCCTCGCCGCATCACCGGGGTCTACAACCTCTACACCGACGAATCGCTCGGTTCGGTCATCCGCGGCATGTACGACTACGAGAACGGGGACTGGTCGCATCGTTACATCATCCGCAACCTCTACTCCGACAGCATGACCTGGATTGCAACCGACGACCCCGAGAACATCTCGGTCTACACCCGTTGCGACGGCATTCCGCAGGAGATTCTCGATCGTTACAAGGACGAGATCGAGGCCGAAGAGGAAGAGGACAAGTAAGGGCGCTGGGCCCGGCAGAAACGTCGTCGAAATCCCCGGGGGATAAGGCCGGCAAAGGCGGCCTTCCCAAGGCGGACACCTCGACAGAATGGATCCCGGAAATTTCAGACCTCCGGATTGCGCTTTATGAATTATTTCGTAACTTTGCGCGAAATAACCGAAAAAGCGCTCAAAAACATTGGTATATGTTCGAAAACCTTACCGATAAACTCGAACGGTCGTTCAAGATCCTCAAGGGCGAAGGCCGTATCACCGAAATCAACGTCGCCGAAACCCTCAAGGAGATCCGCCGTGCGCTGATCGACGCCGACGTCAACTACAAGGTCGCCAAGTCGTTCACCGACCAGGTGAAGCAGAAGGCACTCGGGCAGGATGTGCTCAAGGCCGTCAAGCCCGGACAGATGATGACCAAGATCGTCCGCGACGAACTGGCCGCGCTGATGGGTGGTACGGCGACCGATATCCGGCTCGAAGGAACCCCGGCCGTGATTCTGATCGCCGGACTTCAGGGATCCGGTAAGACCACCTTCTCCGGAAAACTCGCCTCGATGCTCAAAAGCAAGAAGGGCCGTCAGGTGCTGCTCGTGGCCGGCGACGTCTACCGTCCGGCGGCCATCGACCAGCTGAAGGTCCTCGGCGGACAGATCGGCGTCGAGGTCTACACCGAAGAAGGGAACCGCAACCCCGTCGAGATTGCCGAAAACGCCATCCGCTACGCCCGGCAGAAGAGCTACAACGTCGTCATCGTCGATACCGCCGGACGTCTGGCCGTCGACGAGACCATGATGCAGGAGATTACCGCCATCAAGGCCGCCATCAAGCCCTGCGAGACGTTGTTCGTCGTCGACGCCATGACCGGACAGGATGCCGTCAATACCGCCAGGGAGTTCAACGAACGGCTGGATTTCGACGGCGTCGTGCTCACCAAGCTCGACGGTGATACGCGCGGCGGTGCCGCCATCTCGATCCGTTCGGTGGTCAACAAGCCCCTGAAGTTCATCTCCAGCGGCGAGAAGATGGATGCCCTGCAGGTCTTCCACCCCGAACGCATGGCAGACCGGATTCTCGGCATGGGCGACGTCGTATCGCTCGTCGAGCGCGCCCAGGAGCAGTTCGATGAAGAGCAGGCCCGCAAGCTCAAGAAGAAACTCGTCAAGGACCAGTTCAATTTCAACGACTTCATCGCCCAGATCCAGCAGATCAAGAAGATGGGCAATCTGAAGGACCTGGCCTCGATGCTGCCGGGCATGGGCAAAATGTTGAAGAATGTCGACATTCCGGACGACGTATTCAAACAGACCGAGGCGATCATCTCCTCGATGACCCCTGCGGAGCGCGAGCATCCCGAAATCATCAATGCCCGTCGTCGCGAGCGTATCGCCAAGGGTTCCGGAACGACCGTGGCGGATGTGAACCGGCTGATGAAGCAGTTCGACGACACGCGCAAGATGATGAAGGCCGTAGCGGGCGGCGGGCTGAAGATGCCCAAAATGCCCGGAGGCATGATGCGCCGCCGGTAACGGATCCGACACCGCGTAGCGGGGCCGAAAGACGGAGCAGGAGAAGCGGCCGAAGGAAGGAGGGGGGGGGTGATGGAACGCCAGGAAAAAACCTCCGACCGGACCGGAAACAAAACTGACGGGATGACAGAAAAGGTTCCCAATCGGACCGGGAGGGGAGTGACCGAACTGGAAAGAGGTGCGAGATAGAACGACAGAAAAGGCCTCCAACCGGATTTGGAAACGAAACCGATGGGATGACAGGAAAGGTCCCCAGTTGGGCAGGGGGGGGGTAATGGGCCCAGGAAAAACCTCCGACCGGACCGGAAACACAATCGATGGAACGACAAAAGAGACTTCCGACTGAACGGAGGTCTCTTTTTTTGTCCGCAGAAAGGGACGGTAAAGGACGGAAACGGTCCGGAGAGGGGTGCAAACGGAATTTTCCGTCGGTAAATTAACCGTCCGGCAGTTGCAGAGGTGCCATTTTATCCCTATCTTTGTCCGAAATATCTCCGAAAAAGAGTTCCTATGTTTACGATCCGAGTAGACCGCACCGATAGCGGATAGAAGAAAAAAGCTATCGAGATTTTGGTTAGATTAAAGCAGCCAAACCTTAACTAACTAAAATAGCGATAGCCATGAGAGGACAAAGAAACGAAATTAGTTTCAGAGGACAAAAGATTTATATAGGGATCGATGTCCATTTGAAGAGTTGGTCGGTTACGGTCTTGTCGGAGACCTCCGTGCTGAAGAAGTTTAGTCAGCATCCGAGTCCGGAAGCATTGCACGGATTTCTGGCGCGGAGTTATCCGGGAGCCGAATATCATTCGGTATACGAAGCCGGCTTCTGCGGGTTCTGGATACACGAACGGCTGACGGCATTAGGGATTGACAACATCGTGGTCAATCCGGGGGATGTTCCGACCAAGAGCAGTGAAAAGCTTCGTAAGAGTGACGCCGTGGATAGCAGCAAGCTGGCGCGGAGTTTACGAGCCAACGAACTGAAAGGCATTTACACGCCGGACAGCGCATCGTTGGAGATGCGTTCCTTGATAAGATTGAAGAACTCGATAACAAAAGACACGACGCGTCAGAAGAACCGGATCAAGTCCCAATTGCGGTATCTGGGCATTGGGATTCCACAAGAGTTCCTCGAACCGTTCTCCAACTGGTCAAAACGTTTTATTGCCTGGTTGAAGGAGGTTGAAACCCTCACACCGAGCGGGCGTCAGGCCCTCGACATTCAAATCCGGCATCTGGAGGAGCTACGCCGCCAGAAGTTGGAGATGACACGGGCTTTGCGGACATTGGCCAAGACGGACCGGTTTCGCGAACCGCTGCGGTTGATTATGACCGTTCCGGGGTTCGGACAGGCTACGGGAATGGCATTTCTTTCGGAGATATGCGACATTGCCCGTTTCCGCAATGCCGAACAACTGGCCGCCTATATCGGGATGATCCCGATGTGCCATTCCAGTGGAGAGAAAGATGGGACAGGAGACATTACCGTGCGAAGAAACGCCGTCATGCGCTGTAACCTGATAGAGGCCGCATGGGTGGCGGTACGTCAAGACCCTGCGATGAACCTGTTTTTTACTGAACAGTGCAAGCGAATGCCAAAGAGCAAGGCCATCGTAAAGGTCGCCCGCAAACTGGTCAACAGATTATACTTCGTACTCAAGCACCAGACTGATTATGTCAATAGTGTCATGTCATAGAGAAACCCTTCCGGTAAACGGATTTTCCCAGAGAGAATACTACATGATGTTTGCGGCGTTAACGTCCGCTTAAAATAGTTTGCTCCTCTGGCCTTTGTAAACTAATACAGGAACATGCGGCAGCGTGCTGACCGCTGTGGAAAGTCTGTTTACCGAAGGTTTTTTACGGGTTCTGAAATCTCGGCTTTCGAAAGGGCCAAAGGTGTTAAGCACGAAGTGTCTCCGCACCGGCTCGATCAGAGGCCGGCGGAGTCACTTGTGCCTTGACCTTTGGCCGGGAAGATCTTCAA
>CALUJN010000067.1 GCA_944320985.1 uncultured Alistipes sp. | reverse complement strand
GGAGTCACTTGTGCCTTGACCTTTGGCCGGGAAGATCTTCAAGAAACGCAATATGTTGTTAATGAAATAAAAACAAATCTAACCAAAAACTTTGATCCAAATTTATTTGGATTGTAACTGGAAAGCTCATCATGGAACTGAAAATTGACGGCCGGATCTGCGACCTGGGAACCGATCCCATTGCCGTACCCGGATACGATGCCGCACAAACCGAGGCGATCGACGCCGCACGCGAAGGCCGTTCGCTCAAACTCGCCATTCCCCACTCCAAACGGAACGACCTCATTCTGGATTTCGCCGTCGATACGGAGTCTGCCGTGCGATTCAACGACTCGCTCCACACCGCGGAACTCTCGCTGGAGGAGGTGCTGTTGATCGACGGTCCGGTCCGGCTGCTCGCCGTGGAGGAGGACCAGTACGTGATCGAAATCCGGAGCGGAGGCGCCGACTGGGCCGAACTGGCCTCGCGAAGACGTCTCTCCGAACTGGAAATCGACTGGACCGGGCTTCTGACCCCGACGGAGATCTTCCAAAGCTGGACCGACGGCAAACCGGTTGTATTCCTGCCTATCCACCGCGACGAATACGAACAGAAGAACAGCTCCACGGATCTGCTCCCCGCCGAACGGATCCTCGCCGTAGAGGACTACCACCCCTTTCTGCACGTCGCCCCGCTCGTCGAGCAGATCTTCGCCCAGGCCGGCTATCGGATCGAGAGCCGTTTCATGGAGTCCGAGCTCTTCCAATCCCTCTACATGAGCGGGGCATACGCCTCGCGGGATACCGCGGCGGCCGTCAACCGCATGGGATTCTCGGCACGCAGAACCGCCCCCGCAACCGCTACGGCAAACGAACTCGGACGCGTCTGGGCAAACCCCGACCTGTCGGCAAACAGCGTGGGAAACATCGTCGACACGGCCACCCCCCAAAGCCTCGACGTCGACGGAGAGGCCATCAGCGGACTCTACAACAACGGAAACTGTTTCTGCATGGAGGAGGGGGCGATCCTCTTCAGGCCCCCTTCGCAGATCAACGTCGGATTCGAATACTACCTGAAGTACACCACCGAACACCGTATCCTCTCCCGAACCCGGCTCAAGGGGTTTGACACCGTTTATCTCGGTCCCGGGGCCGAATTCAAATTCCAGTTGGCGAACCGCTATCAGGATCTGCGCCAGGAGATCGTCCCGAATTTCTCCTACCGGGTGGTCGTTTTCGACCACGAAGAGAGCGCCCAATATCGGTTGGTATACACCCGCGACGGAATCGCCGGGGTCCGATGGGTCAACTTCTCGGGACGTTCGGCGAAGATCTCGACCCCCGCTGTGGAAACGGTCGCCGATCCCGCTCTGCAGATTTTCAAAGATTTGCAATGGGTCCCCTATACCGGAGACTGGGCCCTCTACAACGGATATGTCGAAGAGTACGGGGAGACGACCGTCGAAATACGGCTCTGCACCCCGTCGGAACAGGTCTCGGAGGCTTCGCCCAAATATTTCGACCAGATCTATTTCGCCGGAGCCGATCCGCAGATGAGCCTCACGCTGCACAAGGAATGTTCGCTGCGTCCGCGATTCCTGCCCGGACCGGCATTCGGGGCTCAGATCCGCTTCGAGGATGTGGCCCGTCACGACATCCGGCAGTCGGAACTCCTCGAAGCCCTCACGCACCTGTTCAATCTGCGCTTCTTCACCGAGCAGGATACACACACCGTGTGGATCGAAGCCGAGCCCGACTTCTTCGACAACGGGACGGTCGTCGACTGGAGCCGTCGTACGGACTTCTCGCAACCGATCGTCCGCGAACAGATCGACCCGACGATCCACGAGACGCGAACCTGGGAATTCCAGGACGGAGACGGTGCCGTATCTCGTTTCGACACCGAAGAGGAGACCACACTCGGAGCCTGGAGCTTCAACACCCCCTCCTACGCGGCGCTCCAGGGCGAAAAGGTCCTCCGCAACCCGCTCTTCGCACCCTCGCTCAACTCCACGGGACACTACCTGAATGCCCCCTCGGCCCGGATCCTGCAGGTCGGGGACCGCGACAACGCCGAAGAGGACGGCACGAACTTCTCCCCGCGTATTGTCCGCTACGTCGGAATCAAGGCCCTGCCCGAAAACGAACGATGGGGCTATCCCTCGGGGCAGAACGAATACCCGCTGGCGGCATTCCTCTTCCCGGGAGACGATACGACGGAAGCCTTTACGCTGGGATTCGAGGATCGGGACGGAGCCCAGGGACTCCACCGCTATTACGACCGTCAGGTCCGCAGAGAGGCCGCCGGTGAACGCGTCTCACTCGCGCTGCGGATCCCGCCCCACGAATTCGAATCGCTCTTCACGCCCGGGACCGGAGGCCCCGACATCCGTTCCGTCTTCCGAATCGACACCGGGAACGGCATCGTCCGGGCGATCCTCCGCAGGATCGAAGCGTACGATCCCCGGAAAGCCTCGGTCCGGTGCACCTTCGAACGCATCGACCGCCCATGACACGTCTTGACGAACAACTCACCGGAGTCCTGCTCCGCGAAGTGAGGGGCATGACTCCCCGACAGGCGGTACTGACACTCCTCGAGCGCGGATTCATCGACCTGAGAGCCTGCGAACGCCAGGCCATCCGCCAGGAGATCGAACAGCTCCAGAGGCAGGGAATCCCCCGCTGCGAAGCCTTCGAGGTCGCCGCCGGAAAATTCTGCTGCTCCTACGAAAAAGCCCGAAACGCTTTTTACAAACCCTCCAAACACTGAATCATGAAATCGGAAATCCTTATCAACAATTCGGCCGACGTGTGCCAAATCGACATCGAGGGCACCATCGGAATCCCTGAAGAGTGGCAATTCGAAGACCCCGACGCCCGGGTTGCCACCTACGAACGCTTCCGCGACGCCCTGCGGCGGATCGCCGAGATCGAGGCCCCGGAGGTCGTCGTCAACATCCGCTCGACAGGCGGCGACGTGAACGATGCCCTGCTGATCCTCGACGCCCTCAGACAACTCCCCGCACGCATCGTCACCCGCTGCTACGGCTACACCGCCTCGGCCGCCACGATCATCGCGCAGGCCGCCTCGGAAGGCTGCCGCGAAATCTCCGAAAACGCTCTCTATCTGATCCACAACTCGATCTGCGCCACGGAGGGGAATGCCGCCGAAATCGCTTCGGAGATCGAGCTCCTCCACCAGACCGATGCCCGCATCGCCGCCGTCTACGCCGCCCGCTCGGGACGCCCCGCGGAGGAGTTTCTGGCCCTGATGGGCGAAAACAACGGAAACGGCCGATGGCTCTCGCCCGAAGAGGCCATTGCCGCAGGACTCGCCGACCGGGTGATCGAACCCGCCCGGACGACGGCCGCCTCGCTGGCACAGAATATCTCCCGGGGCTGGCAGCGCCTGCTGGCGGAGCTCGGCATGAAACCCGCACAGAGGCCCGTTGCCGACCGCAACATCCTCCACTCCGAGGAGGAGGTGCGGGAGCTGCACCGCCGCTCGTCGATCGCCGCCGAGGAGATCCGGCAACGGATCGCACCGACCCGGGTGCTGCCGGCGGAGGATCCTTCCTTCGGCGACGCAATCCGCTCGGCCAACGAACGAGCCTATGCCGAGGATGCCAAATGTTTTCACCACTGAACCCGCAAAACGATTCCACCGAGAGACATCCAACAAATCGGGCCGAGGAGCCTCCTCCAAAGCCCGCAACCGATTCATAAACCCTTTAAAAACAGCAAAAGCCATGACTTATCTTGAGAATTCGAAGCAGTACACCGGTACCGATCTCGAAAACATCTTCTTCCGCCCGATTCTGACCGGGCAGTCCGCCAAGGATCTGGGCATCCGCGTGCTCTACAACATGCCGCAGGCCACACACGTACAACTCTGGGACGGACAGCGCAACATCCTCCAGAAGTTCTCCGCCGCAGGCTGGAGCGGAAGCACGGCCCCCACCCGCACCGAAAAGACGATCAACCTGCAGCGCGTGAAGGCCGAACTGGGATTCTCCGCAGCCGACTACTTCCCGATGGTCTACGAGAAGATCTCGTCGATCGTCGACGTCAACATGGAGGATCTCTCCGGCACGATCCTCGAACAGGCCGAGACCGAACTCTTCCGCAAGGCCCTGGCCGAGAACATCCGCGCCACGATGTGGGTCGGCGACTCCGCAGCCGAGGAGGGATACAACACCTTCGACGGATTCCTCAAACTCATCGAAGCGGGAGTCACCGCCGAATCGATCGTGAACTCCACCTATACGGACACGAACCTCGCAGAGAGCAGCTACACCACCACGATCTTCGACAAGCTCTGGAGCGACGCCGATCCCCGGATCCAGGATCTCAAGGCCGAAGGCCAGCTGGCCTACTTCGTCTCGTCGGATCTCTGTTACCTTTATGAGAAATATCTCGACGAGAAGGGGGTCGACGCGGCCTACATCGACTCGGTAAACGGCCGGCAGCAGCTCGCCTACCACGGCATCCCGATCATCGACGTACATTTGGGCAGCTACCTGGCCGACACCGGACTCAAGCAGTCGTTCGCCCTGCTCACCGACCGTCGCAATCTGGTCATGGCCGTCAATACGGCCGACATGCCCGGCACCGAGGTCCGCATGTGGTACAATCCCGACGAGATGGAGAACCGCCAGCGCGCCGTCTTCATGGCTGGCTGCCTGCTCCTCGACGAGAAGCTGATCACCTACGCCTGCAAACAGTAAAAAATCATCCGGGCGTCTCCGCGGCGGGCTTGCCGGCCGCGGAGGCTCTCCTCCGAAATCCGTAAACACGTCATGAGCAAAGCGAAAAACTTCAAAACCGCCGTAGGCGTCGCCAACCGCACGGATCCCTATGCCGTTCTGGGATCGACCCGCGTCGAGAACGACCGCTTCTGGCGTTGGGGCGACGACAACCTCTTCCCGGCGGCTCTGGCGCTGATGGCCCGCCGCTCGACCACCCACCGCCGCATCATCAACGACAAGGCCGACTACATCTCGGGAAAGGGTTTCATCTGCGACGAAGCGCAACAACCCGCTCTGGCGGCATTCATCCGCCGGGTGAACGGCAGCGGCGAGAGTCTGAGACAGGTGCTCAACAAACTGGCCTTCGACAAGTCGCTCTTCGGAAATGCCTTCCTCGAAGTCGTCACCGACGCCGACCACTCGTTCCTCTCGCTCTATCACCAGGACGCTTCGCGCTGCCGGGTGGCCCGCGATTCGGAGCACATCCTTCTGCACCACGACTGGACCGCATTCAAACCGTCCGAAGCCCGCACCCTGCCCCTCTATCCGCTCTTCGAGCCCCAGGAGGACGGGACCCTGCGCGCCATGATCCACTACAAGGATTACGAACCCATGTTCGAACACTACGGCGTGCCGCCCTACATCGCCGGATTCGGCGTCTCGGCAATTGCCTACAAGACCGACCGGTGGAACATCTCGCGGCTGGACAACTCCTTCCAGCTGTCTGGGGTGATGATGCTCGATTCGACGGTCGACAACGAGGCCGAGGCCGAGCGCATCGTGCGCATGGCCGAGCGGAAGTTCGCCGGGAATCCCGGGCAGGTGATGTTCGTCATCCGCGACGGCGGCGACGACGACAACTCGCGCTTCATTCCCATCACGGCCCAGAACGAGGGAGACTGGCAGGCCCTGCACGAGCAGGCCGTCAGCGACATCGTCGTGGCACACTCCTGGTTCCGGACCCTGAGCGGGCTGGATTACGCCTCGGGGTTCAACGCCGAACGCATCCTCCACGAATACGAGGTGGCGCTCAACACGGTGATTCTCGCCGAACAGGCCGAGCTCACCGAACCGATCCGCGGCGTCATCTCCGCCGTCCTGGGGCTCGACACCTCGTCGCTGCAGATCGTAAACCGTCCCCCGACCCGTTCGAAACCCATCTACATGAAGGTCTGGGAGGCCCGCAAGGCCGACGGCCTCGACTACGATCCGGAAGATCCCAAACAACAGTACTTCCTCTCCGAGATCACCAAATACAACGTTACAAGCATCGGATGAGGCGGTCGTCCGTGCGGTGGACTCCGGCCCCGGTCGGAGGACGTCGTACGGCGATCCCCAGCCGCAAACTCCCCCTTTCCATGAATACGCTCATCTCAATCTCCCAACTGCTGCAGTTCGCCCTCGGAAGCGGCGAATACCTCCCGCCCGATGCCCTCTCCGAGGCAGACATCACGGCCGCCGAACAGCGGTACCTCCTCCCGGTCATCGGGCAGGCGCTCTACGAAAAGCTGCTTGCCGGCGAATATGCCACGCTGCGCGACGACTACCTCGCCCGGCCGCTGGCCCTCTTCACACGGCTCGCGCTCCAGCCGCGCCTCGACATCCGCACCGGACAGTGCGGAACGACAGCCCCGAAAAGCTCCTGGGGACAACCCGCCGACGACGAGGCTCTCCGACGTCAGCGGAACGCCCTGCGCTGCGAAGCCCGCACGCTGTTGCGCCGCGCCGCCGCCTACCTCGAAACCCACCGCACGGAGTTTCCCGAATACCTCCCCGAAAAGAACATCCTGAACCGTTGCACGACCGATGGAGGCTTTGTTCAGATTCGTTAGCGGCATCGTGGCGGGGATCGCCGCGCTGTTCGCACCCATCCATCCGCTCGTCGCCGTAACCGTGCTCTTCATCGGCGTGGATTTCGTTTCGGGGGTCTTCGCCGACCGGGCCGCAGCCCGCCGCGAAGGCCGGGAATGGTATTTCGAGAGCTGCAAGGCCTGGCGCACCGTTATGAAGATGGGACTCGCCGTCACGGCCATCGCCATGGCCTGGCTCCTGGACAGCTGCGTGCTGGACTTCATGCAGCTGAATCTGGCCAGGCTCTTCACGGGATTCACCTGCGGCGTGGAGTTCTGGTCGTTTCTCGAAAATGCCGCACAATTATCCGAAGCGCCGCTCTTCCGCTGGTTGCGCCGTTACGCCAAACGACGGGTGGAGACACATCTTCAAATCAAGGACGACGACCATGGCCCGAGGACTCGATAACCGCAACCCCGGCAACATCCGCCGCTCGCGAGTCCGCTACCGCGGCGAGATACAGCCTTCGCGTGATCCCGACTTCAAGGAGTTCGAGAGCCTCGCCTGGGGCTACCGCGCCATCTTCGTACTGCTCGACACCTACCGCATCCGTTACGGGCTCGATACCCTCCGGGGGATGATCTCCCGCTGGGCCCCGCCCTCGGAGAACCGCACCGACCTCTACATCCGTGCCGTGGCCGACGACACGGGCATCGACCCCGACGAGCGGCTCGACACCCGCGATCCCGCAACGATGATCCCCCTTGCGGCGGCCATCTCGCGCGTGGAGAACGGTTCGAAGGCCGATCCCCGGGAGGTCGAGGCCGGATGGAGGCTCTTCGAGACGGAAGAGTAACACTTTCAGACATATTTTGATTATCTTGCAGGCATGAAAATCGCCTGCCTGTTCGCCCGGCTCGACCGCATGCCGATGGTCAAGCTCCTCGCGCCCTTTGTCGCGGGGATCGCACTGGCCGCACACTACGAACTGCCCCTGTGGTTTCTCGCAGGGGCTTTCGTCGTGACGGGCGTCGTGGCCCTGCTGCTACGCTCGGGAGCGGCAGCCGCAACACTGCTTCTCACCGCGGGATTCGCCGCCGCACAACTCCGGGCTCCCGAAATAACGGTTCCACGG
Source organism: uncultured Alistipes sp. (assembly GCA_944320985.1). Classification (GTDB taxonomy): domain Bacteria; phylum Bacteroidota; class Bacteroidia; order Bacteroidales; family Rikenellaceae; genus Alistipes. The sequence goes on along the minus strand of CALUJN010000067.1, from coordinate 42,692 downwards.
GAGACATACACCCTCTACGAGATGGTCATAGAGGGATTCCCCGTCGAACGGGAACGATACTCGGTGGCCGATGCTGCGGTAACGGCCTGGCGCAACCCCTCGACCGGACACTGGAGTGCGTCGGATGCCCGGATCCGGCTCTATGCCGATTCGCTGACCGAACTGCGGGCCGGAGAACGGATTCGTTGCCAGGGGCGCATCCGGCCCTTCCGGGGCGGTGCGGAGAGCTACCGCCTGCTGATGGAGCGGCGGGGTTATGCCGGCACGCTGTGGATCGGGGAGCGGCAGCTCCTCGAGCGGCTCGAACCGCGCAGCGCAACGTTCCACCAACGGGCCGTCGAACGCCTCGATCGCCTGCCGATGAATCCCGAAGCCCGGGCCGTAGTCGAGGCCATGACCGCCGGTGAGCGACGCAACATCTCTCCGGAATTGCGCACGGCATACTCCTGCAGCGGCATGTCCCATCTGCTGGCCGTATCGGGTCTCCATACGGGCATCGTCTTCGTCGTGGTGAACGTGCTGCTCTGGTGGCTGCCCCTCCTGCGGCGGGGCCATCTGCTCAAGAATCTCTTCGCGGCAGCGGCCGTCTGGCTCTTTGTTGCCGCGGCCGGATTTCCGCCCAGCGCCGTGCGGGCCGCCGTGATGTGTACCTTCCTCCAGACGGCGCTCGCATCCGCTTCGGAATATGTCGGGATGAACAGCCTCGCCGCTGCCGCCTTCGGCATGCTGCTCTGGAACCCCAACTGGATCGGAGACCTCAGCTTCCAACTCTCGTTCCTCGCCGTTGCGGGGATTCTCGCCTGGGGCGTACCCCTTTGCCGCCGGTGCCGGACCCGTCACAAATGGCTGAACAGCGTGATCGACGCCTACCTGATCGGTCTGACGGCCACGCTCGCCACGGCACCGCTCGTCTCGCACACGTTCGGGCTTATTCCGCTGGCCGGTTTGCTTGTCAATCCGGTGGCCATTGCGTTGGCAGGGGTCGCAGTCTTCGGCGGAGCCCTCTGGATGCTGGCACCCATCGCGCCGCTCGCCCCGCTCTTCGGATGGGTGACGGGCAAGGCCGCCGAAGCGATCAATCTTCTGGCCCGCTTCACCGCGGCGCTGCCCGGAGGTGCCGCCGACTATACGCTCGGGAGCACATCCACCGGGCTCCTCTATCTCCTTTTCCTGCTGGCCACACTCGCCATCTGGTGTCGGAAAGCGGAAAAAAGCCTATCTTTGTCTGCCTAAACGTACTCCATAGATCCGTGATCACCGCCGAAGAATACGAACTGCTGCGAAGCGACGAACTCCGACAGGCCATCGCCGCCGCCCGGGGGCACGACCCGCTGGAGGTGGCGCTGGACCGAACGCTGCCCCATGCACGGCTCGTGGCTACGCAGGTCAAGTACCTCGCACGCGCCGAACGGAAACTTCCGACGTATGCCGCAGCCCAATGCATCCTGCCTCCGCGGGCCTTCGAACAGGCCTCGAGCGAGGCGGCGGCCGCACACAAGGCCCTCTCGGGCGATTCGGTATTGGATCTTACCTGCGGGCTGGGGGTCGATGCACTCGCCCTGAGCCGGCGTTTCCGCCGCGTCGTGGCCCTCGAACGCGATCCGCTGCTGGCCCGGATCACGGCAGAGAACCTTTCGAGGATGGGCGTTGCCAATATCGAGGTCATCCACGCTTCGGCCGAAGAGTTCCTCGAACGCGACGGGCTGCATTTCGACTGGGTTTACGCCGATCCCGACCGCCGTTCCCCCGAGGGACGCAAGCAGGTGCGGCTCGAGGCCTGCTCGCCCGACATCGTGGCCCTGAAGCCGATGATCGACCGCATCACCCGTCGGCTCTGCGTGAAAAACTCGCCGCTGTTCGACGTCGATGAGGCGCTCCGGCTCTTTCCCCGAAGCCGGGTCGAGGTTGTCTCGCTGGGCGACGAGTGCAAAGAGGTCGTCATCTACGCCGACGACACGGGGCCGCTCCTGACGGCTACGGCGCTCGGACTCGGGAGTTTTGCGGCACTCCCCGGTACGCGGCCGCCCGAAGCGCCGCCGTTCGAACCGGCACGTTACCACTGGCTTGTGGTGCCCGACGTGGCCCTTCAGAAGGCCCGCCTCGCACGCCTTCACCTGGCCGGAAAGGCCGACTGCTGGAGCGACAACTCCTTCGGTTTTGCCGTCGAAAAGCCGCAGGAGGTGATCGGACGCACACTCGAAATCGAAGACATCCAGCCCTTCGACCCCAAAAAGCTGAAACACCAATGGAAAGGGCGCGGCGCCGAGATCCTCAAGCGGGACTTCCCGCTCCGCCCCGAGGAGCTGATGCGGCGCCTCGGACTGCACCCCGGTAACGAGCTCCGGCTGGCCTTCACGAAAATCGGGAACGATTTTTGGGCGATCCGTCTAAAATAGCTATCTTTGTCGAGGTACCCCGGCAGCGGACAGCACCATGAAACTGAGCAACCTCCTCACATATTTCACCGACACGATTTTCCGTCGCGATGTGAACCATTGGCGCAATCCCGTCGTGCGATGGCTCGTACAACAGTATCGGCTGCTCTTCTATACGGCCCGGGGCCTGCTCGAACACGGGACCATCGTCCGCTCGGCAGCCCTCACCTTCTATACGCTCATGTCGCTCGTGCCGCTGCTGGCCCTGGTCTTTGCCGTGGTCAAGGGATTCGGGCTGGCCGACGGACTGGTCGAAAACCTCTACGGACTCTTCCCACAACACCCCGAGACGGTCGACTACATCGTCAGCTTCGCCGAAAATGCCCTGGCCCGAACCCAGGGCGGTGTCGTGGCGGCCGTGGGTCTGGTGATGCTCTTCTGGGCCGTGATCCGCGTCTTCAGCTCCATCGAAAACGCCTTCAACAACATCTGGGAGGTCAAGGTCGAACGCAGCATCGCCCGACAGTGGACCGACTACATCGCCGTCGTGATGATCGTCCCGGTGCTCTGGATCCTTGCGAACACCGTGAGCAACTACCTCGAGCAACAACTGGGGCTCTACGACAAATGGTACTTCACGGCCCTCACGCATTTGGCATCGATGGTCGTCATCTGGACGATGTTCACACTCCTCTACATGATCATTCCCAACGCCCGGGTCCGCTTCGGCAGCGCCCTGATGGCGGGAATCGTCGCCGGAACCTGTTTCCTGCTCTTCCAGTGGGGTTATGTCTACGTCCAGCGCTGGATGACCTCCTACAACGCCATCTACGGCAGCTTCGCGGCTCTGCCACTCTTCCTCATCTGGATGCAGACCTCGTGGGAGATCCTCCTCTTCGGCGGCGAATTGTCGTTCGCCTACCAGAACATCAGCCGCTTCGCCGAGGAGCGCGAATCGCTGCGCATCAGCTACGACCAGCGCCGCAAGGTGCTTCTTGCGGTAATGATCCTCGTGGCCCGGAACTTCCGCGACCACGGAGGCACCCTCTCTTCGGATACGATCCGCGAACAGCTCGGACTCCCCACCCGCATCGTCAATGACATTCTTTTCCAGCTTGTGCAGGCCGGACAGCTCATCTCGGTGCGCAGCGGCGACGGCGAGCGCGACGTATCGTTCGCTCCGGCCCACGACCTCGGATCGATGACCGTCTACGGCATTCTGGAGGCCGTCGAACGAAGCGGCCCGACGAAACTCAACCTGGAACAGACCCCCGAACTGGAGAGAATGAATCATGAGGTGGAGACGCTCAAGGAGGAGGTGCGCCACTCGCCGAACAACGTGCGGCTTACGGAACTGTTGTAAAAATCGCATGCAATGAAACGAATTGTCCTCATAGGAAGCGGAAATCTGGCCGAGGCGCTGGCCCGTGCCGTCGCAAAAAGCGGCTGCGAGGCCGTGCAGCTCTTCGCACGCAATCCGGAGCGGGGTCCCGTTGTGGCGCGCCTGGCGGGATGCGGCTGGACGTCGGATCCGGCCGACCTCTGCCGCACGGCCGACCTCTACCTGATCGCCGTGAGCGACCGGGCCGTAGCCGAGGTTGCCTCGACACTTCCGATTCCCGAACGGGCCGCCGTGGCCCATACGGCCGGGAGTGTTCCGCTGGAGGCCATCCCCGAACGATTCACCCGCAGGGCCGTCTTCTATCCGATGCAGACCTTCACCAAAGGCCGCGAAGTCGATTTTTCGGAAATCCCGGTCTTCCTCGAGACATCGGACCCCGGCTTCCGCCCCGAACTGGAGGCCTTTGCCCGGAGTCTCTCCCGGCAGGTTATCTGGGCCGACTCCGCCCAACGCGCCAAGGTGCATCTGGCCGCGGTTTTCGCCTGCAACTTCGCCAACCACATGTATGCTTTGGGCGAAGAGGTGGTGCGCAGCGCCGGACTCGACTTCGAGGTGCTCAAGCCGCTGATTGCCGAGACGGCAGCCAAGGCCTGCGACAGCCGCTCGCCGCGCGACGTACAAACCGGGCCCGCCGTACGCAACGACACCGACACGCAGCAGCGTCACCTCGCTCTGCTCGACGGAAACCCCGCCTTACAGGAGATCTACAGTCAAATCAGCAAAGAGATATGGAAAACTTCAAAGAATCGATAGCACGCTGCCGGACCTTCATCTTCGATGTCGACGGCGTAATGACCGACGGAGGAATCATTCCCACCGTCGACGGTGATTTCATCCGTCGTTACAACGCCAAGGACGGCTATGCCCTGGCCTACGCCCTGAAGATGGGTTACCGCGTCTGCATCATCACCGGAGGGCGGGGCAAAACCCTCGAACACCGCCTCCGCATGTTAGGCATCCGCCACTACTACCTCGACTGCATGGACAAGATCTCCGCCATGCGCGAATACCTTGACCGCGAAGGGGTGAATCCCGCCGACGTGATCTACATGGGCGACGACATTCCCGATCTGGAGTGCATGCGCGAAGTGGGGATTCCGGTCTGTCCGGCCGATTCTGCCGCCGAGGTCATCGAAGCCTCGCGCTACGTCTCCGAATTCAAGGGCGGAGAAGGGGCCGTTCGTGACATCATCGAACAGGTGCTCCGCGTCCACGGCGACTGGGCCCGTGACTCGCAGGGCGTAACCCCGTCGTCCCTGGCCGCCTCGTGCTAAGCGGGCCGGAGAGAGAAGGAGAGGCCAAGAAAGAGGAGAGGCCGAGAAAGAGGAGAGGGGAGGAGGTAAGAGAGACAAGGAAATACAGGAAGAAAAGGAGCGTCGAAGGAGGCGTGAAACATTCAAAAAAAAGCCGGAGCCCGACAAGGGACTCCGGCTTTTTCATGAACACCTGGGGACTTACTCCTCGATGAAGTCGATATTGACCTCTCGTTGGAAGACCTCCTGCAGCGAAATATTCGTCTCGGTGGTGGCGATACCCTGAATGCGCAGAATTCCGTCGAAGATCGTGTGCATCAGATGTTCGTTATCCACGCAATAGAGCTTCACGAGGATGTTGCCCTTGCCGGTGATGTAATGACACTCGACAATCTCGTCGACCTTTTTCAGCTCTTCGACCGTCCGGGCCTGCAACTGCGGATCCTTGAGCAGGATGCTGATGTAGGCGCACACGTCGAATCCCATCACTTTGGGATCCACGATCAATCGGCTGCCACGGATCACACCCGCCTCGTCGAGTTTGCGGATCCGCTGGTGAATGGCCGCACCCGAGATGCCGCACTCCCGGGCGATCTCCAGGAACGGCATGCGCGCATTCTTGATCAGGTACTTCAGGATCTTGCGATCGATCGCATCCAATACGGTTTTAGACATGGCGACAGAGAGATTTCAAGGTTATTTGAGGACATTCAACTCTTTGCCGATCTTCACAAAGGCCGCGATGCAACGGTCCAGCTGCTCGAAGGTATGACCTGCGGAGACCTGTACGCGGATGCGGGCCTGTCCCTTCGGAACGACCGGATAGTAGAATCCCGTGACGAAAATACCCTCGTCCTGCAACTTCGCGGCGAAGTCCTGCGAAAGCTTCGCGTCGTAGAGCATCACGGCGCAGATGGCGGACTGGGTGGGTTTGATGTCGAATCCGGCGGCCATCATTCCCTTGCGGAAGTGCTCGACGTTGGCGACGAGGCGATCATGCAGTTCGTTGCTCTCTGCGAGCATCTTGAACATTTCGATACCGGCACCCACGACGGCGGGGGGCAGGGAGTTCGAGAAGAGGTAAGGACGCGAACGCTGACGCAGCATGTCGATAATCTCCTTGCGGCCGGTGGTGAACCCACCCACGGCGCCGCCGAAGGCCTTACCGAGCGTACCGGTCAGGATGTCGACCTCTCCGCGGAGGTTGTAAAGTTCGGTGATGCCGCGGCCCGTCTTGCCCAGGACGCCGGCCGAGTGGCATTCGTCGACCATCACCAGCGCGTCGTACTTCTCGGCCAGGGCACAGATCTTGTCAAGCGGAGCGGCATTGCCGTCCATCGAGAAGACGCCGTCGGTGCAGATGATGCGGAAACGCTGCGCCTGGGCCTTTTTGAGGCACTCCTCGAGTTCGGCCATGTCGGCGTTGGCATAGCGATAACGCACGGCCTTGCAGAGGCGCACACCGTCGATGATCGAGGCGTGGTTCAGAGCATCGGAGATGATGGCATCCTGGTCGGTGAAGAGAGGTTCGAAGACGCCGCCGTTAGCATCGAAGCAAGCGGCATAGAGGATCGTATCCTCGGTTCCGAAGTAGTCGGAGATGGCCTTTTCGAGCTCCTTGTGGATGTCCTGGCAGCCGCAGATGAAGCGCACGGAGGACATACCGTAACCGCGGGCATCCATGGCGCGTTTGGCAGCTTCGATGAGTCGGGGATTGTCCGAAAGTCCGAGGTAGTTGTTGGCGCAAAAGTTCAGCACCTTCCGACCTGCAACCTCAATCTCGGCACGCTGGGGCGACGAGATGATCCGTTCGCGTTTGTAGAGCCCTGCAGCCTCGATTTCGGCGAGTTCATGCTGGAGGTACTCTTTCATTTTTCCGTACATATCGCGTTAATGTTTTGATGAATTTCCAGTTATCGGGATATCAATCTGTTACAAATATACGACAATTTTCCGAAAACAGACACCTCCCGGCACTTATTTTTTACGTCCGGAGTTACAATTTGTCAGCCCCCCCTTTAAGAAAGGCCGGTTTAAGAAACCGGTTTTAGGGGCGAAGGTATCTGCGAAAGGTTTCTGACCCAATCTTGCGCTTCTCCTCTTTAAGAAAGACCAGTTTAAGAAACCGGTTTTAAAGGCGAGGTATCTGCGAAGAGTTTCCGACCCAATTTCGCGCCCCGACTGTTATATTCCTGCACCTCCCTGCAAATTTTATTCGCACCTTGTCTGCTTGTTCCAAAAAAATAAGTATCTTTGTTATTCAATTAATCTTTGCGACTTATGAAAAAATCGTGTGTCTTGGTGAGCGGCGGAGCCGGTTACATCGGCTCGCACACCACCGTCGAACTGATCAACGCCGGCTACGACGTCGTCATCGTCGACAACTTCTCCAACAGCGACATGGGCGCCGTCGAGGGCGTGCGCAAAATCACCGGCATCGACATTCCCTTCGTCCAGGTCGACTGCTGCGACCGCGAAGCCTTCCGCAAGGTCTTCGAAAAGTATGAATTCGACTCGGTGATCCACTTCGCCGCCTCGAAGGCCGTCGGCGAGTCGGTGCAGAAACCCCTCGAATACTACAGCAACAACCTCACATCGTTCATGAACGTCATCTCGCTCATGCGTGAGTTCGGGCGCCAGAACATCGTCTTCTCCTCGTCGTGCACCGTCTACGGCGAACCCGAGAAGCAGCCCGTCACCGAACAGACGCCCCGCAAGCCGGCCACTTCGCCCTACGGCAACACGAAGCAGATGTGCGAAGACATCCTGCGCGACTCGCTGGCCGCCTATCCCGGACTGAAAGGTATCGCCCTGCGCTACTTCAACCCCATCGGAGCTCACCCGTCGGCCCTGATCGGCGAACTTCCGCGCGGCGTGCCGCAGAACCTCGTACCCTACATCACGCAGACGGCCGCCGGCATCCGCGAGTGCCTCTCGGTCTTCGGCGACGACTATCCGACGCCCGACGGTTCGTGCATCCGCGACTACATCGATGTCGTTGACCTGGCCCGTGCTCACGTGGCCGCCATCCGCCGCATGATCGAAGACAAGAACAAGGCCCCTTACGAGATCTTCAATATCGGAACGGGACGCGGTGTTTCGGTGCTGGAGCTCGTGCACAAGTTCGAGGAGGTCAACCACCTGAAGCTCAACTACAAGATCGCACCTCGCCGCGAGGGTGACATCATCGCCATCTGGGCCGATCCGACGCTGGCCAATACCGAACTGGGCTGGCAGGCCGAACGTTCGCTCGACGAGACGCTGGCCGCCGCCTGGGCCTGGGAGAAGCACGTCCGCGGAATCAAATAAAGGATTCCAGAACCGTAAAACGGGAGAGGGATGCAGATTCCTTTCCCGTTTTTTCGTGTAAAAAGGTGATTTCGGGCGTTTTTCGGATCTCGAAGTTTCTTTTTTCGATCCAAATGCTTATCTTTGCACCCCGAAACAGGCGGAATTGGGATGCGACTCCGGAAGTCGTGTTGAGAACCGCCGCAGGTAACAACTAATTAAAAACACAAAAAACATGAAAACCATTCCGGTAAAGGCCGTAAAACGTGCCGATTTCGGTAAGAAGGCCGCCAAGGCCGTGCGCCGCGAGGGCCTCGTACCCTGCGTATTGTGCGGAAACGGTGAGACGGAGATGTTCTCCGTGGATCCCCGCGAGATCAAACCCCTGATCTACACCCCGAACTCCTACATCGTCGAGTTCGACGTCGAGGGCAAGAAGGAGCTCGCCGTACTGCGCGAGGCTCAGTTCCACCCCGTTCGTGAGGAGATCCTCCACATGGACTTCTACCGCATCGCCGACGGCAAACCCGTCTCGATCGCCATCCCGGTTCGTCTGACTGGTAACGCCGAAGGTGTGAAGGTCGGCGGTAAGCTCGTTCTGTCGGCCCGCAAACTGACGGTAAGCGCCCTGGTCGAGAACCTGCCTGACGAAATCGTCGTTGACGTAACGACGCTCGGCGTAGGCAAGACGATCTTCGTTGGCGACCTGCAGTTCGAGAACCTCAAGTTCGTGACGCCCGCTACGACGGCCGTCTGCGCCGTTCGCGTAACCCGCGCATCGCGTGGTGCCGACGCCGCAGCCAAATAGTCGCTGAACAGTCATGAAATACCTCATTGTTGGGCTCGGGAACATCGGCGCCGAATATGCCGGAACCCGACACAACATCGGTTTCAACGTGTTGGACGCTCTTGCAGAGGCGTCCAACGCTGTTTTTACCACGGCACGTTACGGCGATGTGGCCGAGGTTCGCTACAAGGGACGTACACTCATCCTGCTGAAGCCCTCGACCTACATGAACCTCTCGGGCAAGGCCGTCCGCTACTGGCTGGATGCCGAGAAGATCGACCGCGAGAATCTGCTGGTCATCTCGGACGACATCGCTCTGCCGTTCGGGACCTTGCGGCTCCGCCCGAAAGGGAGTGCCGGAGGCCACAACGGGCTGAAGAACATCGCCGAACTCCTGGGCACCGAAGAGTATGCCCGAATGCGCTTCGGCATTGGCGGAGATTTTCCGAAGGGCCATCAGGTGGATTACGTCCTGGGCGAATGGACCGACGAGGAGCGGAAGGCCATGCCCGAACGGCTGAAGGTCTTCGTGGATGCCATCCGTTCGTTTGCCACACAGGGGTGCGCCATGACGATGAACTTTTTCAACAAGAAATAACCGTACATGCAAATGCGAAGGCCGTCTTCATCCGTGGAGACGGCCTTTGCTTTTCGGTATCCTCAGCTGCTTTTTCAAGCGGGGAGGGCCACTTATCGCGCCGTCCGTCTCTGCCGCCGCACGGCGACATACGCAACGATGCAGAGGAAGGTCAACGCCTCGGAAAGCGGCATGGCAAGCCAGATCCCGGGAACTCCGAACACACAGGGCAGCAGCATAAAACTCGGGACGAGCAACAGGAGTCCCCGCAGCAGCGCGAAGAAGGTAGCGGGGACGAGCCGTTCGAGGCTCTGGAAATAGCCGATAATGGCCAGATTGACCACAAAAAAGAGACATCCGGAGGCATAGAGCGGGAATCCGTCGATGGCAATCTGCGCCGCAGCGTCCGCCGGATCGAGGAAGAGGGCCACCAGCAGACGCGGCAGAAGGGCGAAACACGCCGCCACCACGCATCCGCAGCCGAGGGCCGTGAGCAGGGCGATGCGCCGGGCCTCCACGACCCGCGGCCACTCCATCCGCCCGAAGCTGTAACTGATGATGGGTTGTGCCGACTGAGCCACGGCGTTCCCGACCATGAAGATGAAGGGCATGTAGTAGCAGGTGATGCCAAAGGCCCCGACTCCGGCGTCACCCAGATAGTGCATGAAGACCTGATTGCCGGTAAAGAGCAGAACGGCCATCGTCATTTCGCCCAACAGCGCCGAGGAGCCGATACGGCATTGATAGCCGATGTTGCGGATGGTAAGGCGGAAACTCTTGCGGCTTCCTTTGAGCGGATAGAGAAGCAGCGTCCGGGCATCGTGCGTGAGGTAGCGGATGACGATCACGCCGCCGGTTGCAATGCTGATCGTCGAGGCGAAGGCCGCCCCCATGACGCCCCAGCCAAGCGGGAAGATGAAGAGCCAGTCGAGGATGACATTAACCAGCGCCGAGATGAGGCTGCACCACATGGCCAGTCGCGGAGCCCCGTCGAGCCGCACGACAAAGAGTCCGACGGCGATCCAGAGCTGCGGGACGAGCCCCGGAACGAACCATACGAGGTAGTCGACCACCAGCGGCAGCAGATGTTCGGAAGATCCGAGCCACAGAGCCGTCTGCCGCGGAAAACAGAGGACGGCGGCAACCGGAAGAACGGTCACGACCGTCACGAAGAGCAGGGCCTGCGTAACGTTGATACGTGCAGCCTTGACCTTTCCGCGGGCAAAGTGGATGGAGGCGACGACCGAACTCCCGACACCGGTCATGAGTCCGATACCGGTGAAGATCATCAGCAGCGGAATACAGATATTGACGGCGGCGATGCCGTCGCTCCCCACGCCGTGTCCGACGAAGATGCCGTCGACAACCGCCACAGCCGACATGCCGACCATCCCCAGCAGCGTAGGGACAAAAAGTCTCCGGAACAGGGTACCCACACGCAGGATCCCCAAATCAAGTGCATCTCTTTCCATCGTGTGCCGTACATGAAAAAAGCCGGATAAGCATCGTGGTTTTACCCAGTCATCTTATCCGGCATGCGTTTGCCCTCCGATGAGGATTACAAAACTTTCTTTCGTCGCGGCAAAGGTAGGACGTTTCGGCGCTCCGTCCAAATTTTCGGGCTGTTTTTTCAGCCCTGCCGACACTCACTCCTCGTCGTCGCCGTAATAGACCTCGTCCATCAGGGTATCGAGTTCGCGGCGCTCCTTCTTGGTCGGACGTCCCGTCCCGCGGTCGCGGAAGACGAAGATCGTTTCGCGCGGAACGTTGAGTTTGTCGAGCTCCTCCTGCGGGGTGATGTTGAGGCAGTAGGCCGGAACATTCTTGGCCGGCTGGCGGCTCGAAACCAGATCAAGCACCTTGTAGGAGTAGGTCACTTGCATCTTGCGTACGGCAATCACATCGCCGATCTTCACTTCGCGCGAGGGTTTGGCGTAGGAGCCGTTGACCGTCACCTTGTTCGTACGGATCGCATCGGCGGCATCGCTGCGGGTCTTGAAGACCCGCACGGCCCACAGGTATTTGTCAAGACGAATCTCTTCCATAGCGTTACATCATATACTTTTTTACATATTTCGACCGACGGGGCGTTGCCGAAGGCCGGAGGCCGCGGTTTTTCCTAACTGTTGATCCGCAGTTCCTCGTTCTTCGGACGGTCGTGCGACTGTTCGTCGTTCTGGCGACTGACGCCGAGAATCATCCCCAGGGCGATGGTCGTAAAGAGCACCGACGAACCGCCGCGCGAGATGAGCGGCAGCGTCTGCCCCGTCTCGGGAATGAGGTTCACCGTCACCATGATGTGAAGCAAAGCCTGACACGTGATGAGCAGCGCCAGCCCCAGGACCAGCAACCCCGGGAAAGCCGTTCCGCAACGGCGGAAGATCTCGATCGCCCGGAAGAAGATCCACAGATAGAGCATCAACAGCACGACGGCCAGGATGATGCCGTACTCCTCGACGAAGAAGGCATAGGCGTAGTCGCTCTCGGGATGGATCATCTCCACACGCATGGCACTCTGTCCGGCGCCTTCGCCCAGCAGGCCGCCGTTGTGGATGGCGATCATCGAGCGTTCGGTATCGGTGAGGTGTTCGATCGGTTTTTCGGTCTGGGGCTGGGTCCAGAGGTGGATCCAGGTCGAGACACGCCCTTCAGCGGTTTCGCTGCGTCCGAGATTGAGCGTCATGATGACCACAATGCCCGCAAGGGCCCACCCCACGAGCTTCATGAGTTCGCTGAAACGGACCCGCCCGATGAGCATCATCACCCACGAGGCCAGAAAGACCAACACGGCCGAAGAGGTATGCGCCGGAAAGATCACCAGACACGACACGAAGACCGGCATCAGAATGGGCCAGGTTCCCTCCCGCCAGATCTTGCGTTGCAGCGCCGAGGAGCGCCAGGTCCAGAACTTCCAGCTCGGGACGATCCGGATGCGGTCGATTTTCGACTGCCGCCCGGCCAACTGCCGGGCCAGGAAGAGCACCGTAGCGACCTTCAGCGCTTCGGAGGGCTGGAACTGGAAGGGCCCGAGGGGGATCCAGCGTGCGGCACCGTTGGTCGTGGCGCCGATGAAATAGACGGCCACGGTCAAGATCACCGAAAGGTAGTAGATCGGCCGGGAAAAGAGGTTGTAGACCCGGCAGTTGATCTTCTGGACGGCGATCATGACGGCGAGGCTGACGATGAGGATCATCAGCTGCTGCCGCAGGAAATGGGCCGTTGAACGTGCCGTATGGGCATCGTAGGCCATCTTGGCCGTCGAGGAGTAGACCACCAGCACGGAGATGACGGCGAGCACCGCAATGATGATCCACAGCACGCGATCGCCGGTAAAGAGGCGAAAACACCGCTTCTCAGGCTCTTCGTCCGCCCCGCCGCTCCGCGACGAACGGCCGGACCGACGGCGCATCGCGTCGTCCCCCGTCGCGCCCCTCGCGGCACGGTCCGGGTCCGCAGCCCCGGCCGGATCCTGCGGCTCCGGACCACGGCGATCGCGGGAGCTATCCTGCACGTCGTCGGGCAGACGTCCCGGATCACGCGCAAAGGCTCCGGCCGAACGATAGGCCCGGTCCGAAACCCGCTCCTCACGGCGTGCGGCATCACGGGCCCATTCGGCCGCCGTACGCCCGTCGTATCCGTCGCGCTCCATCGTTTAAGCGTGCTCGCGGACCCACTCCTTGAAGAGTTCGCCGCGGTTCTCGTAATTCTTGAAGAGATCGAAGCTGGCGCAGGCCGGCGAAAGCAGCACCACATCACCCGGGCGAGCCGCCGCCTTGCAGGCCTTGAGGGCCGCATCGAGCGAATCGGTCGACACGACCTCGGGCACCACGCCGGTGAATTCGCGCACGAGTTTCGCGTTATCGAGCCCCATGCAGACCAACGTATGGACCTTCTCGCGGGCAAAGGCCTTCAGCGGAGTGTAATCGTTGCCCTTGTCCGTTCCGCCGGCGATCCACACCACGGGGCGCGTCATGCTCTCCAGGGCGTAGTAGACCGAATCGACGTTCGTGGCCTTCGAATCGTTGATCCACAGCACACCCTCCTTTTCAAGCACGGGCTCGAGCCGGTGCTCGACGGGCGCAAAGTCGTAGAGCGAACGGCGGATCTTCGTCGGAGCAACCCCGGCGGCCAGTGCAGCCAGCGCAGCCGCCATGGCGTTGTAGGCGTTGTGCAACCCCTTGATCTGCAGTTTCGCGGTATCGATCTCGACCGACGATTTCCCGGCCACGGCCGTGAACTTCCCGTCGCAGAGGAAGGCATCCCCGGCGCCGCTCGCCACGGCGCTGTGGGCCATGAAGGGGAGCTGGCGCATCCGCAGGTCGTATTTCGGCAGCTGTTCGCGGATCACCTCATCGTCGCCCGAATAGATGAACCAGTCGCGCGAGGTCATGTTCTGCACGATGCGCATCTTGGCGGCGATGTAGTTCTGGAAGCAGTGGTCGTAGCGGTCCAGGTGGTCGGGCGTAATGTTTGTCAGCACCCCGATATGGGCCCGGAAACGATACATGCCGTCGAGCTGGAACGAGCTCAGTTCGAGCACATACCAGTCGTAATCGCCCGTGGCGACCGAATAGGCGAAGCTCTCGCCGATGTTGCCGCCCAGGGCCACGTTGTAGCCCGCATCGCGCAGGATCTTGTAGATAAGAGAGGTCGTAGTGGTCTTGCCGTTCGACCCGGTGATGCAGATACATTTGGCGCGGCCCATGTAACGACCGGCAAACTCCATTTCGGAGATCACCGGGATCCCCGCCTCGCGGACCTTCCGCACGATCGGCGCCGTGTCGGGAATCCCCGGCGACTTGATCACCTCCGTCGCGGCGAGGATACGCTCTTCGCTATGGCCGCCCTCCTCGTAGGGAACCTGCCACTGGTCGAGTTTGGCACGAAACCGATCGGCGATTTTCCCGGCATCGGAGAGAAAGACCCCGAAGCCCTTCTTCTTGGCGAGGATCGCGGAGCCGTAACCGCTGATGCCACCGCCCAGTACGACAATGTTTTTCATATTATCGAATCTTCAACGTAACCAGTGTAATGGCTGCCAGCAGCAGCGAGATGATCCAGAAACGGGTGACGATCTTCGTTTCGAAGATCCCCTTTTTCTGGTAATGGTGGTGGATCGGAGACATGAGCAGGATGCGACGCCCCTCGCCATATTTGCGTTTGGTGTATTTGAACCAGCCGACCTGCATCATCACCGAGAAGCTCTCTACCAGGAAGATGCCGCACAGCAACGGGAGCAGCAGCTCCTTGCGGATGCAGAGGGCGAAGACGGCGATCACGCCGCCGATCGACAACGACCCCGTGTCACCCATGAAGATCTGCGCCGGGAAGGAGTTGTACCAGAGGAATCCGACCAACGCTCCGACCAGCGCCGCGGCAAAGACCACCAGCTCACCGCTGTCGGGGATGTACATGATGTTGAGATAGTCGGCATAGACGATGTGTCCCGAGAGGTAGGCCAGCACGCCCAGCACCGCCACAATGGGCACCGAGACCCCCGTGGCCAGGCCGTCCAGGCCGTCCGTAAGGTTAGCGCCGTTCGAGACGGCCGTCACGACGAAGATCGCCACCAGGACGTACAACAGCCACGTGGCCACGTCGTTGCCTCCCGTAAGCCAGCCGTAGTCGAATTCGTTGTCCTTGACGAAGGGAATGGTCGTCTGGGTGGTCTTGCGGCTTTCGGAGCTGAGCACCACGTTGCGCTGCACACGTCCGATCTCCGAACCGTCCTCGTTCACGTAGACCGTCTCGACGGGTTGCGTGACCTTCTCACGGACGACGATGTCGGGCGAGAGCCACATGGTCGTACCGACGATGATGCCCAGTCCGACCTGTCCCACGACCTTGAAACGCCCCTTGAGCCCCTCCTTGCGATGGCGGAAGACCTTGATGTAGTCGTCCAGCCCGCCGATGAAGCCCAGCCAGACGGTCGAAACCAGCATCAGCTGAATGTATACGTTGTCGAGCTTTCCGAAGAGGAGCATCGGAACCAGAATGGCCACAAGGATGATCACACCGCCCATCGTCGGGGTTCCCTTTTTCTGGAGCTGTCCCTGAAGCCCCAGATCGCGGATCTCCTCGCCGATCTGCTTGCGCCGCAGAAAGTCGATGATCTTCCGACCGAAGATGATGACGATCAGCAGCGAGAGGATGATGGCCGCCGCGGCCCGGAACGAGATATACTGAAACATACCCGAACCGGGCAGATCGTAGGCTTCGTCCAGATACCTGAAAAGATGATAAAGCATGTTGAATCAAACGATTAATAATGAACGATCAATGTTTGTCTGCGGAGAGCAGCGTTTCGAAGGCGCGACGAACCTCCTCGCGGTCGTCGAAATGGTGCTTCACGTCGCCGATGATCTGATAGGTTTCGTGCCCCTTGCCGGCGATGAGGATCAAATCGCCCGGGCGGGAGAGCAGCACCGCCGTACGGATCGCCTCGGCACGGTCCGTGATCCGCACATAGCGTGTCCCGGGCTCAAGTCCGGCAACCATTTCGTCGAGAATCGCCTCGGGCGACTCGTGGCGCGGGTTGTCCGAGGTGAAGATCGCCGTGGTGGCGTATTTCACGGCGATCTGCGCCATTTCGGGCCGCTTCGTGCGGTCCCGGTCGCCTCCGCAGCCGCACACGACGATCAGCTGCTGCGACGGAGTACGGATCTCCTCGACGGTGCGCAGGACGTTCTCCAGCGCATCGGGCGTATGGGCATAGTCGACGATGGCCGCCGTTCCGTTCGCCGCCCGGACGATCTCGAAACGCCCCGCAACGGGATGCAGCGTCGACAGGACGCGCAGCACCTCCTGCCGATCCAACCCCAGCAGCACCGCGGCACCGTAGACGGCCAGCAGGTTGTAGGCGTTGAAGCGCCCGAGCAGCCCGGTCCAGAGCTCCTGCCCGTCGATGCGCAGCAACATGCCGTCGACATGCATTTCGAGAATCTTGCAACGGAAATCGGCCATCTCACGCAACGAATAGGTGCTGATCGCAGCTGCCGTATTCTGCACCATGACCCGGCCGTTGCGGTCATCGACGTTCGTCAGGGCAAAGGCCCCCTTGGGCAGCCGGTCGAAGAAGAGCTTCTTGGCCCGGATGTACTCGGCAAAGGTCTTGTGGTAATCGAGGTGGTCGTGGGTGATGTTCGAGAAGATGCCTCCGGCAAAGTCGAGGCCGCGGATGCGCTCCTGCACGATGGCGTGCGACGAACACTCCATGAAACAATATTCGCACCCGACGTCGGCCATTTCGCGCATCATGGCGTTCAACCGGATCGGATCGGGTGTCGTGTGCGTGGCTTCGATTTCGCGGCCGTCGATGCGATAGACCACCGTCGAGATCAGTCCGGCGCGGTATCCCAAAGCCCGCACCAGATCATAAAGCAACGTAACGGTCGTCGTCTTGCCGTTGGTTCCGGTGATACCGACCAGCCGCAGTTCGCGGCTCGGAAAATCGTAGAAGGCCGCAGCCATATCGGCCATCGCCCCCGACGAGTCCCGGACCTCCACATAAGTCACCCCGGGCGCCACCGTCTCGGGCATATGCTCGCAGACCACCGCGACAGCCCCCTTCCCGACGGCCATCGGGATGTAGTCGTGACCGTCGCTCTGTGTGCCCCGTACGGCGAAAAAACAGTCGCCGGGATTTACGCGCCGCGAATCGTAGGTCAACCCCCCGACCGCAGTCTCCGGATCTCCGTGCACCGCCTCGACAGGCGTATGCCGCACCATTTCGGAAATTCTCTTCATCTTCTATTTCAACGTTATGGATACCGTCGCACCCGGTGTAATGCGGGTTCCGGCGGGAATCGTTTGCTGTATGACACTTCCCTGTCCCGAAAAACGGACCCGCAGGCCGCGGCTTTCGAGCAGGAACAGGGCATCCTTCAACCCCATGCCGCGTACGTCGGGCATCTCGTCGGGCGTATCGGGAATCGTCGTGACATGCACCCGCGAGAGGCTGTCCACCTGCGTACGGCCCCACCCCGTACGCTCTTCACACTCCGTGCGGGGCGAGAACTTGCCGGCCACGCGGCGGATCTGGGCAATATCGCCCCCCTTGATCCGCTCCGGACTGCGGCGCGGACCGTCGGCCTCGACCCGTCCGTACCAGTCGTGACCGCGGTTGTAGATGTAATCCACCATACGCTTCACAACGGGACCCGCCAGGGGGCCTCCGTAATAGGCCTTTCCGGGCTGCGCCCGGGTCTCGATCGTCGTAAGAACCGTATAACGCGGCGCATCGGCCGGGAAATAGGCGATCATCGAGCCCAGATAGGGGCGACCTCCCTCGGTCGGAGAGGTGATCTGCGCCGTACCGGTCTTGGCGGCGACCCGCACGCGCGTCGTGTCGCGGAAGAAGGCACTCGCCGTACCTTCGGTGCAGACCGCCTGCAAACACCGCTGCACTTCGTGCAGGGCCGCCCGCGAGGCGATCGACGAGGCGATCGTCCGGCTTTCGAAACGCTCCTCAACGCGATCTCCGCGCCGCAATTCGCGGATCAATACCGGAGAAATCATCTTCCCGCCGTTGGCAATGGCGTTGTAGAAGGTGATCATCTGGATCGGCGCCAGCCGCACGCGGTAGCCGTAGGCCATCTTCACCAGCATCACCCCCGGATCGGGAACCTTCCAGTCGGTGGTGATCGAGGGTTTCCGCTCGCCGAGGCGTTCGAGGCCCACGGTCTCGCCCAAATGGAGCGTCTCGTGCAGGTAGCGGCTGTAATCGAACTTCTTGCCCGTGATGCCGTAACGGTCCCACACCGCCTCGGCGAAGTAGACGTTCGACGACGAGGCCACGGCGCGACGGAAATCGATCTCATGGTCGCCGCGGTGCGAATCGCGGATGTTGCGGGCCGGCCCCACCGTCACCGGATCACCGTTGTGAGCATCGTAGACGGTCGAAGGCGACATCCGCGCATCGTCCAACAGCGTGAGCATCGTTGCCAGCTTGAAGGTCGACCCGGGCTCCATCGAACGGCTCAGGGCGTAGTTCTCACGTTCGGAGTATCCGCCGCCGGGATCGCGCCCGAGGTTGGCCAGCGCCAGGATCTCACCCGTATGGACCTCCATGACGATGGTCGTGCCCCACAGGGCGTTCTGCCGTTCGAGCTGCTGCCGCAAGGCCTTGTCGGCCACATCCTGCAGGTCGAGATCGAGCGTCGTCACCACATCCAGCCCGTCGACGGGATCCTCGTGCTCCGCGCCCGCCACTCGGCCGTAGAAGCCCCGGGCGATGCGCTGCCGCAGGGCTTTGCCATCCTTGCCGGCCAGCTCTTCGCGGTAGGCCTGCTCGATGCCGTAGTTGCCGCGGTCGCCCGTCAGTCCGATCGTACGCCGGGCCAGTTCGCCCTGCGGATAGATGCGTTCATCGCGCTCGACAAGCCGATAGACCATTCCCATGTTCCAGTTCAGCAGCGGATAGCGCCGCAACACCTCCCACTCGGCATAATCCACCTCCCGGGGGAAGATGTTCACCGGCGTATGGTCGCGCAGCGTATCGTAGATCCGCCGCGTGATGTACTCCTCACCGCGCAGGCGGTCGAAGAAACGGGCCAGCCGCCCCTCGGAGCGGGCATAGGTCGTATCGCGGGGCCGCACCAGACGGTAACGCCGGGCATGCTCCTCGCGGAACTTGCGGGCATAGGCCGAGGCGGGCTTGTCGCGGAAGAAGGCCGCAAGGAGTTTGGCCAGCGAATCGGCCTGTTCGTGGAACGTATCGAGGGAATCGAGCCCGGGGGATGCAAAGTCGAAAGCGGCCTGGTAGCGGAAAATCGACGTGGCAAGCGGCTCGCCGTCCCGCGAGAGGATGCTGCCGCGCTGCGCCTTAATCTCCTCCCGGGTGAAGATGCGGCTGGAGAGCCGGTCGGCATTGTAGGCCACCTCGCGGCTGAAGAGCTGCACCCAGACGAGACGTGTGAGCACGATGGCCCCGGCGAGGATGAAGAGTACGTACAACAACCTCACCCGCAGCAGAATGTCGCTCTTGACCTTCGAACGTTCCTCCTTCATGGCCGGTCAGTTTTCGATGATTTCGCCCGGCGCCAACGGGTCGTAGAGGTCGATGCCGCGGGCATGGAGCTGTTCGATGATGGCCGAATGGGTCGTGCGCTGGAAACGCTGCTCCTGGAGCCGGATCGAACGTTCGCGCAGCTTCTGCACCTCACGCTCCAGACGCGTGTAGCGCATGTCGAGGTGCAGCGACCAGAACATCACCACGATGCTCAGGAAGAACATCCCGGCAATGGTCAGCAGATAGGGGTAGTATTGCGAGACGCCCTTGCGCACAAGGATCGTCCCCGAGAAGAGCTGCCAGAGCGTACTCGAACGGCGGCGGCGTTCCCGGGCCTCGCGTTGCTCGGCTTCGGCACGTTCGGCAGCCTCCCGCTCCTCATCGGCACGCAGATCCTCGTCGGCCTCGCCGCGTTCCATGCGGCGCACCTCACGGCGCACGCGGCGGGCAAATTCCGCCTCCTCGTCGCGTCGTGCCTGCTCCTCGGGAGTTATGGGATCGAATTCGTGGTCGCGATACATACTGCTCAACGTTTTACGGCGGCCCGGAGTTTTGCCGAGCGCGAGCGGGGATTGCGGACGAGCTCCTCGTCCGACGGCGTAACGGCCTTGCGGGTCAACGGCTCAAAGGGGGCAAGCGAACGTCCGAAGAAATCCTTCTCCACCTCCCCGCTGAAGTTGCCGCTGCGCAGGAAATTCTTCACCAGGCGGTCTTCGAGCGAATGGTAGGAGATGACGACCAGCCGCCCGCCGGGCCGGAGCACCTTCAGACTCTGTTCGAGGGCCATCTTCAGCGCCTCCATCTCGCCGTTGACCTCGATGCGCAGCGCCTGGAAGAGTTTCGTGAGGAACTTCGAGGGATCCTTGGCCGGCGTACAGGGTTTCACGGCCCCGACCAACGCCGAGGTGGTCGTCACGGGGGCGGCCGTCCGGGCCCGGACCAGACAGGAGGCCACCTTCCAGGGGGTCTCCAGCTCGCCCCAATCCCCCAGCACACGGGTCAGCTCCTCGGCCGTATAGTTGTTCACCACATCGGCGGCCGTCAGCGTCCCGCGCTGATTCATGCGCATGTCGAGCGGCGCCTCGCCACGGAACGAGAAGCCCCGCTCCAGCTCATCGAAATGGTGGGACGAGACCCCCAGGTCGGCCAGAATGCCGTCCACCTCGAGCACCCCGCGCAGGCGCAATGCCCCGCGCAGAAAGCGGAAATTGCTCTCCACGTAGTGGAACCGCGGATCCTCGGGGCAGTTGGCCCGGGTATCGCGATCCTGATCGAAGCCGTAGAGGCGCCCTTCGGGGCCCAGTTCGGAGAGGATGCGGCGCGAATGGCCGCCTCCGCCGAACGTCAGGTCGGCATAGGTTCCTGCGGGCTCGATGCCCAACAGCCCTACGGATTCTTCCAGAAGCACGGGTGTATGATAACGAGACATGATTGCGCTTGACAAAAGTCTATTTGGGTGTAAAGTTAATGCTTTTCCGAAAAAGAATCCGTATATTTGTCACATTAAATTAGAAGACTCCATGCCTCAGATAGATATCGGTGCCGTAATCAGGGAGAAAGCGCCCCGTGCGGCCCGCTGGATTCCCCGCCCGGTCATCGAGTGGCTCCGCCGCACGATCCACGAACGGGAGATCAACCACATCCTCGAAAGCTACTGGTCGCTGCCTCCCCAGGAGTTCATCCGCGCGGCATTCCGCGAATGGCAGGTCTCCTACTCCATCCAGGGGCTCGACCGCCTCGATCCCCGGGGCCGTTACCTCTTCGTCTCGAACCATCCCTTCGGCGGTATGGACGGCATGATGCTGGCCGACAAACTGATCGAACACTTCGGTGATGCCCGCGTGGTGGTCAACGACCTGCTGATGCACCTCGAGCCGCTGCGGCCGCTGTGGATTCCCGTCAACAAGCACGGTTCGCAGAGTGCGGCCTACGCCCGGAAATTCGACGAGGAGTTTTTCGGTGACCGCCCGATCCTGACCTTCCCGGCGGGGCTCTGCTCGCGGACGATCGACGGAAAGGTCGCCGACCCAGAGTGGAAAATCAGTTTTCTGAAAAAGGCCTACGCCTCGCAGCGGCAGATCGTCCCGGTCTTTGTCGAAGGGCGCCTGTCGAACTTCTTCTACCGCCTCTACCACCTGCGCAAGGCCCTGGGCGTGAAGTTCAACATCGAAATGCTGTGGCTTCCCGACGAAATGTTCTCCCAGAAAGGACGCCATTTCCGCATCGTCGTGGGCGACCCCATCCCGGTCAGCGAGCTCCAACACCTGGGTTCGTTGCGCGAACAGGCCGAAGAGGTACGCAAAAAGACCTATTTTTTGGAAAAAAAGCTTTCCGACGCCGGAAAATAGCTCCTTTTGTGGTATTTTTGTTCTGTCAAAGCAACGGAAAAGCATGAAACCCATCATCGAACCCGTCGATCGGGAGTTGTTGCAGGCGGAGCTGACCCCGGCCCGCAAGGTCCGCAACACGCACCGGGCCGGCAATGAAATCTACATTTTCCCGGCTTCGGAGTGTCCGGCGCTGATGCGCGAGATCGGGCGTCTGCGCGAAGTGGCCTTCCGCGGTGCCGGAGGCGGCACGGGCAACGAGGTCGACATCGACGAGGAGGATCTCGCACCGGACGGCTACTACCAGTTGATCGTCTGGGACCCCACGGCCCGGGAGATCATCGGAGGCTACCGCTTCATCGTCTGCACGACACCCTATCCGCGCCACCTCTCGACGGAGCATTACTTCCGCTTCAGCGAACGTTTCCGCCAGAAATACCTGCCGCGGACCATCGAACTCGGACGTTCGTTCATACAGCCGGCCTACCAGGCCCGGGGCAACTCGAAGAGCATCTACGCCCTGGACAATCTCTGGGACGGACTCGGGGCCCTGATTGTCCTGAATCCCAAAGCCAAATACCTCTTCGGCAAAGTCACCATGTACACCACCTACAAGGCCGTGGCACGCAACGCGCTGATCTGGTTTCTGCGCCGTTACTTCCCCGACCGCGAAGGGCTGGTCGAGGGGATTCACCCGATCCGGCTCGATCTGGACGACCCCTACTACGAAGAGCTCTTCAGCGGGGAGACCTACATGGAGAACTACCGCATTCTGATCCAGAAGGTGAGGGAGTTCAACGAAAACATTCCTCCGCTGATCAACGCCTACATGAATCTCTCGCCTACGATGCGGGTTTTCGACACGGTATCGAATCCCGATTTCGGCGGCGTGGAGGAGACAGGCATCCTGGTGACAATCCGGGACATCTACCCCGAAAAACGACTCCGCTACACCCGCTGGGAAGGATGGCGGGCCAATCTCAAACACCGCCGCGAGGAGTTCAGCGAACAGCTCCGCCAGCATCTCGAACGCATTACGAAAAAGCGCGACATCTGACCCTCCTTAACGCCCTCTCCGCCCATTACGACAGCAGGCCCGGCATATTGCCCGGGCCTGTTCTTTCCGGAACCCGGGAGTCCGGGCTGCAACCTTCAAAAAAAATCCCTGCCCGAAGGCAGGGAACCAGGCAAACAATTGTTTAACTAATAAAGAAGGATGGCAGTCTGCGAAAAGATTTCAAAATCTCACTCTCCACACGAAATTCTTCGCCGACCCCATCCGTTTTGCATACTCTATTTAACGGTTTCTGATTCGGGTTCGGCCGGAGTCTGATCCGGAGTTTCGGGAGCGGGCTGCTCATCGGGTTTCTGGTCGGGAGCGGGCTGCTCGTCCGGAGCCGGGGTCTCCTGCTTCGGGGGTTCCGGTTTTTCGGGCTCCTGAGCTACGACAAAACCTCCACACATCAGGGCCATAGCGGCCAACATCACCATTGTCTTTTTCATCGCTTTTAGTTTTTATGGTTGAACTTTCATTTTCGGGAGCGAGGTATCACCCTCGTTCTGCCTCCTGAAAGATCAAGCCGGATGCCAAACCGGCAGCCAATCACACATTTCGCTGATTACCAATGATATGATAGAAAATCACATGGGATGCCAGAGTGTGCGGACCTGTGGAAATACGGCCGCACGTGTGGAGATATTCCACAATCAACCGGGGAAAACAGCCCCTATTCGATTCCGTAGAGGTGTATTTTATTGTAGAGCGTCTTGCGATCGATCCCGAGGAGTTTGGCGGCCTGAGACTTGTTGCCGCCGGCCGCAGCCAGAGCCCGGCGGATCCGCTCCTGCTCATTCGCAGGATCATGCAGCGAATAGGAGGCCGAGGAGGCGGGCTGCCCGGTGATTTCGGGGGAGAGATCCCCGACGGTAATGTATTCGCCCGCTGCAAGCAGCGTCGCCGACATCACGGCGTTTTTCAGTTGCCGCAGATTCCCCGGCCAGTCGTATGCCGCCAGGGCCTGGAGTGCCCCGGCATCGAAACCGATGATCCGTTTGTCGAGTTCGCGGTTGGCCTGATCGAGGAAGAAGTCGGCAAAGAGTGGAATATCCTCCCGGCGCTCAGTCAGAGAGGGCATCCTCAACGTAAAGGAGTTGATGCGGTGATAGAGGTCGGCACGGAAGGTTCCGCGTGCAATGGCGGCCTCGAGATCCTCGTTCGTGGCAGCCACCAGACGGATATCCACGGGGATTTCGCGATTTGCACCCACAGGGCGGATGCGCCGCTCCTGCAGCGCCCGCAACAGCTGGATCTGGGTCTCATAGGTCAGATTCCCCACCTCATCGAGAAACAGCGTTCCTCCGTTCGCAGCCTCGAAAGCCCCCGTCTTGTCGCCTACGGCCCCGGTGAAGGAGCCCTTGACATGACCGAAGAACTCCGAAGCGGCCAGCTCCCGGGGAATGGCTCCGCAATCGACCGCCACGAAGGGTTTTCCGGCGCGTTTGCTGTTCTGGTGGATGAGCTGGGCCACATGTTCCTTGCCCGTACCGCTGGCACCGTTGATCAATACCGACATGTTGGTCGGAGCCACCAGACGGATATACTCGTAGAGACGCCGCGAGGCATCGCCGCATCCCTCGATATAGTTGAGCGATTCCGGAGCGGAGTTTTCCTTTGTGGCTCTCTGCCGGGAGACGCC
Source organism: uncultured Alistipes sp. (assembly GCA_944320985.1). Classification (GTDB taxonomy): domain Bacteria; phylum Bacteroidota; class Bacteroidia; order Bacteroidales; family Rikenellaceae; genus Alistipes. The sequence continues at coordinate 17,978 of CALUJN010000067.1, read as the reverse complement.
GGCTGCCGGCGTCTCCCCGGCTGCCGGTTCCAGCGCCTCGCGGATCTTCTTGAGCAGCTCCTCGGGATTGACCGGCTTGGCCACGTAATCCCGGGCTCCGAGCTTCATGCAGCGCACGGCATTCTGAATCTCGGCGTAACTCGTCATGACGATTACCGGCGTCGCGACCTCTCTTCCGGCTACCCACTGCAACAGGGCCACTCCATCCTCGTCCGGAAGGCGCATGTCACACAGCACCAACGAAAACACCTCTTCCGAGAGGGCTTTTTTCGCCGCCGCGACCGTCGAAGCCGTCGCCACGTCGAAGCCTCGTTTCGAGAGCCACGTGCGCAACATCAACGCAAAGGTGATATCATCGTCAACGATCAGAATCCGGTCCTTCATGGTACAAAGATACGTTTTTTTCCGCTTCCGCAACGACGGAACGGATTTTCACGATCACACGCCGCAGCTCGCCGTTGCCGACCCCGACGGAGTTTCCGTCGCCGTTTTCAACCCGCCGCAGCAGCTCGGCCACCTCCCGGATCCGAAGCATCGTGAAGATCGGGACCATCTTGTGTGCCAGGGCCTTCACGGCGGCAGCATCCTCCGCATCAAGGGCCCGTTCCAAAGCCGAGCAGTTCGAAGCGGTCTGTTCGGCAAAAGAGTGTAAAATGCTCCGGGCCGCCACGGCATCATCCCCGGCATAGGCCGTCAAGGGCCGAAAATCGATCGAACTGTCGGTTTGCGCCGCGCCCGGCCTCTCCTCCGTGGATGCGGCTCCCGCCGCAAGGTTTGCAACATCCTCCCGGGCCGTCTCCGCCGCTCCGCCCGCCGCAATGGTTTTGTCGCCCGCTGCACCCGCTGCGGAGGTCTCCTGCCGGGCCGACCGAATCACCGTCATCAACTCTTGGGAGGTAAAGGGCTTGCGCAGACATCCGGCAAAGCCCCGTTCCCGGAGATCGTCGACCGCCAACGCCCCCCGGGCCGATACGGCCACGACAGCCATCCGGGGATCCACCTCATGTACGGCCTTCAGCACACTGAAACCATCCGCCGAGGGCATCTGGATATCGGTCAATACCAGATCAAAGGCCCCCTCGGCGACCAGTTTGCCCACATATTCGGGGTATTGGCAACTCTCGGCCTCCATCCCGAGCCGACGACACATCGCGGCGGTCATCTCCAACTGCAGCGGATCGTCATCGACCAGCAGCACCCGCACACGATCCTCCGAAGCCGCCGTCTCATCCTGCTGCAACGAGGTTTCCACCTCGGGAATCCGCTCCGCCGCAGCAAGCATCTCGGGTTCAGCCGTCTCCCCGGTCTCACGGACCGGAAGCGTTACGATAAAGCGGCTGCCCTCCCCGAGCCGGCTTTCGAGCGAAATCCGGCCTCCGAGCAGTTTCACCAGCCGGTCCACGATCGAAAGTCCCAGACCGAAACCATCGACTCCGCGAGCCGACTTCAACCGGACGAATTCCCCGAAGATCCGCTCCCGCTCCTCACGCCCGATACCGCGCCCCGTATCCCGGACGGAGAAGATCAACTCGCCACGTACCACATCGACCCGCAGCGTCACCCATCCCCGATCGGTAAACTTCAAGGCGTTGGACAAGAGATTGTCGGCAATCTGCCGGATATGAAAGGCATCCCCTTCGACCATCTTCAGCGCTCCGCCGCCGGTTTCGAAACGCAGTTCGAGCCCCTTGTTCACGGCCGCCGCGTCGAATCCCGCCCGGATGGTCTCGAAGAGCTGGGCCGGGCTGAACGTCACCCGGTTTACCTCGATCTTGTTGATGTCCAGACGATAAAAGTCCAGCAGACTATTGACCAGCGCCAGCAGATGTTCCGAGGAGTCCTTCATATTGTGCAGGTAGAGCTCCTGACGTCTGTCGGCCGTCAGTCTGGACAGCAGATCGATATAGCCCATCACGGAGCCCAACGGCGCCTTGATATCGTGCGTAATGGCCAGCATGAGCTGTTCGCGGGCCGCCAGCAGCGCCTCCTTTTCCCGGTTGGCACGCTCCAGTTCCCGGCGGTAGCGGTTGCCGCGGTTGATGTCACGCCAGAGGATCCCCACGAAAAAGAGCATCAGAAGGATCGAACCGCCGGTCACACCGCCGAGAATGTGAGACGTCCGGCGCCGAATCCCCTCGGAACGGCGGATACGCCGCATCAGAAGTGCCGTATCCTCGGCCTCGAAGTCGAGGATCAGGCTGTAGATCTTCATGTTCACCAGATCGTTGCTGTAACTCAGCCGCAGACCCTCCTGCCAGGCGCGGTCATAGATCGAGAGGCGGTTGCTCGTCACGCTGTCCTGCAGGGCCTGAAGCACCAGTTCGATGGTATCCTTGACCATCCCGGCAGGAACCACCGGCCCGACCACCTCGCGGCGCGAGATCACCACGTTTGAATCCTCCTGCGGACTGAACAGATCGGCCACGCGTTGCAGGAAGGGACGCTTGGCCCGAGGTTCGACGAGCGTGTCCTGCCGCACGATACGCCGAAAGGGGGTCGTATCAGCCACGATGCTCGTCTGCGGGCCGATCAGTTCGCGGATGCTGCGGTCGAGCAGCCCGGCCGTCGAACCGGCGCGGATCGTCTGACGCAGATGCAGCGTCCGACGCTCCTTGTCAGCCAGCAGCCGCGTGATGCTGTCCAGACGCATCCGCTGCAGCGAATCGCCTTCGGAGGTGAGCGAACGCAGCGAATCGATACATCCCTGCACGGTGCGCAACTCCCTGCGATAACGGTTCTCATAGGAGAGATAGCCGGCGATCATCAACTGCCCGTAGCTTTCGGCCTGATAGAGGTGATAAAGGGTCCGGTTGACCGCCGCCCGCTTGGTGTGGAGCAGGGCATAGTCGCTGTCGGGGGCCGAAAAGCGCACCACCGCCCGATAGACATAGGCGATGGCCAGGATACTCACGGCCACAAGCAGCACATATCCTGCAACAATCTTGGTCTTGACAAATTTCGACTCCTTCACAGGGTCAAAGATAGTAAAAAATGCAGAGCTGCGGCCATTTTCAGACAGGAACCCCTTCGGGAACAGCACCGACAGTCTTCCTCGAAAAACAAGGGCCCCGGAAATCCGGGGCCCCTATTTCAAGACAACCGCATGGTGCGTCACTCCTCGACCGCAAACGATCCGGTCAGCCGGATATCATCCGAAGCGCTGCCGACCATCACCTGGAAATCACCCGGTTCGACACGCCATTGCATCTTCTGATCATAAAAGGAGAGTTGATCGGCGTCAATCTCAAACTCGACTCGTTGCGACTCTCCGGCCCGAAGCAGAATTTTCCGGAAACCCTTCAGCTCCTACACCGGCCGGGTTACCGATCCGACCAAATCGCGCACATAGAGCTGCACGACCTCTTCACCGTCACGCGACCCGCTGTTCGTAACCGTACACGAAACAACCATACGCCCGTCCACAGACATTCGGTCTGTACTCAATTGAAGTTCCGAATAGTCAAATGTCGTATAGCTCAACCCATGGCCGAAGGCATAGCGCGGGGCATTGGGCGAATCGATATACGCCGAACCATAAGAGATCGCATGATCATCCGGCGCAGGCCGCCCAGTATTCTTAAGGCTGTAATACAACGGGATCTGACCTACCGACCGAGGGAATGTCATGGGCAGCTTGCCGGAAGGATTGTAATCGCCGTAAAGGACCCGAGCGATAGCGTTTCCCGCTTCGGACCCCAACCACCAGGTACAGAGAATCGCTCCGACATGCTCCGCCGTCCATTCGATCGTCATGGGACGGCCACACATGAGTACCACGACAATCGGCTTACCCGTAGCCCAGACAGCCTTAATCAGCTCTTCCTGTACACCGGGCAGACCGATATCGGTACGGCTCCGTGCCTCGCCGCTCATGTCAAAAGCCTCTCCGACCGCCATCACAACCACATCCGAGGCCCGAGCCGCAGCAACCGCTTCGGCAAAACCCGAACGGTCCGAGGAATCGATTCCACATCCGCGAGCATACCGGATTTCGGTACCGACAGGCACCCTTTCCGTCAAACCTTCATAGAGCGATACCAGCTCCCGGTCATCCCACTGGATCGACCAGGCGCCCTTCATGTCGCGTTCCGACTTGGCCAACGGGCCGATCAAGGCAATCCGGCGGGCACCCGCATCCAAAGGCAGCACTCCAGACTTGTTATCCAACAGCACGACACTCCGCTCAGCCACCTCCCGGGCCGCCAGACGATGCGATGCATCGGCAAGCACGGTTTGCTCACGCACGGTATCACAGAAACGGAACGGATCCTCAAAAAGGCCGAGATCGTATTTCAACCGCAACACCCGACGGACCGCTTCGTCCACAAGAGCTTCGGGGACCTCTCCCTGCCGGACAAGTTCCGCGAGAAACCGGTTGTAACAATTACTCTCCATGTCTATGTCACATCCGGCCAAGATAGCTTTAAATGCAGCGTCCCGATCATCAGCGGCATACCCGTGAGGCACCAGTTCGCGAATGGCTCCCCAGTCACTCACCACCACTCCTCCGTAATTCCACTCGTCGCGGAGCACCGTCCGCAGCAGGAAGCGGTTTCCGGTCGCCGGCACGCCGTTCAACTCGTTGAAAGCCGACATGAAGGTTGCGGCTCCGGCATCGACCGCAGCCTGAAAAGGCGGGAAATAGATTTCGCGCAAGGTCCGTTCGCTCATGTCGGTCGTATGATAATCGCGTCCGGCCTGAGCAGCTCCGTAAGCAGCAAAGTGCTTGGCGCAGGCAGCTACGGCATCCACCGCACCGACACCGGCACCCTGAAAACCCCGGACCCGGGCCCGGGCAATCTGCGAGCCCAGATAAGGATCCTCGCCCGCACCCTCCATGACACGTCCCCAACGCGGATCACGCGTAACATCCACCATCGGAGCAAATGTCCAATGGATACCGGCCGCAGCAGCCTCCTCTCCGGCAATACGGGCCGAACGCTCGATGACCTCCAGATCCCAGCTCGCCGCTTCAGCCAGCGGGATCGGGAAGGTTGTCCGAAATCCGTGAATGACATCCTGTGCGAAAACCAACGGAATACCCAGTCTCGATTTCAGAGCATGCTCCTGCAGTTTTCGGGTCGTCTCCGCTCCGAAAACATTAAGGACAGATCCCAGAGCACCCTTTTCGATCTCGGCGATCTTGTCCGCCGAAACCCGGTTGGGGCCGGTCTGACGATAGTCTCCGGAGAGCTGGTTCAATTGTCCGATCTTCTCTTCGAGGGTCATCTTTTGCAAGAGATCCTCGACAAAACGGTCCGCCATCGTCTCCGAATCGTGCCGACAAGAGACAAAAAGAGCCAACGACAGGCTCATCATCAACAAGAGAGTCTTTTTCATGTCATGTATCATATTGTTTTCAATCATTGACGTAGGTAAACATTGCACGCCGCAAATCGACATCCCGGGACGAATTGCCGACCATCACCTCAAAATCGCCCGGCTCTGCGAGATAATTCATTTTCAGATCGTAAAACTTCAACATGTCGGGATCGATCTCGAACTCAACCGTATCCGAAGCCCCGGCGGCAAGCCGGATGCGCCGGAAATCCTTCAGCTCCTTGATCGGTCTCACCACAGAGCTCTTCAAGTCCCTGAGATAGAGCTGCACAACCTCCTCTCCCTCCCGGGAGCCTGTATTCTTCACCGTAACACGAGCCGTAATCCTTTCTCCGGGCCGCATCTCCGAATCGCTCAGTTGAATCGGAGAGATTTCGAACGAAGTATAGCTCAACCCGTACCCGAAATCGAAAAGCGGCGTACTCCGGCCTACCGCATAATTCAACCACGTATGGGCAATCTTCCGATTGTAGTAACACGGAATCTGCCCCGAATGCCGCGGGAACGTAACGGGCAGTTTGCCGCTGGGATTCGTCTTTCCGAAAAGAATCTCCGCACAGGCTCTCCCGCCCATCGATCCAGGCTCCCAGGCCTCGATCACGGCCGGCACATGGTCGGCAATCCACTCGACAGACAACGGGCTGCCGTTGACCAGAACCACGACCGTGGGAATTCCCGCAGCATGGATCCGTTCGACGAGCTCCTCCTGCAGACCGACAAGCGAAAGATCGTATTTATCCGTATTCTCTCCGGAAGTTTTTTCCATCCACTGCCAACGCATCGAGTTGTCACCCACCACGACGATAGCCAGATCGGCCTTGGCGGCACGTTCCACGGCCCGGTCCACCTCCGATTTCTGCATGGTCCGCAAGTTCCAACCCATCGGCATGAAATCCAGATCCGCCTCCGGAGCGACCTCACGCAAACCCTCCACAATCGTAACAACCTTCTCATCCGGCTGCGGCAACACCCAATCACCCAAAATCGTCTGATTGTCGGCATTGGGGCCCGTCACAAAAATTCGCCCGCAATGCCGAGGGTCCAGCGGAAGCAACGCCCCGTCGTTCTTCAGCAACACGATGCTCCGCCGGGCCATCTCCAGAGCCGTTGCCACATGTTCCGGCCGATAGATGACCTGCCGGCCCCGTTCGATGTCAACCAACGGTTTTTCGAAAAGCCCGAGTCGGAATTTGGCTTCCAGGATCCGCCGCACCGAACGATCGATTTCCGACTCGGAAATCGTGCCCTCGCGAACCAGCTCGTGCAAAGCCTCGGCATACCCCGGGCCATGCATGTGCATATCCATTCCGGCCCGGAATGTCAGCAGAGTCGACTCCTTCATATCCCGAGCCACATTGTGGAAATCATGCAGCCGCTCAATATCCATCCAATCGCTCACAACGAATCCCCGGAAGCCCCATTCGCCCCGCAGGACCTCCGAAATCAGATATTCATTGCAATGCGAAGGGACCCCGTTGACCTCGTTGTGGGCAGGCATGAGCGTCGCGGCCCCAGCCTCGACACACTGTCTGAAAGGAGGCAGAAAGATCTCGCGCAGAGTTCGCTCTGAGATATCGGTCGGCGCACAGTTTCGCCCGTTTTCAGGCTGGCTGCCACCCACCAGATGCTTGATGCAGGCCAGAACCCGATCCTCTCCGGTAGAGTCCTCCTGCTGAAAACCCCGGACCGTAGCCTCGCCCATGCGTCCGACCAGACAGGGATCCTCGCCGAAAGTCTCTCCAACCCGCCCCCAGCGGGCATCCCGGGCGACATCGACATTGGGCGCAAAGGCCCACTGCATACCGGCAGCACGCATCTCCAGTGCCGTCTGCCGGGAAGCCCGCTCAACCAGCCCGGGATCGAACGTCGAAGCCTGCCCGATCGGTGAAGGATAGATCGTCGAGCCGCTCGAAAGGCCATTGCCGTGCACGGCATCGATTCCGATCAACAACGGAATTCCCAACCGCGACTGCAGCGCCAACGACTGCAGGTAATTGGCCTCCTCGGCCGTAACGACATGCAGGAACGAACCGATCTTTCCCTGACGGGTCATTTCAGCCACCTGCGACGAATGCAAATCCGGATAGAATCCGGCCGCATGATTCTTTTCCAACTCTTCCCGCGTCAGGTTCTTCTCGGCCTGACGCATATGCTCCAGTCCGACATACTGGCACAATTGGGCGATCTTTTCGTCCAGCGTCATCCGGCTCATCAGATCGTCGACCCGCGCCTCCACGGGCAGAGAGGCATCCCGATAGGGGAGTTTTTCACCTCCATTTGCGGCATGCACAGCACAGAAACAGCCCACAAACAGCCCCCAAGCAACAAGTTTCTTCATGTTCAGAAAATCCAGATCAGTTTAGTTTGACAATTCGTATGGCATTCAGACACGATACGCTTTGCGGATCCGAAGGTACGAAATCCAGTTTGATTCCCTCCTTTCCGACCACCGTTACATCGAACTTTTTAACCGCGGCACGTTCGGCCCCGACCTCCCGGAGCAGATCGAAATGCTGCAAAACCCGGGTTCCATTGATCCACACGTCGAAAACGTCGTGTCCGACCGTATCGGTCCTGTCCGATTCTGCTCCAAGTTTATAGACAAGTTTTTCCCGCTCCTCCGCAGGGACCAAGGATGCCCAATAGAGACTCACGGCATAATGGCCTGCCGGGACATCAGCCCGGAAGGACTCGATTCCGGTACGTTGTGTCTGGAACAGAGGATCGAGTTCCGTTCCCCGAATGTCATAACCATAAGCCGGCAGCAAACCGAACGGAGTTCCCACCTGAAGCGGTTTTCCGCCAATGTATCCCCATCCACGGCATTCATCATACGGCAGTTCTGGAATCCAGCAGATATCCGAGACCCGTTCTTCAAAATAGCGGGTCGATCCCAGCATGACATTCAACTCAGAGAAGTCGGGAGAATCCACCCGGGCAGGGACCATTCTGAAATCACACCGATAGCAATCACTCTGCCAACTCTGCTCCCCGGTACGGATTACGGCCTGGAGTACGTTTTCGCCATCGACGAACGGAACCTGCACCTCAACCGATCCGTTCTCCACCCGAAACCGGCCCAGACGCTCGCCGTTAAAAATCAAGGAGACCTCGTCGGCATTGCTGAAAATCCGTACCGGTTGGGGAGAGGTTCCCGTGCCATCATCCACACCGGCCCGATGCAGCCAGTTCCGACAACCGATAGAGACAACGGGGCGTTCCGCCAATCTGGACTGATAAAACAAATACGGCTCCTTCAGCGTCCGGTCGAGAGTCATCAACCCCTTTGCGTTGATATGCGGGACGGCATCGCCCCGCGTCTCGGAGTGGAAGTCGCACAGATTCCAGACCGAGGCTCCGGCCACAAACGGGCGTTTCAGAATCTCAGTGAAATAGTGGGAATGGTAAAGCGTCGCATATTCGACCGTAAAGTCAAATCTGCGGGGTTGAAACGAATGAAGACGCACATCGGCATCGGCACCGAATTCGGTAACCAGAACCGGTTTATCGGGATACTCCGCATGGAAATGGTCCAGAAAGCCACCGAACGACTCAAGGGCTCCGCCATACCATCCCTGATAGAGATTCCAGCCGACAATCTGTGCGACATCGAGCAGACCGGCCTCCTGATAGGCCTGCAACGAACCATGGTTCGACATCATGGTATAACGTTGCGAATCCATTCCGCGGATAAGCTTCTCGATGGCTTGCGCCTGTCGCTTTATCTCCTGACAATAAGCCTCATAACGTTCGGTTCCCTGCGCGTATGGCGGACGGAGCAGAATTTCGTTCATGTAAGCCCACGCGACAACGGACGGATGGTTGAAATTCTGACTCACCATCTCTTGGGCCATATGGAGCGAATTAGTCAGGAAACGGTCGCTCTCGGTCACTGCATTCACAATGGGGATCTCCACCGTAGCAATGATTCCCAATTTGTCGCACATCTCCAGAATCCGGGGATCCTGGGGATAGTGTGAAACCCGCAGGAAGTTACCGCCCATCTGCTTGAGCAGTCGGATATCCTCCGCGTGCTGACCCTCGGAGAGGGCGATTCCGACCCCCTTCCGGCACTGATGACGGCAGGTGCCGATCAACTTCAACGGCGCGCCGTTGAGCAGGAAGCCCCGGTCGGCATCAAACGCGAACCACCTCAGGCCGAATGTCTCCTCCACGGCATCCAGTTCGCGGCCATCCGCACAATCGACAAGGACCGATCGCAATCGATACAGGGACGGAGTATCCGGAGACCACAGCTCCGGATGAGAAATCGTCCGCGCAGGCATTGCGACCATTGTTTCGGCCCCTTCTTCGAGCACCGCCTCCTGCACCATGCGGGCAACTTCGGTTCCTCCGGGAGATTCGACAATCTGTATGATTCGAAATTTTCGGGGCTGCGTACCGTCGTTTCGCACGGCCACGCGTGATTCCAGCGTTGCGGATCTTCCGCTTACCTCAGAAGTGGTTACATAAACCCCCGACGAGGCCGTACCTCCACCGGAAAAATGGAGCGAATCCACAAACAATAGGGAGACATCCCGATAAATTCCGCCGAAAAAGGTAAAATCCGCAGAGAGAGGCGGAATATCTTCATTATGGCTGTTATCCACATCAACAACGAGATCATTCGGTTGTCCGATCTTCACAAAAGGGGTTATATCGAACTCGAATCGCGTATACCCGCCCAGATGGCGTCCGACGAAATGGCCGTTCACAAAGAGTTCGGCCACCTGATTGACCCCATTAAAACGGATAAGGATCCGTTTGCCAAGTCCCTCCGTCCCGATATGCAAGCGACGTTCATAACGGCCTTTTCCCCGATAATAGCCGGGAGTTTCGTCGACGGCATCGAGAGCATTCCACGTATGAGGAATCGATACGACTGCGGTATCCCGCGGGGAGTCCGCACGAACGAACCGCCACGCTTCATTGATCGTATAGGAGACCCGCGCATGAACAGTCATGACGCCCAACAGGAGGCAGCAGCCCAAAAGCAGATTTTTCCGAATGGATCGGTGCATTTGACTAAGAATTTGATTTCAAGCGAAATTATACATAAGGGTCTGTTTTTTGTCTGTAAAATCGTTTGTTTTTCCTGTCCTGCAATACCAAAACCGGTCTGAGCCGGATTTTACCCGCATCGAGACACGCTCCGCTTAACCAAAATGGACAAATTTTCAGTTTTATCGAATGATTAAATAGCACGCGACCGGCCCAGGCCCCTAATTTTGTTTTCTGAAAAAAAGACAAACACCTCTTTCAATTAAAAAAAACGTTTGCCACCAACTTGTTTTGGCACAATAAAACCCAACAAAAACCAACCAGCATGATGAAAACAGACCAAACTCCAGTTCCGGGAAGAAGATACCGTCTTCCGGGAATCGTTCTGAACGCAATGATTGCGTTGTGCATGACCTGGATGTTCGCAGCATCACCGGCCATGGCCCAAAACCGACTTTCGTTGAAAGGTACCGTAACCGACGAAACCGGGCAGCGCCTCGTAGGAGCGTCCCTGGTCGTCGGGACACAGGGTACGGTAACGAACAGCGCCGGAGAATACATTCTTGACAACATCCCGGACAATGCCATTGTCATGGTCTCCTATCTGGGTTATGAAACTCAGGAGATTCCTGTCGCAGGAAAGACCCAGCTCGACATTGTCATGAAAGCCCAAAGCGAAATGATCGGCAACGTCGTCGTCACGGCTCTGGGCATCCGCCGCGACGAACGAGCCCTGGGTTACGCCGTGGAAAAGGTCGACGGCAATCTTCTGCAAACCGTCAAACCGCTCGACATGGGCTCCTCGCTGACAGGAAAGGTTGCCGGTCTGGTAGTGAAGAACCAGTCCGACTTCGGAATGGCCCCCGACGTCAAGATCCGCGGAGAATACCCGCTGCTGGTCATCGACGGAGTTCCCTATGCGAAGATGAGCCTGCGCGACGTTCCCAACGACGACATCGAATCGATCAGCGTCCTGAAGGGCGCCACGGCGTCGGCTCTCTACGGTTCGCGCGGCGCGAACGGAGCCATCATGATCACCACCAAGTCCGGAGCCGATAAACGGGGCCTGACCGTCACGATCAACAGCAGCTCAATGTTCGCGGCAGGTTACCTGGCCATTCCCGAGGTGCAGTCCGTTTTCGGACGTAACATTGCCAATTCGGTCACCTATGAATACGATCGTACACAGGCCGGAGCCTGGGGTATTCCCATGGATGGCCGGGATGTCGTCCAGTGGGATCCCATCTCGAAAAGCCTGCAGTCGATGCCCTATCTGCCGCGGGGAAAGAACAATTTCCGGAACTTCCTCCGTCAGTCCTACATCCTCAACAACAGCATCAGTGTAACACAGCAGGGCGAATTCGGCAGTCTGCGCGCCTCGGGTACGTGGGTCAACAACCGGGGAGCCTATCCCAACGCCGTCTTCAACAAGTACACCTTCTCGCTGGGCGGGACCATGAAGTGGAAGAATTTCTCGCTGAGCTCGACCATGACCTATAACAAGCAGTCGACACCCAACCTCGGGTTCAACGGGTACCGCGGCTACGACCCCATGTACAGTATCCTGCTCCTCTCGGCTCCCGACTTCGACATTCGCGACTACAAGGATTACTGGGTCATTGAGGACCAGGAGCAGAACAACAGCTACACCACAAGCCACAACAACCCCTATTTCGACTGCTACGAACGCATCCACAGCCTGGACCGTGATATTTTAACGGCATGCTGAATCTCGAATACAAGATCACGGACTGGCTCAATGCTTCGGCACGCATCGGTTATGAGACCTACACCGACAGCCAGAAAGTACGGATTTCGCAGGGTTCCTACACCGGAGGCGGTATCTCCACTGTCATCGGAGGCGGAACCGAGATCTGGGGCGAGTCGACCAAAGGTTCGTTCAGCACCGGTCTGAGCCGCGGACACTCCATCAACTCGGACTTCATCATCAACGCCGACAAGGACTTTGGCGACTTCAACATCAACGGGTTGCTCGGAGGCAGCATCTACTATGCTTTCGACAACGCGATCGAGGCGCTTACGCAAGGCGGTCTGACCATCCCGGGCTACTATTCGCTCAAGGCTTCGGTCAATCCCCTCAAGGTTAACTCCCGCGAAAGCAAGCAGCAGATCAACAGTCTCTACGGAAAAATCGGCGCTTCGTGGAGGAACATGCTCTTTGTCGAGGCTACACTCCGCAACGACTGGAGCTCGACGCTCGCAGCCGAACAACGTTCGTATCTCTATCCTTCGGTAGCCGGCAGCTTCGTCGTATCAGAGATCCTGCCGAAGACCGACTGGCTTTCGCTCTGGAAGATCCGCGGCTCGTGGACCGTATCGAAAACACCGGCCGGCATCTACGAAATCAACAATGTTTTCTCCGTAACGCAGAACGCCTGGGGCAACATGACCTCCACCAGTGTATCGGGTGCCATCAAGAACAGCGACATCGATCCCTACACGACCCAGACGTTCGAGGTCGGAACCGCCGCCTGGTTCTTCGGCAAACGCCTGTCGCTCGACATGGCCTACTACACGAAACGCATGTACAACATGATCGTTTATGCCGGAGTAAGCGCAGCCTCTGGATACTCCAGCAAATACATCAACAGCAAGGAGGAAAAGACCCGTCGGGGCGTGGAGATTTCGCTCAGTGCAACGCCGATCAAAAGCCGTGACTTCCAGTGGGACATCTCGGCAAACTGGGCAAAAAGCGTAGCCCGGTTCACCCAAATCGACCCGGAATTCACCGAAGACAAGCCGTGGTGGCAGGTCGGCAAACGAACCGACCCCGTCATCATCAATGACTACCTGAAGGACCCTGACGGCAACCTCATCCATGTCAACGGCAAGCCTCAGTATTCCGCCTATCAATCGGTCTACGGATACTCCGATCCGGACTGGACGTGGGGTCTGAGCACGAATTTCAAATACCGCAACTGGAGTCTGGGACTGAGCATCGACGGGCGTGTAGGCGGCATGATTTCGAGCTTTACCGAAGCCTACATGTGGCGCAACGGCGTTCATCCTGAATCGGTTACCAACGAGCGAATGCTCGATGCCAACGAACCGGGAGTTCCTCACTACATCGGCAAGGGTGTACAGGTCATCTCGGGAAGCGTGGAGTACGACACCTACGGCAATATTACGCACGACAGCCGTACGTTCGCACCCAATGACCACGCCGTCACCTACAAGGAATACATCGAAGCGCTGCACAAGAATTTCGCCTGGGGAGATCCGGCTTCAGCCCTCGACGTACGGGACGGCACCTTCCTCAAGCTCCGCGAACTGTCGCTGACCTACACCCTGCCGAAGAAATGGTGCAACGTAATCCGGGCCTCCGACATCTCCGTCTCGGCCATCGGCTACAACGTCCTCATGTGGGCCAAGGATTTCAAGTATTCCGATCCGGATGCCGGCCGCGAGGACCTGAGCGATCCTTCGTCACGCTATATCGGCGTCAATGTAAAAATCACGTTCTGATCCAAACAACACCTGAACCATGAAAAGAGTATTATACGCCGTCCTGACTGCGGCCATGGCCCTGTCCGGATGTGCCAAATTCGACGAGATCAACACCAATCCCGACAGTACGACGAAAAGCAATGCAGCCATGCTCTGCACGCACTGCATTCTGTCGACTTCGAAATTCGGAGGCGACGCCAAGGCCTATATCTCCGAAAACGCGTTTCCCAAATACGTGGGCTATGCCAACGAGGGACAGATGGGCACCCAATACAACGTCATCGGAGCCGCGACGTTCGGCGGCATTCTGATGTTGCCCAACATTGATCTGATGAACGAATATGCCGCAGGAACGGCTCAGGCACCCTCGTACGAAGCCGTCGGCAAATACCTCCGGGCCCGCCTCTTCTACGGAATGACCATGCAGATGGGCGACGTTCCCTACTCCGAAGCCGGCCAGGGCAAGACCCATGGCAACTTCACCCCGGCCTACGACTCCCAGGAGGATGTATTCCTCGGCGTGCTGGACGAGCTCCGGGAAGCCGATGATCTCTTCGCCCAGGGAGCCCCGTTCGACGGAGACCCGACGATCTATGCCGGCGATCCCGACAAATGGCGCCGCGCCACCAATGCCTTCGCCCTAAGAATCCTCATGGAGTTGAGCAAACGGGTCGATGACAGCAAGATCGACATCAAGGCCCGGTTTGCGGAGATCGTGAACGAAGGCTATCTGATGGATGAGACGACCGGGTTCTGGGGGCTGCTCTACTCGTCACAGCAGAAGTACCCGCTCTACTCCACGAGCGACGCCTTCACCTCGCGGACTCTTCCCAGTTCCTTGCTTATCGACCACCTCAAACGGCTGAACGACCGTCGCCTTTTTTACTATGCCGAACCGGCAGCCGCCAAGATCAACGCCGGAGGGTCTCCCTCCGATCCGGACTCGTATGTCGGCGTGGATGTCGCCATGGAGTATTCGGAAATGAACGCCGGACATTCGGCCGGGCAATTCTCAAAAATCAACCTGCGCTACCAGCTCGAAGAGCAGGCAGAGCCCCGTATTTTGCTCACGTATGCCGAACAACAATTCATTCTGGCCGAGGCTCGGATCCGCGGATGGATCACGACCGGGACAGCCAAGGAGTATTACGAATCGGGAGTCCGGTCAGCCATGTTATCACTAGCCGAATATGCCGTCAAAGGGTATGAACACGGAATGACGATCGACGAAGCCTACGTCGACGAATACCTCCGCGGAGCAGCAGCCTTCGCCGCAACGGAAGAGGAGCAGCTCAAGCAGATCTGGCTGCAGCGCTACATCCTCAACTTCATGCAGGACTCCCAGACCAGCTACTACGAATACCGACGGACGGGCTATCCCGAGTTCCCGATCAATCCCGAGACCAACCTGAATCCCGACATGCCCGACCGGATGCCCATGCGCTGGCGCTATCCAGACAGCGAGGCCGGCCAGAACCGCGAGAATCTGGAAGCGGCACTTGCCCGTCAATACGACGGATACGACAGTGTTGACAAGATCATGTAGATCCTCAAATAGCCAATCCACCCACCAAACGAGAAGAGCCGCAGATTACTGCGGCTCTTCTCGTTTTCACTCCTACCGATGAGTTCGGACCAAAAGTCGATCGAATCAAGATAAATAGACTTTATTCCTGTCCCGAAATTTCAGACCGATACTGAGACGGAGTTTTTCCGAATGCCTTCTTGAAACAACGCATGAAGTAGGTATCCTCATTGAAGCCTACCATCATGGCAATCTGATAAACCGGCATGTCCGGATGCTTTTTCAACAGCGCAAGGCTCTTTTTCAAACGGATATTGACTATGAATTCATTCGGAGTCTGTCCGGTGACACCCTTGATTTTTCGGAACAGATTGGACCGGCCCAAACACATTTCGCGGGCAAAAGTATCGATGTCAAACTCTGCATTATCCAGGTTCTCTTCGATGAGTTTGACCGCTCGGCCAAGCAGCTCCTGATCGTTCAGATTGGTTGCGACCTGCTTAATATCACTCTGTGGGCTGTGCATATAATGCGCCTGCAGAGCCAGCCGGTTCTTGATGATGTTGTTGCACCGCGCCAGCAGGAGCGTAATGTTGAAAGGCTTGAGGATATAGTCATCGGCTGCATGCTGGAGTCCGAATACGATATGTTCAACGGCACCTCGAGCCGTGAGCAGGACGACGGGAATATGGCAGGTATTGAAATTGGACTTGATCTTCTTGCACATCTCCACGCCGTCCATGACCGGCATCATGACATCGGAAAGCACCAGATCAGGTTGACGGGATTCCGTCAGTTGCAGGCCTTCGGCGCCATTCGATGCCGTAATTACATGGTAAAACGGAGAAAAAATCTCGGCCAGAGTACCCAAGAAGCTCTTCGTTGTCCTCTACGATCAGGATCGTACACATTCGCTGCTTTTCCGACTCTCCATCGTTCGAATCGGTTCCGTCCGTCGCCGGTTCATCCCCTCCCATGGGCAGCAACGGCACTGAAGTCCCCGCGACACAGGATTCTTGAGTTGTACCCGCATCCATGTGCGGGTTGTCTTCCGGATTGTCTGCTTCCTGACCAGCCTGCAGACGATCGTCCTCCACGACATTGTGTATCTCGCCGGATGCCGAAGCCAGTTCACGCAGGGAATCAGGATTGACCGATTCCAGCGGTAACGACACAATAAAAAGGGCCCCTTCGTTCGGCTTACTCTCCACGCGGATCGTACCGCCATGAGCCTCGACAATTCCTTTTGTCAGGGCCAGGCCGATTCCGGAACCACTCTGCCAGGAACCGACCTTCTCTTGATAGAATCGGTCAAAAATACGGTGAAGATTCTCCTGAGCGATTCCATAACCGGTATCCTGGACACGGACAACGGCCCGATCCTCCTCCCGGGAGACGGAAACGGTAATCGTTCCTCCGGCCTTGGTCGCCTTAAAAGCATTGGAGAGGAGATTGTAGAGAACCTTTTCGAACTGGACCTTATCAAAACGCACCGGCAGCGACTGGTTATCCGGCAGGCGACTGACAATATGAAGCAGAACACCCTGACTGACGGCATACTCCCGAAACGGGACACATACCTCCCGTACATAGCTCACCAGATCGTACAATCCGAGATGCAGCCGGAACGACTGATTTTCCTGTTTCTGAAAATCGAGAATTTCCCCGATCAAACGATTCATCTTGTCCGTATTCCGCAACACGTTGAGGATTTTCTTCGAAAACGGCGCAGGGAGATTGTTCTGACGGGAAATGGCTTCCAACTGGGAGGTAATGAGCGTCAAGGGAGTCTTCAGTTCATGGGAAATATTGGCAAAGAAATTCAGCTTCATCTCATTCAACTCCTGCAGATAGCGTTTCTCCCGCTCAACGGAATCCAGCGATGATTTCAGCCGGATATGATTGGTATAGGCCCGGATCACCACGACAAGAACGGTCAGGAAAAAGAGCACATAGAAGACATAGGCTCCGATGGTCTTGTACAACGGGGGCCGGACGAAGATGTGCAGTTCCGCCCGCGACGATTCCTCGCCCGTAGCATCCATCCGGCACCGGACGATCAGTCGATAATGTCCGGGGGCCAGATTCGTAAAATTGATATTATCGTGCAGATCCAGTGGCACCCATGTTTCGTTGAACCCCTCAAGCCGATACTCGACGGCCGGCTGCAGGGCATTCACATAATTCGGAACCGTGAAATCCAGCCGCAGCGTCGTATGTTTGGGGCCCAAACGGATTGTATCGGTATATTCGATCACCTCACGCAGAATCCCCGAATCATCGCCCGGACGGATCTCCGTATTGTTGACATAAAGTTTCGAGAAGTGGATCGGGAAGCGTTGTGACTTGATACTCAGCTCCTCTTCATCTGCTATCAGCATTCCGTTGATACTGCAGATCACAATCTCGCCCGATTTCAGCCGATGCAGCGGTCTTTCGGAGAGCATCAACATCGGGTAGGAATTGTCGCAGTGGTGGAACAGGCCGTTCCGGTGGTCGAAACAGGAGAGTCCCTTGTTGGTAGAATTCTAAGATAAAACCAAATAAAAGCGGCAAAAAGTTTCATACCCGGGAATTGTCATTTTTTGTCGTAGCGTTTAGCAAAATGATTCTGGCTATGGGATGCGAGGTCGCGAAGCGCTTG
>CALUJN010000066.1 GCA_944320985.1 uncultured Alistipes sp. | reverse complement strand
ATCTGGGCAAGGAGCAGTCGGACCGTCACACGTTAATGGAGGTTTTCCGCGCCCACAACGAAAAATGCAGGGCGCTGTCGGGTATCAGCCTCGCCCCGGGAACGGTGATCCGCTACGAAACCACGCTACGGCTGACCGAAGCGTTTCTGCGCACGACCTACAAAAAGGAGGACTGCTATCTGGATGAGATTACGCACCAGTTCGTCGAGGACTATGATTTCTACCTCCGAGCGGTTCGGCGGTGCTGCCACAACACGACCACCAAGTACCTGCTGAACTTCAAGAAGATTATCCGCATTGCGCTGGCCAAAGGGTGGATGAAGAAGGATCCGTTTGCCCACATTCGGTTTCATCTGGATCCTGTCGAACGGGAATTTCTTGAGAAACAGGAGTTAAAAACCATGCTCAACAAAGAGATCGCCATCACCCGGCTGGCGCAGACCTGCGACATTTTCTGTTTCTGTTGTCTGACAGGACTGGCCTTTACGGACGTACAACAGCTCAAGGAGGAGCATCTCGTGGCGGACATCCACGGTAAGATATGGATCAGAAAGGCTGGTCGTCCTGCTGTTGGGCCTGACGCTCCGCGCGCGTAAGTTGCGAGAGGTGCGCCGCGGCGCGCTGACGCTCCAGGCATGTGGCCACCGAGCAGTCCGTCGCAGCACACATTGCGACGAGTTGTAGTATCCAGCTGGGAGAGGTATATCGGTGCATCTACGCCCGACGGGCATTCCCGCCGCACGCCGCGGCAACGAGCAGTGCAGGAATCAGCAATTTGGTGAATTTTATGTCTGGTTATGTGTTTGTGGTTGTATGGCCGGATAAGCACCACTGCCAAACAAAGATAATCTTTATCGAGCAAATTCTTCCGGGAAAAGTGTCTGCACATAAGAAAGTGCTTGAGACGGTCCTCGGGGCCATACGGGACTGTTGGTGGAGAGGAATCTTATTCGTATATTTGTCAAATGCGAATAGATAAAACGCAATAAGACATGAAATCTCGATTTGTCCTCGCGGCAGCTGCGACCGTTGTGGCATGTATGCTCTCAATGGAGAATGCGGCTGGTGTTACCCTTGATCGTGGCGGGCACCATGATGCCTTCGACCGCCACATGGAGTGGTACAAAGGCGACGGATGGTATGGCGACGGGGCCTCGTTCCATCTCGACTACTACATGAGCTATGTCATACAGCCCATGCTGCTCGACGTCGAGGCAATCATGTGCGACCACGCCTCAGAGTCGGAGGCATTCGCCGTCTGCAGTGCTCTCTACGACAAGGTGGCGTGCCACCTGTCGCGCTTTGCCGTGCAGCAGGAGAGGCTCATATCGTCCGAGGGAAGCTATCCCATGCTGGGCCGCTCGGGCTGCTACCGACACGGAGTGTTTCATACCCTGTCGCAGTCCTCGCTGCTGCACATGATGCCCGAGGAGCTCTCGCCTGCAACCGTGCGCTCAGCCTTGACGGCCGTTATACGCAGCCAAAACATACGCGAAACATTCGATCGCAAGGGTTGGTTCACGCTCGGGTTCTGCGGCCATCAGCCGAGCGTGGCCGAGACGGGAAGCGCAGACCTCTGCACCTTCGTCTTCCTACCTCTGGGACTACCGGCCGACGGCCCCTTCCGGGCGACTCCGGCCGAGAGGTGGCTCTCGCAGCAGGTATGGGGCGGCGAGGATATCATGCGCGATGCCGCCATAGGCGACTGACGGCGTTGACGAAAAGTGAATAAATGATCAATAATACAACAAACAGGGTAATGAACAATCCTACATCTTCAGTCCTGTGCCGCCTGCGCGGCATGGTGTGGTGTGCGGCGGCCGTCGTGCTGTCCGTAGTTTGCGTGCAGAGTGCCACGGCACAATATTACACAGTGGATGCCGACACGCTGCGACTTTATGTACGTCCCAAGGCCGGGGCGGATGTGGCAGCAAGAGTGCCGCGCGGAACGTGTCTCGAGTACAAGGACAGCACGACGGCTGACGGCTGGCGAATGATGCAGGACCCAAGCGACGGGCTGGTGTGGGGATGGACGCAAGAGGAGCTTCCTGTGGCATCGGAGGAGCAGGTGCGCGAGGCACAACAGCAGAAGAAGATGGTCGATTTTTCGATCGGCGCGCTATCAGACGGCAGCGTGGTGTT
This sequence comes from uncultured Alistipes sp., assembly GCA_944320985.1. Taxonomy (GTDB): domain Bacteria; phylum Bacteroidota; class Bacteroidia; order Bacteroidales; family Rikenellaceae; genus Alistipes. Next base: position 4,407 of record CALUJN010000066.1, on the reverse strand, counting down.
TACGATATTGATGTTCATCTTCTGCGTACTCTACCTCTTCAAATACGAGGCCCTGGCCGCATGGTTCAACCGCCGTGCCGGTTGCAGGATCATACCCGACAAGCGACTTAACCTGCTGCTGCTCTATCCGCTGGTAGTGATCGTGCCGATGCGCGTGACGGCCATGGCCATGCCGCTGGATCTCGGGGTGATGTTCGGCGTCGGGGCTGGTGCGGCGCTGGTGGCCGTGCTGATACGGTCGACACGCATAGGTTTCCGAGCCGCCGTATGGGAGCTGATATATGCCGCACTGTCGCTGGTGGCCGTGGGTTACCTGCTAACGCTGTTGGTGTGGGTACTGGTAATATATGCCATAGCGTGGTTCGTAAGGTCTGACCGCAGCGACGGTGCCGGTGCGGGCTCGGGCGGCTCAGGCAGTTCGGGAGGCTCGGGTGACTCGGACGATGACAGCCCGTCGGGCAACAGCGTCGACTATCGCCACGTGTGCGGCAACTGCCGGTACTTCCGCGACCCGATGTGCCCCCGACAAGGCAACCTGTTCGTGGATGCTAACGACGACGCTTGTGGATCGTTCAACCAAAGGTAGCAAGCAGGACTACAGCAGCGGGACAAGGACCTGTTTCTTCGAGGACGGAACCAGGTCCTTGCCTTGTATTGGGGAAGGGTAATCTGAAAACGGGAAGAGGTATTTATTTTGCTCTCGTCTGTCATCTGCCCATGTCCTTTCTTCAAGAAGATATTGCTGCGGAAGAGGTGCGAGCGGATGGCGACATGCATCATGTCGTATTTTTCCAGAATAGCTTCAGGAGTGTACCATTCCGTCAGATCCAGAATCTACCTCATATTTTGTAAAGGCAGCATCGACATGTTTTTTGCTGCAATAGTCGAACTGGCGGATTCGCACTTTCGGCACTGTGCTGTCGTGTATAAGTCCACACCCATTTGGCATTGACATTAGATTTAGGCTATCTCCTCGGCGATGCAATACTCGGAGATATCAAAGTCCTCTTTGGGCATGATACGTTCGCAAGGCTTGGTCTTCATCATCAACTCGATGTTCGCACGACGAATAAGCAATTTCTTTCCGATGCAGGCATTCAGAGATATGGAGTGCAACATTCGCCGCAAAACACGGTATCGCGGAGCGCACGGCCCGCAACTACTGCGCCTCGGGAAAGATTGAAGGGGCCTTCCTTACGGGCAAGACCCGGAACATTTCGGCGGATACCACCTTGCACCGGCGCAAACCCCGCATAGGACACATCATGCCGCGGTTGGAGATGCCTCGCGAGCAGAAAGCCTTGCGTCTCAAAGGCAGCATGGAGACCACGCCACCCGAGGAGGTATACCGTGAGAGGAAACGACTCCTGGCGGAGTACAACGCCCGGCGGCACAAGGCACTCGATGAGATCCCCGACCTGCACCAGCGTTTCAAGCACATCCACCCGTTTCAGAACGGCAACGACGCACAGGTTCGTTTCCTAATCAATTGCAAAATCAGGGACTATATGGGGTCAGTTATCGTTCAGTAGCCACACCGCCAATAAGAATTTCCACAGGCCCGTATGGTTGTTTACCGGTCTGAGCCGTTTACTTGTTCCGCCTCCACAAAAGCTTTCAGTTGTACAAAGAGTTCGTTGAACCTCATTGCAACCTGCCTCATCTGCTGAATTTTACACGTATTCATCCGTGCGCACAAAGAGTCATCTACTCCTGCTGGATCCGCAAGGTTAACCCCTGTACATCACACCTTTTTCCTCTACAAGCGACCCATCCATACCCAGCCACAAAAAATTCGGCGGGGTGTTCCCCGCCGAACCATACATCTGGAGCCTAACCCCTACTCCATCACGACATCCTCACACCGCTCGATGGCGAACGGCTCCGGCCCCGCACATTCAATCCGGTTGTTTGTGAACCGCAATCCGGCGGCATCGGACACCGACACACCGAATTCGGAATCCGTCCGCACGATATTGTTGTCCAGGACAATATCCCGCACCCCTTTCCACTTCGGAGGCTGATACCCGGCGGCCGTCTGCTCAATATACGTATTCGTCCGGATCACAATCGGCGAGAGCGCCTCCTTGACATACGTGTACTCAAAGCCGCAATCGTGGATCAGATTGCCCGAAACGGCCACCTGGTAGGGAACAAATCCCTCGGGCCAGCTGGCGTTGTTCTGCATCACAATGCCGGAGCTGCTCAATCCAGAGAACTCGTTGTTCTCGATCCTGCCATGCGTCGCCTGAATCAGGAGGCCGTAACGCCGCGAGTTGCGGAAAATATTGTTCCGGATGACAAAACTCTCGTTTGAGCAGTAATCGTTGAAGAACATGTCGCAGTCGGCGGTCTCCCCGACCCGCAGGCCCGAGAAGCTCTTGTCCAGTTTGACCAGACACCCTCCCGGGGCACTCACGGCCGAAAGCACCCGGGCCTGCCCCAGCAACTCCCCGTCACGCGGATTGAACAGCCAGAGCACATCGGCCAGCCGGGGTTCATCCGACAGCAGATAGGTATCCGCCGAGACCGCCTGAAGGATTTTCAGCATTTGCGTCTTCAGGTTGACGGCATCGTCGCACTGCCCCTCGAAGATGCACGACTCGATCCACGGTCCGATTTTCGAGGCATTGGCATGCACGCAGTCGGCATTCTGACTCAACAAACGCCCCTCGCGGTACTGAATGCGCGTATTGATGATCGCCACCTCCGGACTCTGGCTGATACCATGACCGCCGGCCGGTCCCGCATAGAGCGTATTGCCGTCGAAGGTCACCCGCTCGCAGTCCGCCACCGTGAAGGTCGGTCGCCCGTTGTAACGGCCGATGACCACCATCGGATCACCGGACTGCAAGGCATAGTAGTTCGGAACAACGTTGATCCGATAAGTCCCGTCGGAAAGCTTCTCCCAGCGTTTTCCGCCGACCTCACGGAACGGAATGAGATTCCGGGTCCCGGGTTTCAGCATCCGGGGGTCCGACGGATCCTTGACCGTGGCCCAGCAGGTCGGTGCCTGCAGCAGATGCTCGGCATCGAGCTCCGGGAAGCCCTCATCGATCCGGTAGACGAGATAGCCTTCGCCGCCGTTGGGCGACACGATCGTTCCCTGCGTGAAGGGCAGCGGGTCGTAATCGACCACGGCATGGCGCACCACGCCGTTGCGGCAACTCTTCAGATTCAGCAGGCCGATGGTCGGATCACCGATCACCAGCTCCGCCTGCCGGAAGTCGATCACAAAATTCTGTACCCCGGACAAGGAGAAACAGTGGGTCCGGTTCGACGCAGTGGTCGGTTCGATGCGGTACTGTCCGGGGGTGAAAACCAGACGGACATTCCCCTCTTTCCGCTGTACATAGTCGAAAGCCTGCCGGATTGCCTCCCAATCGTTCCCGTCATCATCGGGAACGGCTCCGAAATCGCAGACATTCACCTCCTCGGCCGTAGCGACATCCAACACGGGCGGATTGCGGGGAACCCGGAACAGCTCGCCCGATCCGCCGGTCTCATCCGGGCCGGGCTCCTGCTCATCCGAAGCCCGGTAGCAGGAGGCCGACAACAGCATCGTCAATATCAGAAAACCGGCTCGTATCCTCTCCATATTCCCAACCTATTTCAGCTCCTCTTCCTTGGTCAGCGGGTTGTAATGGTCCCCGGCGATCGCCATGAAAGCGTTTTTGAGTCGTTCGAGCGTTTCGGGCTCCTGCGCGGCGATGTTGTTCCGCTGTCCGCGGTCTGCTTCGAGGTCGAAGAGGCTCCAGTCGGGCAGGTTGCCCAGTTCGTTCTTCGTGATGTTGGTCTCGGGACCCTTGTAGGGCGGGATCAGTGCATATTTTCCGCTGCGGTAGGCCAGCTTGCCCTGTGCCTCGAGTATGAGGTCCTCACGTGCGGTGTCGGTCTTGCCGAGCAGCGTATCGAGATATTCGCGGCTGTCGACGCTCTCGGGAACCTCACCTCCGACGAGCTTGCCCAGCGAGGCGAAGAGGTCGAGCTGCGAGACAAAGGCCGGGGAGACTTTCGCGTTGACATGCCCCTTCCAGTAGACGATCATCGGGACGTGCGTACCGCCGTCGTAGAGGCTGTACTTGCCGCCGCGCGTCCCGGCCTTGGGATCGTGGTTGCCCAGACGCTCCTCGGCATCGTCGTAGTAACCGTCGTTGATCACCGGACCGTTGTCCGAAGTGAAAATCACCAGCGTGTTCTCCAGCAGCCCCTTCTCTTCGAGGTGGGCAATCACCTCTCCCACGCACCAGTCGGCCTCGACCACGGCGTCACCGCGCGGCCCCAGGTCGGTCTTGCCAACGAAGCGCGCATGCGGAGCACGCGGAACATGCGGCTGATGCAGTCCGTAATAGAGGAAGAAGGGTTTGTCGGCGGATTGCCGGTCGAGGAAGTTCTCCACCTCACCGA
>CALUJN010000065.1 GCA_944320985.1 uncultured Alistipes sp. | reverse complement strand
GGAGAGAGGAAGGGGGTATCCTTGAACCGGGAATGGGCCCGGCAGGATCCGTACTCCCGGAGCAAAACGGCGTATCGGAGTCCCTCCGTCCCTGCGCAACAACGCTTCTCCCGATTGCCCGGCACACAAAAACGGGACACCCTTTTTGCAGGGCGTCCCGTCACTCTTTTTCAAAAACGCTGTGCGTCGGTTAGTCCACCGGAATATCCTTGTTCACGTTCTTCGATCCGGCCACAGCGTAGTAGAGCATGTAGACCAAACCGGCGATGATCACCCAGTAGCTCGACAGGTAGCCCGAAATGTCGGCAACATAGCCCTGGATCAGCGGAAGGATACCGCCACCGCAGACCATCATCATGAAGATACCCGAACCCATCGAGGTGTATTTGCCAAGACCCTCGACCGCCAGGTTGAAGATGCCGCCCCACATCACCGAGGTGCACAGACCGCACAACGTAAGGAACATCACGCCGATCGGCACCTCGATCATCGCAAAGCCCGTACCCGTGAAGACCGGCATGCGACCCGTTACCGTCGTCGGAGCAAAGATACCCAGCAGCACGAAGACGATCGCCGCGATGCTGACCACAATCAGCTGGGCTCGGCTCGACACCTTACCGCCGATCACACCACCCAGCAGTCGTCCGCACATCATCAGGAACCAGTAGGTGCCCACCAGCGAACCTGCAGCTGCTGCGGCCATACCCATACCGCTCGTCGCAGCGTCCGGAGCCGCCGTCAGGAAGAGGTTCATGAAGTTCGGAATACCAACCTCGACACCCACATAGATGAAGATGGCCACCGTACCCAGTACGAAGTGACGGAACGACATGGCGCTGTACTTGTCCTTCTTGGCCGACTTGGCCTCCTCGATGGCATACGGCTCGGGAATATTCACGGCCAGCAGCACCACGAAGACCAGGGCGAAGATACCCATGGCGATGAAGAGGGCCGGGGCAGCGTCGCTGATCGTCGCATTGGCGGCGTTACCCATCAGATAACCCACGAGGATCGGAACGATCGTCGCCGAGATCGAGTTCAGCGAACCGCCGAACTGGATCAGCTGATTACCCTTCTTGCCGCCGCCGCCCAACGTGTTGAGCATCGGGTTGACCACCGTGTTGAGCATACACATCGAGAAGCCCGAGATGAAGGCTCCGGCCAGATAGATGGCGAAGCTGCCCGCCTCACCGGCCAGGAACTGGATACCCACACCGACAAATCCGACGGCTACGGCCACCAGCGCCGTTTTCTTGTAACCGATGCGCTTGAGCATCAGACCCGCCGGAAGACCCATGAAGGCATAGGCAATAAAATTGGCGGCATTGCCCAGCTGCGACATCCAGTTCGCTACCGAGAACTGATTCTTCACGATTACCCCCAGCGGATTCGTGAGGCCCGTCACGAACGAGATCATCGCAAACAGCGCGAACATCATGATGATGGGCAACGTGTAGTTTTTCTTTTGCGTTTGTTCCATAATTGGTTTATAAATTAGGTTAATGAGTTTCAAGTCATCGGTCCCTCTCCGCCACATAGGCGCAAAGGTTCACCAGAGCGGATCGGTACGCCGACTCTTCGTAGTCCGAAAGCATCTCTACGGCCCGCGAAATATATCCCTGCATCACCGCTCCGGCTTCCCGAAGCCCTCCCTCCTGTTCCACCGTGGAGCGTAGATACTCCACCGCGGCATCATCCGCATGACAACGTGAAAGCCGCTCGAGCAAATCCGCACGACGTGCCTCCGTGGCCCGTTCGAGCACGGTCAGCAGCGGGAGCGTGATCTTCCCCTCACGCAGGTCGTTGCACGCCGGCTTCCCCGTCTGGGCCGTCGGCGTATAGTCCAAAATATCATCCTGAATCTGGAAGGCCATGCCCAGCGCCTCTCCGAAACGCCGCATCGTCGTCACCTTGTCCCGGGTGGCTCCGACAGCCAGGGCCCCCGCCGAAGAGCTGACCCCCAGCAGACAAGCCGTCTTCTTGTAGATGATCTCCAGGTAAGACTGGCGCGTCATCGTCCGGTTGGCGGCGCACTCGTCCTGAAGCACCTCCCCTTCGCACAGCGCAGCCATCGAACCGCAGATGTGTGTCACCAGATCGAACTGTCCGCTCTGCAGACCGATGCTCATGTTGCGAGCCAGAATATAATCTCCCAGAATCACCGCCTTGTGCGACTGCCAGCGGGCATTCACCGAGGCTCGACCCCGACGCGTATCGGCTTCGTCGATCACATCGTCGTGGATCAGCGACGCCACATGAATCATCTCGACCAGCATCGCCGCAAGGCATGCCCGACGGCCTGTCGAAGCCCCCTTGACCGGAGCATTCATCGCCGCAGAGAGCATCACCAACATCGGACGAATCCCCTTCCCGCGCGCCGAAAGCGCATAACGCAACATATCGGACAGCAACTCCCCCTCGGCCGTGAACTGCCGTTCGATGAACTCTTCGAATGCGGCAAGTTCCGCCGTGATGGGCTTGCGGATGTTTTCAAGCGTAATCATAATTGCAAAGATAGTCATTTTTCCCAATCAAGGCACGGACTCTCACGCTTTTTTCGTACCTTTGGCCTTCGGTAAAGACTCGATGAAATGAATTTTCCCAAAGCAACCTTCGCCAAACTGCTCCCGGCAGCCGCGGCGCTCGTGATCTTTTTCGTCACCGCAGCCCTCTACTGCGCCCCGCAGTTCCGCGGAGAGGTCCTCCCGCAGCACGACGTCGTACAGTACAAGGGCATGTCCGGAGACATCTATAAGATGCGCGCACAAACCGGCGAGGATCCTCAATGGACCGGCGGCATGTTCGGAGGCATGCCCGCCTACCTGATCAACATCGCCTACCCCGCACAATTCGTCAAGACATATGTCGGAAAGGTCTTCACCTGGATCGACACACCTGCGGCCTTCCTCTTCTTCGCCATGGCCGCATTCTGGATCATGCTGCTCATCGGAGGCGTCAACCCCTGGGTCGGGATCGTTCCCGCCCTCGCATACGGCTTCTCGACCTATTTCCTGCTGATTATCGGCGCCGGGCACATCACCAAGATGTGGGCCCTGGTCTATGCTCCGCTGATGATGGGCGGCGCCTGGATGGTCCTGCGCGGAAACATGTGGGCCGGAGCGGTCGTTACGGCGCTGGCCACCTCGCTCGAGATCGGAGCAAACCACCCGCAGATCACCTACTATTTCCTGGTAGCCATAGCCGCATTTTGGATCAGCGAGGGCATCGTTGCGATGCGGGGAAAACGCACCGGGGAGTTCCTCCAACGTACGGCCGTGCTGGCCGCAGCCGGGCTGTTGGCCTTGGGATCGAACTTCGCACCCCTCTGGTACACGGCCCAACACTCCAAAGAGACCATCCGCGGAGGGTCGGAGCTCACCACGGCCTCCGAATCCGACAATCGAGGCCTTGATCTCGACTACGCCACGGCCTGGAGCTACGGAAAGGCCGAGAGTTTCAACCTGCTTGTCCCCGACTTCATGGGACGCGAGTCCGCCGCGACGTTCCCCGCCGACGGACAGACCGCCGCGGAACTTACCGACATCGGCCGCCAGCTGGGCGCCCCGTCGCTCGGCAGCTGGGCCGGCCAACTCCCGGCCTATTGGGGCGAGCAACCCTACACCGCCGGTCCGACCTACCTCGGCGCCGCGGCCATCTTTCTCGCCATACTGGGCATCGTCTGGGCCCGCGGACGCAACAAGTGGTGGATTCTTGCCGTCTGTCTGCTGATGCTGCTGTTGGCCTGGGGGCGCAACTTCATGGGATTCACCGAAATGGCCTTCCGCTATCTCCCGGGATACAACAAATTCAGAACCGTCTCGATGACCCTCGTCATCCTGCAGTGGGCCGTGCCCCTGTTGGGAGCCTTCGCCCTGATGCGCCTCTGGAAAGAAGAGGTGCCCCGGGAACGGTTCTGGAGAGGAATTGCCTGGGCGGCCGGTATCTCCGGGGGGCTCTGTCTGCTCTTCGCCGTGGCCGGAGGGGCTCTCTTCGACTTCGGACGCGCGGCAAGCGCCGATCAGATGGCCGAAACCTTCCGGCAGGTATTCGCCGCAAACGGGCTCCAATCCTACATCGACCGCGGCATGGATGTCGAGTGGGGTGACGCCGTGGCCCGGGCCATGGCCGCCGACCGGCAGCAGATGATGCAGGCCGACGCCTGGCGTTCGCTGGTCATGATCCTCCTGGCTGCCGGGTGTGTCGCCTTGTGGGGACTGCGCAAGATCAACCGCGGAGCGATGATCGCCGCATTGGCCGGAGTGATGCTGCTGGATCTCGTACCCGTGGATCTGCGATTCCTCTCCTCGGAGGATTTCGTTACGCCCCGACACACGCAAGTAACCCCTTCGTCCGCCGATCTGGCCATCCTCGAGGACAAGGAGCCCGGTTATCGCGTGCTGAACCTCACCGTCAGCCCCTTCAACGACGCCACAACCTCCTATTTCCACCGCTCCGTGGGCGGATACCACGGCGCCAAACTGGCCCGTTATCAGGATCTGATCGACCGCTATCTGAACGATCTGAATCCCAAGGTGCTCGACATGCTCAACACCCGTTATGTGATCGTCCCCGGAGAGGACGGGCAACCGCAGGCACAACGCCGCATGTCGGCATTCGGGGCCGCCTGGTTCGTCGACTCGGTCGCCTTCGCCGCCTCGGCTCGCGAGGAGATCGACCTGCTGGAGAAGGTCGACCTCCGCACGACGGCCGTCGTGGCCGAAGCCCAGCGCGCATCAGCCGGGGAGGCCATCTCCCGTCCGATGCCCCTCGGAAGCGGCGAATCGGCTCGAATCGACCTGAAGGAGTATCGCCCCAATTACCTCCGGTACGAATATTCCGCACCCGAAGAGGCCATAGCGGTCTTCTCCGAAATCTTCTACGACAAGGGGTGGACGGCCTGTGTCGACGGCGTGGAGGCCCCCTATTTCCGCGCCAACTACGTGCTGCGGGCCATGCGTCTCCCGGCCGGGGAGCACGTCGTCGAATGGAGGTTCCGCGCCCCCGGCTGGACGACCGTCGAGGCCGTCACCGGATGTTGCTCGGCGCTGATCCTCCTCGGCGCTCTCGCAGCCATCGTCTATGCCCTGTGCAAGAAAAAACGTGACAGCCATGAAGGATGACAAAAGACTCAAACGCAAGGTTCGGAACTCCTACATCGTTTCGACGGTCAGCATCACGCTCGTGCTCTTTCTGCTGGGATCGGTCGGCTATCTGATGACCGCGGCCCTGAAGGTCGCCCGAACCCTCCAGGAGAGCATCGCCGTCACCGTGGAGCTGACGAACGACCTCTCCGACGAACAGCGTGCCGAGATCGAGACGCGGCTCGCAGCCGAGGATCTCATCGCCACGATCGAATTCTCCTCCCGGGAAGCCAAGGCCGAGGATGCCGAATTCCGCAAGATGTTCGGGGCCGAATTCGAGGAGGTCCTCCCCGAAAATCCCCTGCTCGACTCCTTTGAACTCACCCTCACGGCCGCTTCGGCCGACCAGGCGCTGCGCGACGACCTGATCGGCGCCATCGAACGGATCCCCGGCGTGGAGAGAGTTTCGTACCCCGCACAGGTCGCCGACCGACTCCATGCAACGGTCAGCAAGATCCGCCTCGTTCTGATCCTCTTCGGCGGCGCGCTGCTCATCATCTCGCTCATCCTGTTGAGCAACACCATCCGTCTGGCCATCTTCTCGAAACGCTATCTGATCAACACCATGAAGCTCGTCGGGGCTACCAAGTGGTTCATCATGAAGCCTTTCCTAAAGAGCAGCATCACCCAGGGCGTACTGGCCGGCGTGGCCGCCTCGCTGCTCTTCGCGCTGGCCGTCTACGGACTCAACGAAGCCGTGCCCGAATTCGTGACCTTCGCCGAAATCGAAAAGATCGCCTGCATCCTCGCAGGAATGATCCTCGGCGGCGTGCTCATCTCCGGACTCTTTACCTTCGCGGCTCTCAACAAATTCGTCAACATGAAGTCTAACAAGATATACCTATATTAAATGAAAAAAGATCAGTCCAGAACTCCGGACCAGAAACCCGAAAATCCGCGCATGCCCCTTTCACACAAGAACTATATCCTGCTGGCCATCGGATTCGCCGTCATCCTCCTCGGATTCCTCCTCATGGCCGGAGGCGGCAGCGACTCTCCCGACGAATTCAATTACGCGATGTTCTCCTGGCGGAGAATCACCCTCGCCCCGATCCTTGTCATCGGTGGCTTCGCCTTCGAGATCTATGCCATCATGAAACGTTTCGAATAAAACAATGGATACGTTACAAGCCATCCTGCTCGGCATCGTACAGGGTATCACCGAGTTCCTCCCCGTCTCGAGCAGCGGGCACCTCCAGATCGCCAAGGAGCTCCTCGGCGTCGAGATCGAAGAGAACCTCACGTTCGATGTCGCCCTCCACGCCGCTACGGTCCTCAGCACGATCGTTGTCCTCTGGAGTCAGATCCGCCAGCTCCTCAAGGGGCTGTTCTCCCGACACTTCAACGACGAACAGGCCTATATCCTCAAGATCGTCGTCTCGATGATCCCCATCGGCATCGTCGGATTCCTGCTCAAGGATCGGATCGACGCCCTGCTCAACGCCCCGTACATCCTGGCCGTCGTCGGAGCCATGCTCCTGCTTACGGCCGCTCTGCTCGCATTCGCCTACTACGCAAAACCCCGGCAGAAAGAGTCGATCTCCTATCGCGACGCCCTGATCATCGGCGTGGCCCAGGCCTGTGCCGCCATGCCAGGTTTGTCCCGGTCCGGATCGACCATCGCCACCGGACTGCTCCTCGGCAACAAAAAGGCCGCCGTGGCCCAGTTCTCGTTCCTCATGGTCCTGGCCCCGATTCTCGGCGAAACACTCCTCGAAGCCGCAAAGGGCGAACTGACAGCAGGTGTCGCAACCGGGCCCCTCGCCGCAGGATTCATCGCCTCGTTCATCACCGGATGCCTGGCCTGCCGTTTCATGCTCGAAATCATCAAACGTGGAAGACTCATCTGGTTCGCCGTCTACTGTGCCGTGGCCGGAATCGTCTCCATCGCAAGTTATCTCTGCTGATGAAAGAACAGCTCGAACTGCACGGCATCAACTTCGAGGAGGGATACATCGCCGTGCTGGACAAACCCCTGCGCTGGACATCAACCGATGTGGTGCGGAAAATCAAGTTCTCGCTCCGTAAACTCGGATACCGTCGCATCAAGGTCGGACATGCCGGGACGCTCGATCCACTGGCCACAGGCATCCTGCTCGTCTGCATCGGCCGCGCCACCAAGATGGTGGACGCCCTGCAGGCCGAAGAGAAGGAGTATGTGGCCGATGTCATGCTCGGCGCCACGACGCCCAGCTACGACCTCGAACACGAAATCGACTGCACCTATCCCTGGGAACATATTACCCGTGAAGCCGTCGAGGAGGCGTTGCGCTCTCTGACCGGAGAACGCCTCCAGACCCCGCCCGTCTACTCGGCCAAAAAGATCGAGGGCACACGCGCCTACGAACTTGCCCGGGCCGGCGAGGAGGTGACGGTACGACAGGCCCTGATCACGATCTACGAGATGGAGCTCCTGGAGTGTGACCTCCCGAAGATCCGCATCCGCGTGCGTTGCAGCAAGGGTACCTACATCCGCTCGCTCGCACACGAAATCGGCATCGCCCTGCAGAGCGGAGCCCATCTGACAGCCCTCCGAAGAACCCGAAGCGGCGGCTTCACCCTCGAAAACGCCCACACGCTCGACGAATTCCTTGAAAATTTGCAAAATCTTGAAACAAAATAGCTTTTTTTACGTATAGGATTTAATCTGTCTTATGTTCTGAACGTAAAAAGCGTTTTTATTATGAAGCTATCGCAATACGGATACGACTTCTCGCCCGAGATGCTGGCCAAATATCCGGCCGAGAATCGTGACGAATCCCGTCTGATGGTCATCAACCGCGCGAAAGGGACCATCGAACACCGCATCTTCAAGGAGATCATCGAATACTTCGACGAAAAGGACCTCTTCGTCTTCAACGACACCAAGGTCTTCCCCGCCCGACTCTACGGAAACAAGGAGAAGACCGGCGCCGAGATCGAAATCTTCCTCCTCCGCGAACTCAACCGCGATCTGCGGCTCTGGGACGTCCTCGTAGACCCCGCCCGCAAGATCCGCATCGGAAACAAGCTCTACTTCGGAGACGACGACCTGCTCGTCGCCGAAGTCATCGACAACACCACCTCCCGCGGCCGAACCCTGCGGTTCCTCTTCGACGGATCCTACGAGGAGTTCAAAAAGGCGCTCTTCGCTCTGGGCGAAACCCCGCTGCCCAAGTGGGTGCGCGAAAAGGTCGAACCCGAAGACGCCGAACGCTATCAGACCATCTTCGCAAAACACGAAGGGGCCGTGGCGGCTCCGACGGCCGGCATGCACTTCTCGAAACATCTGATGAAGCGCATGGAGATCAAGGGCATCGACAGCACCTTCGTGACGCTCCATGTCGGACTCGGGAACTTCCGCACGGTCGACGTCGAGGACCTCTCGAAGCACAAGATGGACTCCGAACAGTTCTTCGTATCGGAGGAGGCTTCCGAAGCCGTCAACAACGCAAAACGATCCAACCACAAGGTCGTGGCCATCGGAACAACCGTCATGCGGACGCTCGAAACCGCCGTCTCCACGAACGGCATGATCAAACCCATGGAGGGGTGGACCAACAAGTTCATCTTCGCACCCTATGACTTCACCGTCGCAAACGCAATGGTCAGCAACTTCCACCTCCCCTATTCCACCCAGCTGATGATGGTCGCGGCATTCGGAGGATACGATACCATCATGAACGCATACAAGATCGCCCGCGAAGAGGGATACCGCTTCGGGACTTACGGCGACGCCATGCTCATACTTTAATTTTTTTTCGTATCTTTGCAGGTATAAACCCCCGGAAACATGGCAAACAAGATTCTGTACGTCTGTCAGGAAATCACCCCCTATCTCCCCGAAACGGAGGGTTCCCGGCTGTGCCGTGAACTGATACAGGCCATGCAGGAGCGCGGAAACGAAATCCGAACCTTCATGCCCCGATACGGGTGTATCAATGAGCGCAGACACCAGCTGCACGAGGTTATACGCCTCTCCGGCATGAACCTCATCATCGACGACAACGACCATCAGCTCATCATCAAGGTCGCCTCGATCCCCGCAGCCCGCGTACAGATCTACTTCATCGACAACGACGACTACTTCTCCCGAAAGGCCGTCCTCACGGACCCCGACGGCAACTACTTCCCGGACAACGACGAACGGGCCATCTTCTTCGCCCGCGGAGTCCTCGAAACCGTCAAGAAACTCCGGTGGACCCCCTCGATCGTACACTGCCACGGGTGGTTTGCCGGTATCGTCCCCGTCTATCTGAAAAAGGTCTTTGCCGACGATCCCATCTTCCGGGACGTCAAGATCGTCGTATCCCTCTACGGCGACGCATTCCCCGAAACCCTCGACAGACAGTTCAAGGAGAAGATCGCAGGCGAAGGGGTCAAAGATAAAAATATCGACCTTCTCGACCTCCCTTCATACGAAAATCTCTGCCGTTTCGTTATCCATTATGCCGATGGGGTGGTCGCGGCTTCCGAAGACGTGGACCCCAAGGTTCTCGAATGGGCCCGGAACTCCGGAAAACCCGTGCTTGAATACCAGAAACCCGACGCAGAGGACTTTTTCGATAATTACAACCGATTCTATGAAGCGATTCAATAACGCCCGTCGTACGCTCCGCATCGCGCTGCTCGCACTTGTCGGAGCCCTGACGTTCGGAAGTTGCACCAAAGTGGACGATACGCTTGGAGGCAACCTCATCCCCGACAATCAGCAGATGCGTGCCGGATACGTGACCATCGACGGAAGAACAAAAACCATCGACGGACTGAATCCCCGGAAATATGTCGAAACCCGGCTCTTCAAGACCGATTCGGTCATCAGCTCCAACATCTCCTACGGATACTTCGGAGCCCAGATCAACGACACCCTCGGAGAACGAACGGCCGGATTCCTCACCCAGATGGTCAGCTACTACACCGTACCCGAAGGGTATTTCGGATACATGCCCATCTTCGACTCCGCACAGATCCTGCTCAGCATCTCGAGTTTCGGACGGGATACACTGACCGAACAGCACTTCGCCGTATACGAGATCCTCAGCAACGACTACATCACCAAAAAGGAGAAGAACGATACGACCTTCTACCTGAATTTCACCCCCGACGAGTCGACTGTCAACACCCAGAAGCCCCTCTTCCGCTTCACGCTCGGCGGCGAGGGGAAATATCCTTCCACCACCGCCGTTACGATGACGCCGACCGACGAGGGCCGCGACTACATCAAACGTCTGATGCTCCAAAAGGAAGGGGAAAAATACTACAATGACTATACGATCTATACGAACGACAGTCTCGAATACTTCCTCGAGGAGTTCCCAGGGCTCTATATCGCTCCAGATCCGGATCCCCAATATGCCCTCACCAAGCAGGGCAGCAATACCGGAACGATCTACGCCACGTCGCTCGAGGCTTCGGGTCTCTCGATCTACGGCCGAAACCGCGTCGAGGGAGACCCGTCACTGATCAAGGATACCGTCGGCATGGTCTTCTATTTCTATGACTCCTATGCCCCGCACGGTAATGTCTCGGTGAACTCCATCCAGCACGACTATGCACAGATCTCGGTTCCCGAGGTCGCATTCGAGGAGAAGGATGCGCAGGAACCCGGACCCGAACCCGAAGCCGGAGCCGAGGATACGCGCGAGGCCGTCACCCAGTTGCGGGTCGAGGGGCTTGGCGGTGCTATCACCGAGATGACCTTCACCCACGAATTCTTCGCACGGCTCGAAGAAGTCATTGCCGAAGAGAATGCCAAGGACGGCAAAAACTTCCGCACCCTGGCCTTCAGTCAGGCCCGGATGTCGATCTACTTCACCGGAAGCAGCTACGATTGGAGCGATCTCGACCCGAATCCGGGGGATGGCAGTACCGGAAGCCCGCTTCTGCCGCTCATCGAGGAGATGAACGCGGCCCCGAACCGTCTGGGTCTCTATACCAATTACAAGACGCTGACCCCCGTCTCCGACTACGCCTACTCCTACGAGCAGAACTACAGTACGTCGCTCGCATACGGCGGATACGTCAACCGCAGCCGCGGATGCTACGTTCTCAACATCACGGGCTATCTGCAGCAACTCTGGAACAGCTACATCGAGGTCAAGGAGGCTGCCGGAGCCGTCTATCCCTCTCTGCCGTCGAAGGACGAGCAAGGCAACATTCAGGCAGAAGATCTGGCCGCTTTCCAGGCGGGGTACAAAGCCTGGAAGAAGGCTGTCAACTGGGATGCGGTCGCCAACCGAACCGTCTACATCGGCCCCGAGGCATACAGTCTATACTCCAACTCGTTCGGTGTATTCCAGGGTGCCTCCACGGACGACAAGACGCTCGATTGTCCGATCCGTTTCGACCTGGCATACAATCTTATCAAGTAAGCATCGATAAAACCTCCGCGGAACCTAAGTGCCAAACTTAGGTTTTCGCGTTTCCAAGCCGTAAAAACAAATGCAGGATAATTTAGTTATCGTCGAGTCCCCGGCCAAGGCCAAAACCATCGAAAAGTTCCTCGGCAAGGATTTCGTCGTCAAGTCGAGTTTCGGACACATCCGCGACCTGGCAAAGAAGGATCTCGGAATCAATATCGAAGAGGGATTCAAACCCGTTTACGAGATTCCTGCAGACAAAAAGAAGGTCGTCGACGAACTCAATAAACTCGCCAAAACCAAGACCGTCTGGCTCGCATCCGATGAAGACCGCGAAGGAGAGGCCATCGCCTGGCACCTGACCGAAGTGTTGGGACTTCCCGTCGATCAGACCAAGCGCATCGTCTTCCACGAAATCACCAAACGCGCCATCCTCGAGGCCATCGAGAAACCCCGCACGGTCAACATGAATCTGGTCAATGCCCAGCAGGCCCGCCGTATTCTCGACCGACTGGTCGGCTTCGAACTCTCGCCCGTGCTCTGGAAGAAGGTCAAGCCCTCGCTCTCGGCAGGGCGCGTGCAGTCGGTGGCCGTACGGCTGATCGTCGAGCGGGAACGCGAAATCATCGGCTTCCGTTCGACGCCCTATTTCCGCGTCGTGGCGCAGTTCCATGCCGCCGACGACCCCGAAAAGAGCCTCTTCAAGGCCGAACTCCCGACGCGCTTCGAAACCGAAGAGGAGGCCGAAACATTCCTGCGCTCCTGCATCGGGGCCACATTCACGGTCGCAAAATCGGAAGAGAAACCCGCACAACGCTATCCGGCACCTCCGTTCACGACCTCCACACTCCAGCAGGAGGCCGGGCGCAAGCTGGGCATGTCGGTTTCGAGAACCATGTCCGTAGCCCAGCACCTCTACGAACAGGGATTGATCACCTACATGCGTACCGACTCCGTGAACCTCTCGCAGCAGGCGCTGGCCCAATGCAAGGAGGAGGTCATCAAGCTCTACGGCGAGAAATACTCCCGGTGGTACAATTACAAAACCAAAACAAAGGGGGCACAGGAGGCTCACGAGGCGATCCGTCCGTCGTACATCGAAAGACAGTCGATCGAAGGCACGGCCGAAGAGAAACGGCTCTACGATCTGATCTGGAAACGTACCGTCGCTTCGCAAATGGTTTGTGCCGAACTCGACCGGACGACGATCACCATCGACATATCGGGATCGCAGCATCAGTTCGTCGCTCAGGGCGAGGTGGTCCGTTTCGACGGATTCCTGAGGCTCTACTCCGAGTCGACGGATGACGACCAGGCCGCAGAAAGCGGAGAGGGACGTCTGCCGAAACTCGCAACGGGCGATCGCCTGGAAGCCGAGCGGATCACCGCCACGGAGCGTTTCACCTCGGCACCGGCACGCTACAACGAAGCCTCGCTCGTCAAACGACTCGAAGAGCTCGGAATCGGACGTCCGTCGACCTATGCCCCGACGATCACAACGATCATCAACCGCGGATACGTCGTCAAACAGAACAAGGAGGGACAGAAACGCTTCTTCGCACAGATGACCCTCAAGGGGGAGAAGATCTCCCGCGAAAATCTCTCGGAAAGCTTCGGGAAGGAGAAAAACCGTCTCTCGCCGACCGATATCGGCATGGTGGTCAACGACTATCTGGAGGCTCAGTTCGGCCCGATCATCGACTACAACTTCACGGCCAACGTCGAGAAGGAGTTCGACCGCATCGCCGAAGGCGACATCACCTGGGAGAAGATGATCGGCGACTTCTACGGACCGTTCCACAAGATGGTCGACAATGCCATCACTACCCAGAGTTCGAAACCCCGCGAAGTCCGCATCCTGGGCAACGACCCCAAGACGGGACACACGGTCAAGGCCCGCATCGGACGTTACGGTCCGATGGTCGAGATCGAAGGGGCCGAGGGGGAGAAGAGCCGCTTCGCTTCGCTCAAAAAGGGGCAGCTTATCGAATCGATCACCCTGGAGGAGGCACTGGAGCTCTTTGCCCTGCCCCGGGAAGTCGGAGAGCTCGACGGCGAAAAACTCGTGGTCGGACTCGGGAAATACGGCCCTTACGTACGCTACGGAAAGTCATTCGCTTCGCTTGCCAAGGGCGACGATCCCTACACGCTGACCCACGATCGTGCCGTGGAGATCGTACGCGAACACCAGGCAGCAGCCGCAGCCGCCAACACCCCGCTGCGCAGCTTCGATGAAGATCCCGACATGCTGGTCAAGAACGGCCGCTACGGCCCCTATATCGCCTACAAGGGAAAGAACTACCGGATTCCGAAGGGTGCAAAACCCGAGGAACTGACGCTCGAGGAGTGTCTGAGAATCGTGGCCGGGGCAAAAAAATAACCCCGGCGAGGCCCCGGGAGACCACTCGGAGCCACCGACTCCCCGAAAAGAAGAGACAACACGCAAAACGGTAAAACCAAGACCCATTCATACCATGAAAAACCTGTTACTCTCGGCTCTCGCCATCTGCCTCGCACTCGGAGCCGCAGCCCAGAAGCCCGACTCCACACAGGGGTACCATTTCACCGACGGCAAGATCATCCGCTCGACCCCGGTCAAGAACCAGAACCGAAGCGGCACCTGCTGGTGCTACTCCACGATGACGATGCTCGAAAACGAGATCCTTCGTGCCGGAGGTCCCGAAATGCATCTTTCCGAGATGTGGATCGTACGACACTCGTTTATGGACAAGGCCGAGAAGTACGTCCGTCTGCACGGAGAGCTCAACTTCGCCGAAGGAGGAGCCTCGCACGACGTGACGGAGGGAATCAAACAACATGGGATCGTCCCCTTCGAGGTCTATCCCGGACTCAACTACGGAACCGACAAGCCCGATTTCCATGAACTCACGCCCGTTCTGAAGGCCTATCTCGATGCCGTCATCCAGGCCTCGGGCGACACAAAGCCCCTTTCCACAGCCTGGAAACGCGGATTTGACGCCATTCTCGACGAATATTTCGGTCCCCGGCCCGAAACCTTCACCTACGAGGGCAAGGAGTACACCCCGCAGTCGTTCGCCGCATCGCTCCCGATCGACATGGATGACTACGTGGACCTCTCCTCCTTCACGCACCACCCCTTCTATGAACCCTTCATGCTCGAAGTGCCCGACAACTGGATGTGGGCATCGGTCTGGAACCTCCCGCTCGACGAGCTGATGCAGACCATCGACTACGCCCTCGAGAACGACTATACCATCGCCTGGGGAACGGATGTCAGCGAAAAGGGATTCAGCCGCACCAAGGGACTCGGCATCATGCCCGAAGCCGATACGGAGAGCATGAGCGGTACCGAGGCCGAAAAGTGGGGAAAACTTACCGAGCGAGAGAAAGAGGCCGCACTCTACAAGTTCGACAAACCCGGCAAAGAGCGCAAGATCGATCAGCAAATGCGCCAGGAGGCTTTCGACAACTACGAAACGACGGATGACCACGGCATGGTGATCGTCGGAACGGCCACGGATCAGATCGGAAACCGCTACTTCAAGGTCCAGAACTCCTGGGACGTCATGCCTCCCTACGACGGATTCTGGTACTTCTCCCGGCCTTTCGTCGAATACAAAACCATGTCGATCATGGTCAACCGGAATGCCGTACCCAAGGAGATCCGCAAAAAACTCGGCTGGAAATAGTCTCTTCCAGCCCACCATACGAAAGCAGCCCGGCTCGTAAGAGTCGGGCTGCTTCCATTTTATCGAAGTTTTCGGTTTTAATTCACTGTAAAAGGGAGATTTACATCTCACGGTATTTAATGCTCTCTCCCAACATAATCAGAGCGGTGCGTACCCACTCTCCAATCTTTGCCTTCATAGTAAATAATTTTAAATAATTATTAAAATATTTTATCATTTAAGACGCGGCAAAGGTAATGCGCGAAAGGCAATCTTCCAAATATTTTATTAAGAAATTTTACTAAATATGTAAATTTTTTGAAGAACGCCTCATTCTTCGATCTCCAAGCCCAGCAGACGAGCCAGTTCAACGGCCTGTAAAGCATTCACTTTCAATCCATTCAACTCAAAAGATTCAACCTCACGAACGCGCAGACCCCGAATGACGGAGTCGGCAAAAGAGAGCCCTCGGAGACGAGTTCCAAAGAATTCCGTCTCAGAAAGATCGCAGGCAACGAATTCACATTGCTCGAGACGGCAATCGCTGAACGAAGAGCCGGAGAGGCGGCAATCGGCAAACCGTACCGTCCGAAGGCGCGAAAAGGAGCTGTTGAGCCACTCACCCTTGCAACGTTCAAGCGACAGGTGATGAGCGGTCGTCTCGGAAAGATTCGCCCCCGAAAGGCGACAATCCACAAATCGGACCCGATGGTAACTGCAACCGGACAGATCGGCGTTCGAAAAGTCGCAGTTACGGAATACGACATCGGCAAACTGGACATGGACGAGTGTAGCCCCGGAGAAACCGCATCCCGAAAAACAGGCGTTCTGCACGAAAAGATGGTCGCGGTGGAGGTTGGAAAAGTCGGCCGACCGAAACACGACATCGGCAATCTCCTCGGATCCGGACATCAGAAGTGGATCGCACGGATCGGTCGGCAAGGCGTGAAGTCGGGGCGCGGAGATCTCCATGGCGGCAAATCGGAAAGAGGTTGAATCGAGCGGCACGGAGCCTTACAAGAGAGAGACCACCAGAAAACCCTCCGTACAGGCGGCTGCAAGCGTAACCGGGGGATCGGAGGCAATTTGCCCGACAATTCGTCCGGCTGCGAGGTCCGCAGCGAGGATCCGCAGCTCCTCCCGGAAATCGAGTCCCGCCCGGCCGGCATACTTGTAAAGGGCCTCCTTGGCACACCACACAAAGCCCGGCCACAGCGGATCGTCCGACAACAACTGTTCGGAAGGGGTCAGATAACGGTCGGAAACACGGGAAAAATTACGCCCTGCAGGCTCGATGTCGACGGCACATGGCCGCGAAGAGAGAACAACGGCCACACGCCCCTCGCAATGCGAGACCGAAACAAAGGCTTCGCCGTCGGGAAGAACCGGAGCCCCCAGATCATTATAGGCGATGCGGAGATCCCGACCCAGTTCACGGCGTACAAGCGTCCGCCATGTGAGATACTCGCGACGCCGGCGCTCGTTACGGAAGGTCGACGCACGGACCTGCTCCTCGCAGGTCGTCCACAGGGCCGTCTCCTCAGGAGGCATCGGTGATCCGAGCAACAGGCAGGGTATCATGGAAGGTCGACGCGGATTTTGTCGATCCGGTGTCCCTCCATCTCCTGGACCGTAAACCGAAGATCGTGCGACGTAAAGGTATCGCCCTTGCGCGGGAAATCCCGCTTCAGCTCCAGCATCAGACCCGCCAGCGTCTCAGCCTCCCCCTTTACGTCGGAGAAGGTCCCTTCATCCAGTTCGAGGATCCGCTCGAAATCCCCCAGGTGCGTCTTCCCCTCGAAAAGGTAGGTTTTGGCATCCAGGCGCGTATAGAAGGTCTCCTCGTTATCGCTCTCGTCGGAGATCTCACCGACGATCTCCTCGATGATGTCCTCGAGTGAAACCAGACCCAGCGTCGAACCGTATTCATCGACCACGATCGCCATGTGCACCTTGTTCGACTGGAAATCGGCCAGCAGGTCGTTGATCTTCTTGTGCTCGGGGACAAAGTAGGGCTTGCGCATCAACTGCTGCCACGCAAAATCCCTCTCGTTGTTGATATAGGGCAACAGATCCTTTACGTAGAGCGTTCCCCGGATGTTGTCCATATCCTCCTCGTAGACCGGAATGCGCGAAAAACCCGACTCGATGATCGTCCGTTTCACGTGGTCGTAGTCATCCGTAATATCGAGGGCCGTCATGTCCACCCGCGGCTTCATGATCTCCTGTACCTCGGTATTGACGAAATTCACAATGCCCGAAAGCATCACATGCTCCTCGGGGCTCGAGCTCTGGGTCATGTCCACCGCATCGGCCAGTTCATCGAGCGAAATCTCGCTCTTGTGCGCCGCCTTCTCGCTGATGCGGCTGCTTGTGTGGACCAAAATATAGGAGAGCGGATAGAAGATCCATCGCAACACCGACAAGGGTCGCGCAACCATCAGCGCAAACCGGACCGGAATGGTCTGGGCCAGCACCTTCGGCAGGATCTCTCCGAAGAGCAGCAGAAGGAACGTCACCAGGACGGTCTTGAACAGGAACTCGAACCGCAGGAAGGTGAACAGCGAATCGATAATCCCGGCCGTGAGGATAACGATGCAGATATTCACCAGGTTATTGACGACCAGGATCGTGGCCAACAGCAGATCGACATCCGTCAACAGGCGCAGAACCGCCGCGGCGCGATTGCTGCGGCTCTCCTGAAGGCGCCGGATGTCGTTATGCGAAAGCGAGAAGAACGAGGTTTCAGCCCCCGAAACCAATGCCGAGACACACAGCAGGCAGAGCGTCACCACACAAAGCACGATGACGTGAGGCGTAAACCCATGGAATGCAATCCAGGAATAAGCGGCTTCTTCCAAATCTTCCGATTATTGGTTAGTCGAACAGGGATCCGCCCTTCGGCATTTCTCGCTGTACAGGCGTCTCGGAGGGCTCCTCCTTGAGGACCTCCTTGCGGCCCCCGGGCATCTGCACGATAAATTTCGAATTCCGCGTCTGGTAGGCCGGTTTGGCCAGCAGCGTATCGATATGTTCATAACGTGCCGGCTTGGTTCCCAACATTACCAGCTCGGGCTGTCGCACGGCGGGTTTCGGTGCCACCGGTTTGATGGGTTCCAGCACCGGAGGCGTCGTAACCGGCTCAGAAATCGGAGCATGCTCGGCCATCCGCGGCGATGGAACGATCGGCTTCATGCCATGAGCCTGTTCATCCCCCTCGAAGCCCGTAGCGACGACCACCAGCTCGATCGCATTGCCCAGTTGGGGCTTTTCGCTCGTACCCCAGATGATATTCGCATTGTGGATAACGCCCTGTTCGTCCTGAACGCTGGCGTGCGACTGGATATACTCCAGAATCTGGACCACCTCCTCGTACATCAGGCTGTCGGCATTCGAGACCGAAATGTTCAACAGGATATTCTTGGCTCCCGAAATCAGGTTATGATCCAGCAGCGGCGAGCGCAACGAGGCTTCGGCAACCGCTTCGGCGCGGTTGTCGCCATCGGCCGTGGCCACGGCCATATGGGCCCGGCCGCTGTCGCGCATCACCTTCGAAACATCCGCGAAGTCGACGTTCACCAGGTCGCTCTCCACCGTGATGATCTCCGCAATGCCCTTGGCTGCCGAAGCCAGAATGTCGTCGGCCTTGCCGAAGGCCTGTTTAAGCGACAGGCGACCATAGATCTCCAGGATGTTCTCGTTATTGATGATCAGCAGCGAATCGGTATTCTGGCGCAACTCCTCGATACCCCGGAATGCCTGTTCGTAGCGGATCTTACCCTCGACGGCCAGCGGCGAGGTGACGATAGCCACGGTCAGCAGGCCCATCTCCTTGGCCAGTTTCGCAATCACGGGAGAGGCGCCCGTACCGGTTCCTCCGCCCATTCCGGCCGTAATGAAAAGCATCTTCGTTCCGGCCTCCTCCAGGGCCTGCCGGATCTCCGGAAGGGTCTCGACGGCCGCACGCCGTCCGTTCTCGGGATCATTACCGGCCCCGAGGCCCTCGGCCCCCAGGCGGATTTTCTTCTCCACAGGGCTTTTGTCCAAAGCCTGCTGGTCGGTATTGCACACCATGAACGTCACACCTCGGATTCCGAGGTTCCACATGTGGTTCACGGCATTGCCTCCGGCACCGCCCACGCCGACCACCATGATGATCGAACCTTCCGTGCGCGGAACCTTGATTTCCGACATCAACTCATCTGTCATATCTGAATTCTCTTTTTATCCTAACTACCTTTTTTCGGGCTTCCCCCGGTCTCCTTCTCTCTCTTCCCTTTCCCTTTCCCTTTCCCTTTCCCTTTCCCTCTCTCTCTTCCCTCTACGGTCTCTTCCCTCTCCCTCTCTCGGTCTCTTCTCTATCGCCCCCGGTCCGGATCAGATCTCCTCATCCTCGGCGGCCGAGAAGCTCTTGTTGATTTTGTCGAAGGTTTTCTGGAAGATCGACCCCCAATCGCGTTTGCGGCGCGGTTCTGCAGGATGTTGCGGCTCCTGCGGTTCCTCCTCTGCTGCGGTCGGAGCGGATGGTGTCTCCACAGGCTCGGGGGTCGGAGCTGTCGGTTGCGGCTGCGGCTGGCGAGGCGGCACATGGCGGAAATTCCCCGGTGCCGGAGGTGTCGGAGTATAGGGCTGGCGAATACCCGGTGTCGGCACGGCTCCCGGTGTAGTTGCCGGCGCAGCACCCGAAGCTGCCGTCGACGGGGTTACGGGTCGTTGCTCAATCACGGCACACCCGCCAAGTTCGGCGCCGTGAAGCAGGATCCCGACAACCGTAGCAAAGGCCGGATCGGCCACCTTGCTCTTCGAGGTCTCGGTGATTCCCTCGTCGGGGAGAGCAACACGGACATCCATTCCCGTCACCCGGCGGAAGAGTTCGTCGAGGTGCTTCAGTTTGGCCGAACCGCCCGTCAGCACGATGCCGTAGGCCAGTTTCCCGGCAAAACCCGAATCCCGGATCTCCTGTTGCACGAACTCCACGATATCCATGGCCCGGGCCTCGATAACCGTTGCGAGGTTCCGCAGCAGAATATCCTTCGCCTCACGGGCCGTACGTCCGTTGACACGGATCAACTTGTCTTCGGGAGCCAGATCGGCAACCGCCGAACCGTATTTCTGTTTGAGGCTCTCGACATGTTTTTCGGGTACGCTCATCGTCCGGATATCGCGGTTGATGGCCGAAGCCCCCATCGGGATCGAAGCGATGTAACGCACCACATTGCGGTAATAGACCGTGACGTCCGTCACCCCGGCCCCGATGTCGACTACGGCTACGCCCTCCTCCTTCTCGTCGGGAAGCAGCACCGCCTCGGGGGTCGCCATGGCATCGGACACCACGCCCAGCAAGCGGATACCGAGGCGTTTGAGCGCCATGTCAAGGCGTTGCATCGGCGTCTTCTGGCAAAGGATGAAGTTGAACGTCGAGGAGAGCTTCTTGCCGAACGAACCCACGGGATTGCGTACCTCCTGGTTGTCGTCGACCATGTAGTTCTGGGGAACCCGCTCCATGATCGTCTCGTCGTCCGGAGCCTGCACGTTGCGCATCCGGTCGAAGAGTGCATCCACATCCTTCTGGTTGACACCGTTCTGGGGGTCATAGACGAAAACATGATCCGTATGACGGGCGCAACGTACGAACTCGCCCGAAATGCCCGCATAAGCCTCCGTAATTCGGATGCCGAGTTGCTGTTCCGTCTCCGAAACCGCCTCCCGGATGGCACGGCTCACCAGTTCGATATTCTCGATCCGCCCGGCATGGACTCCCTCCTCCACGGGTTTCGTGACGAGGCTCACCACCTCCAGCAACCCCTCTGCCGTCCGCTCCCCGACGGCTACCGCCACCGACGAGCTGCCCAGATCGACCGCTACGGTATAATTCCTTCTTTCCACGGTATATTCTCTTTTACTTTTTGCAGACTACCTGATTGTCGTATCGGATGTCGATCGTGCGGTAGGTATCCCATCCCAGGGTCGAAAGTCCGTTGCGATAGAAGCGCAACAGCTTGTCGAACTTCCGCTCCACCTCTTCCAAACGTCCGAAGAGGATCCTGTAACCGCCGCTGCGCGGGGTCAACTCCACCTCCAATGCTCCGCTGGGGGTCGTATGAGCGGCTATCTGCACCACCTCCGACCTCCAGAAATCGTCATCTTCGACAGTCTCCACAAAGGTAAGGAGTTTCATGAAATCTTCGTAGCTTTTCTCCAACTTTTTTTGCTTGAGCCGCTCGGCATCCTGCTGCGCCTCGATCCGTTCGATTTCAGCATGAATCATCTGCGCACGATAGCGGTAGGCACGACGCAGCGAAGCCTTCTTTTCACGCAACGCCTCGACCCGTTTATCAAATGCCTCGGCACTCTCGCCCCGCCACCACTGGCGCTTGATCCGCATGCGGCGCAATGCCGCAATGTCGCGATCGTTGGCCTGTTCACGGCGGTAACAGGGGTATTTCGAACGTTCGAGCTCCTCGATCCGCGCATCGATCTGCTGCAGACTCCGGTCGATATGCGCCCGGACATCGCCCACGTAATCCGTCGGGAACGGAGGCCGATAGGAGCCCGTCACCACCGGAACGTAGAGCGACGAAGCCCGTGGTGCCGCGAAAACATACCCTTTTGCCGTTACGTAGGCGTTCATGCCGTCGGTCAGAAGCCGCAAAAGAGGCTCCCGGGGCGAGATCGTCACATGCAGAGCACCCTGTCCCGTGACATAGGCCGCCACACTCTCCACAAAGCCGTTGCGGGCGATCAACCGCTCGATAGCCGTCAGATCCACCTCCTCAACTGCCGTGCCGATCGTTCCGATTCCACTCTGCGAGATCCATTTTCGCACCTGGGGGCCTGTCACCAGGTAGCCCTGCGACGTACTGTCGACCACCTCGATCTCCAGGCTCCGAACTCTCCGCGCGGCGCGTCCGCGACGTGCCGAAGCCCCCGCCCACAACATGTAGACGAGTACGGCGAGCCACAGGCCGCCCAAAATCGCGGGTCGGAGGTATCGTGCGATCGGTTTCAAAACGGCGGCGGTTGCGTCAACTCTTCTTCTTCAACACTTCGGCAAGCGCTTCGCAGCAGGCATCGATATTCCCGGCACCGAGGCTGATCACCACGTCGGTATCCATTCCGGCGACCGTTTCGGCCAGCTTTTCGCGTTCCACGATGCGGCAGGGAACCGTCACCCGCTCGGCAATGATCTCCGAGGTGATTCCCGCGATGGGCTCCTCACGGGCCGGATAGATCGGCAACAGCACCACCTCGTCGGCATGCGACAGCGCCTCGGCAAACTCCACGTAGAGATCCCGCGTACGGGTATAGAGGTGGGGCTGGAACAGCGCCGTGATGCGCCGCCCGGGGAACATCTTCCGTACGGAGGTCAGCGTCGCGGCCAGTTCACGCGGATGGTGCGCATAATCGTCCATGTAGACCTGTTTCGGGGTGTTGACATAAAACTCGAAACGCCGCTTCACCCCCGCGAACGAGGCCAGCGCCTCACGCACCCGATCGGCATCGAGCTTACCGTTCACAAACTCCGTGGCGCACCACACCGAAGCCACGGCAGCCACCGAATTCTCGATATTCACCCACCCCGGAACACCGAGCGTGCACCCTTCGATCACACCCGACGGGGTGACGATATCATAACGGTAGTGGCCGCCGCCGATCAGTTCGACGTTGCGGGCGTAGAAGTCGCACGGCGTATCGTAGGCATAGCGGTAGACGGAGATTTCCGAATTGTCGATCTCCAGGTCGAGGCCCTGCTTGATGATGAGGAAACCGTCGGGGCGGATCTGGCGGATAAACTGCGCAAAGGCCTCCTTCACGGCTTCGTGCGTGCCGTAGATGTCGAGGTGGTCGGCATCGGCCGACGTCACCACCGCCACATCGGGGTAGAGCCGCAGGAACGAACGGTCGAACTCATCGGCCTCAACCGTCAGCCGCTTGCCGTCGCCCAGCACCAGGTTCCCGTTGAAATTCTTCGAAATACCCCCCAGAAAGGCCGAACCGCCCCCCGTCAGCAGGTGGTTGAGCCACGCAATGAGGGTCGAGGTGGTCGTCTTGCCGTGCGTGCCGGCCACCGCCATCACGTATTTTCCCTCCGAGAGGTGCCCCAGCATCTGCGAGCGTTTCTCGATGCGGAAACCGTGCTCCCGGAAGTAGACATACTCACTGTGATCCTGCGGCACGGCCGGCGTGTAGACCACGATCGTCCGGGCCGGATCGAGAAAATCCGCCGGAATCTGCCGCACATCGTCGTCGTAGTGGATGGCAGCGCCTTCGGCCGCCAGTTCGTCGGTCAGGTGTGTCCGCGTGCGGTCATAGCCCGCCACAGCGTACCCTTCGTGGAGAAAATAACGCGCCAGGGCACTCATTCCGATGCCCCCGATTCCGAGAAAATAGACTCGCTTCCGTTCCATCACTTCATCACTTTTACAATCTCATTGACAATATCTTCCGCTGCATGGGGCTTGGCCAGCAGCTCCAGGTTGCGGCTCATCGCGGCCAGCCGCTCGGGCTCTCCGAGCAGCTCCAGGGCCCGCGGCATGGCCTCCGTCCGGCACGCCGCATCGGGAACCACGATCGCAGCCCCTTTGCTCTCCAGGGCCCGGGCATTCTTCGTCTGATGGTCTTCGGCCACGTTGGGCGACGGCACAAAAATCACCGGTTTGGCCACGAGGCACAACTCCGAGACCGTCCCGGCACCACTGCGCGAGACAACCAGATCGGCCGCCGCATAGGCGTAGTCCATACGGTCGATAAAGGCCCCCTGCCAGACGTGCTCCGCAGGGTGCTCCGTCACGAAGGCCTGCATCTCCCGTTCGTAATATTTGCCCGTCTGCCAGATCACCTGCACCGGGGCCCTGCCTCCCGTATCGAGGATCCACTGCTTCATCATCTCGTTCAGCGACCGCGTGCCGAGCGATCCGCCGACCACCAGAATCGTCGGCAGCCCGGCCGTCAGCCCGTAGTATTTCAGGGCTTCCGTCCGGTCGGCCCCCTCCTTCGAGAAGCGGCCGCGCAAGGGATTCCCCGTCAGCACGATACGATCCGCCGGGAAGAAGCGCTCCATCCCCTCATAGGCCGTACAGATCCGTTTGGCACGCCGGGACAGAATCTTGTTCGTCACCCCGGCGTAGGAGTTCTGCTCCTGGATGACCGTCGGTACACCCATCCGCTGGGCCGCCCACAGCACCGGAGCGCTGGCGTAACCGCCGAAGCCCACCACGACATCGGCCCCGAAATCGCGAATGACCCTTTTTGCCATCCGGATGCTCTTCAACACTTTGAAGGGGACCAACAGGTTGTGCCAGTCCAGGCGTCGCTGCAATCCGGCGATCGGCAGTCCCTCGATCCGGTAGCCCAGCCCCGGAACCTTCTCCATCTCCATCTTGCCCTCGGCGCCCACGAAGAGCAGCTCGACCTCCTCACCGAAGCGGCGTTTCAACGCCTCGGCAACCGCAACGGCCGGGTAGATATGGCCTCCCGTTCCGCCGCCCGAAAGAATGATCTTTTTCATATTTTCGTGTTCAACTCTCTTTTCCTTCCATCAACGCCCGGCGTTTTGCGCTTTGCACGCGGCATCCGGGATGGTTCCTCCCGGAAAGCAGATCCGCGACACCGCCGCTCCGTCCTGTCCGCCGCTCAACGGCCCCAGGAGCCGCGATCCAGCGAGCGGTAGCCGATCGCCTCGGCGACATCCGTCGCCGCGATCTCCGGATGCCCGGCCAGATCGGCGATCGTGCGCGCCACCTTCAGGATGCGGTCGTAGGCCCGCGCCGACAGCGACAACTGCTCCATGGCCCGCGTCAACAGGGCCGACGAGGCATCGTCCAGCCGGCAGTATTCGCGCAACAGCCGCGAGTTCATCATCGCATTGGTATGCACCCCCTCCACGCCGCAGAAACGCTCGGCCTGCACCTCCCGGGCCCGGATCACCCGTTCGCGAATCACGGCACTCGGTTCGCCCGGAGCCGCCGAGGCCAACTCCGCAGGCTGCACCGGCGTCACCTCGATCTGAAGATCGATCCGATCCAACAAGGGTCCCGAGATGCGTCCCATATAGCGGTGCACGGCTCCCGGGGAGCAGGTACAGGGTTTCGTCGGGTGGTTGTAGTAGCCGCACGGGCAGGGATTCATCGCCGCAACGAGGGTGAAGTTCGCCGGATATTCGACACTGTACTTCGCCCGCGAGACCACGATGCGCCGCTCCTCGAGCGGTTGCCGAAGCACCTCGAGGACACTCCGTCCGAATTCGGGCAGTTCGTCGAGAAACAGCACCCCGTTATGAGCCAGCGACACCTCGCCCGGCCGCGGAGACTGTCCGCCACCGATCAGTGCCACCTGCGACGTGAGATGGTGCGGAGCCCGGAACGGCCGCCGCGTCATCAGACCGCCGCTAAAGTCGGTCTTTCCCGCCACGGAGTGAATCTTCGTCGTCTCGAGGGCCTCCTCGCGCGTCAGTGGCGGCAGAATCGTCGGCAGGCGCCGCGCCAGCATCGTCTTGCCCGAACCCGGGGCGCCGATCATCAGCACGTTATGGCCTCCCGCCGCGGCGATCTCCAACGCCCGCTTGACATGGGTCTGCCCCTTGACGTCGGCAAAATCCTCGCCGTAGTCCATCCGCGAAGCGTCGAACGGATCCCCGGCGGGCGGAAGGGTCGGTGAGATCATCTGCACGCCGTTCAGGTGGGCAATGACCTCTCCGAGCGTCGAGGCACCCAGCACCCCGATTCCATCGACCACCGCAGCCTCCGGGGCATTCTCCGCCGGAAGAATCAACCGCCGCAAACCCGCCCGCCGCGCGGCAATGGCCAGCGGCAGCACTCCGCGAACGGGTTTGAGCGTGCCGTCGAGCGACAACTCCCCCACGAACATCGTATCCGAAACCGCCTCGGCACCAACCCGCTCCATCGCCGCGAGGATCCCCACGGCGATCGGCAGATCGAAACCCGAGCCCTCCTTGCGCAGATCCGCCGGAGCCAGGCTTACGACCACCTTGCGCCCCGACATCCGTTCCCCCGAATTCTCGAACGCCGCACGGATGCGCTGCTCGCTCTCCTTGACGGCGTTGTCGGGCAGTCCCACCAGGTAGAGACCCAGTCCGCCGCCCGAGATGTTGACCTCGACGGTCACTTTCACGGCGTCGATCCCCTGCAAGGCTCCGGCGTAGGTACGGATGAACATGGTCGGCTGGTATTGAAGCGATTGTAAAACGGATTCGGAAGTATCGTTTCGGAAAGGGTCTGTTTCCAGGACGATGCTGCTCTCGGGCGGATCAGAACGGAGCCTCGTCGTTGAGATGCGCCGAACGGTTCACATCGAACTCCCCGCCGCCCATGGCATCGTTCAGTCCGCCGCCCGCGAGAACGCCGCCGCCCGGGAAGTTGTTCGACCCACTCGCATAATCGTCGTAGGCCTGCTGGCTTTCGGCCGCCTGTCCCGGAGGCAGCATCGACTCCTCAAGATCCGCAAATCGGGCCTGCTCCTTCAGGAATCGCAGATTCACGTCGCAAACCGCACCGTTACGGTGCTTCGCAAGGATGATCTCCGCCATACCCGCCGTGGGCATGCCGTTTTCGTCCTGGTTGATGCCGTAATACTCCGGACGGTGGATGAAGGCCACGATGTCGGCATCCTGCTCGATGGCCCCCGACTCGCGGAGGTCCGACAGCTGCGGACGTTTCGAGCCTCCCCGCATCTCCGTCGCACGGCTCAACTGCGAAAGGGCGATCACCGGAACGTTCAGCTCCTTGGCGATAGCCTTCAGGGTCCGCGAGATGAAGGCCACCTCCTGTTCACGGTTGCCCTTCGTATCCTGGTTGCCGGTCATCAGCTGCAGGTAGTCGATGATGATGATCTTGATGTCGTTATGAATCTTCAGACGCCGCGCCTTCGAGCGGAACTCGAAGACCGACAGCGCCGGCGTATCGTCGATGTAGAGCGGCGCCGCACCCAACGGCTTGGTCGCCGACTCCAGGTGGCGCCACTGCTCGGGGGTCAGACGGCCCGACTTGACGTCGTTGCCCGAAAGCCCCGTTTCGGCAATGATCAGACGCATCATCAGCTGCACGGCCGACATTTCCAGCGAAAAAAACGCAACCCCCTGTTCGTGATCCACGGCCATGTTGCGGGCCATCGACAACACAAAGGCCGTCTTACCCATTGAAGGACGCGCCGCCACGATGATCAGGTCCGACAGCTGCCAGCCCAATGTCACACGGTCCAGAGCCGTGAAACCCGACGGTACGCCGCTGTACGAACTGGTATTCTTCGAGGCCTCCTCGATCTGGGCCAGCGCCCGGGAGAGAATCTCCTTCGACGACTGTACGGAACGCTTGACATGCCCCTCGGCCACCTTGAAGATCTCCCCTTCGGCAAAGCCGATCAGTTCCGTCACGTCGGTCGATTCGTCGTACGACCGTTTCTGGATCTCCGTCGCCGAGCGGATCAGCTCCCGCTGGACGTACTTCTGGGCGATGATCTTGGCGTGGAACTCCACGTTGGCGGCCGAGTCCACCTTCTGGGTCAGCTGGGCCAGGTACGAGGCCCCGCCCACCTTCTTGAGCTCCTTCTTGGCCTTGAGACGTTCGGTAACAGTGAAAAGATCGATGGGCTTGAGTTCCATCGACAACTCCTCGATCGCCTTGTAGATCAGCCGGTGCTCCTCGGTATAGAAGGCCTCCGGAGTGACGAACTCCTGCACGGCGATGATGCTGTCCTTCTCGAGCATCAGCGCGCCGAGCACCGCCTCCTCCAATTCGACGGCCTGGGGCGGCACGTTGCCGGCCTGCTCCGTCAAGGCATCGTAAGCCTCCCGGTTCCGGGAATAGGCATTGCCGCGTGGTGTCGTATTGTTGTATTCCTTTGCCATGGATTTTTCACTCTGTTCGGACCTCAAAAGTACGGATTCGGTCCGACATATCAAAACGTGCCGCGCATAGTTTTTTCAGAACCCCGCCACAGGGCTTCCGGAACGGGGCCGAAGGCCTTTCCGGAAAATATTTCGCAAAAAAGAGGGGGGGGGTATTCCGATTTTTTTTGTAATTTGCGGAAAACCGCTCAAACACCCGAACCATGAAACGATTCATGCTCCTGCTGCTTTCGGCAACCCTTCTGTCAGGCGGTTGCGCATCCCAAAAGCAAGCCTCCGCCACACATGCCGGGCATGCAGCCTACCGAACGGTGCTCGCCGCTCTCGAATCGCAACGCTTCGTTGTCAATCTCGACGAGGTCTACACCCGAAAGGGGCAAAAGCTGGACTCCCACCAGAGTTATCTCCGCATGCAAGGGGCGTTTGCCGAGTTCTGTTTCGCGCCCGACTTTTTCACTCCGCGCAACGGCCATATAATGAGCCGGCTGCGCATGCCGGACGAGCAGGCCGACTTCGAAAAGATCCGCACAAAACGCAACGGAGACATCCAGTTCCGGATTCGCAGCCGGCGGGGTTGGACAGAAACCGACTGTGATTGTCTGATGACGCTCTACCACGACAGCGACCGGGTCTATCTGGAGTTCTTCGACTATCGGGGACGGCCGGAAGGAACAGCCAAAGGGGTGGTCCGCCCGCTGAAGGAGTAATCTGCCGCACCGGAAAAACGTACCCGCCGTATCCGAATCCACCCCTGCGCAGCATCGGATCAATCCCGCACACCCAGTTCACTCCGTGAGACGGCCAGAGCCGCCAGACTGATCCGACAGTCGGGAACCGTCCGCAGGATCTCCGCGGCACACGACAGAAGGGTCGAACCCGTCGTCATCACATCGTCGACCAACAGGATATGGTGTCCCGCCAGCCGCTCGGCATGCCGCACGGCAAAGGCCCCTTCGACATTCCCGGCCCGTTCGCGGTGCGACTTGAGGGCCTGACTCGCCGTATTGCGCCGACGGTAGACGCTCCGCCGCTCGACCTCGACACCCAACTGACGGGCAATCCCCTCGGCAATGTATTCCGACTGGTTGTAACCCCTCCGACACCGTTTGAACGGATGCAACGGAAGCGGAACCACCAGATCCACATCCCCGTAAAGGCCGCTCTCGGAGAGATAACGCCCGTACCACTCGCCCATGGCCCGGGCCGTGCGCCACGCCCCGCGGTACTTGAAACCGTGGATCAGCTGCCGCCAGCCGCTGGCATGCACGAAAAAGAGGAAACCCGAGGCCTGTTCGACAGGGACCATTCCCCAACATTTACGCACCACCGGATTATCCGCCTCACGCCAGTAACCCGTCAGCGGAGCCGTGGCCCGACAGAGCGTGCAGAGACACCGTTCGCCGGGCTCCAGCGGCTCGCCGCAAACCCCGCACCGCGCGGGAAAGAACAGCGATGCCACGTCGCCGAACAATTCACTGAGGATCGACATCCACCACAACCGTTATGGCCCTGTAGGCCGGATTTTCGGAGAAGGCTTTCAGTTCGGCGCTCAACAGTTCGCGGGCACGGGCCGACGAGGCGCCGCTCTCGACCTTGAGCAGCAAACCCACAAGATACTCCCCCCGAATACGATCCACGGGGGGCGTCATCGGGCCCAGCACGCGCCGCCCGAAGCGAGTACGGAGCCGCGCGGCAAGCTCCGCAATTCCATTGCGGAGCGTCGTCGGATCGCGGTGGCGCAGCGTAAGCGACGTCAACCGCGCATAGGGCGGATAGAAGAACTGTTGACGATCGGCCAACTGCGTGCGGACCATCCCCTCGTAATCACCCGCCGCCACCTGGCGAATCACCGGATGGGTCGGATCGCCCGTCTGAATCACCACCTCTCCGCCGTCGTCGCGCCGTCCGGCACGCCCCGCCACCTGCATCATCAGTTGGAAGGCGCGTTCCGCAGCCCGGAAATCGGGGTTGTTCAGCAGGTTGTCCGCATTGAGGATCCCGACGAGCGAGACCCCTTCGAAGTCGAATCCCTTGGTGATCATCTGCGTACCGACCAGTATGTCGGTCCGGTGTGCCGCAAAATCGGCGATGATGGCGTTGAAGGCCCGCTCCGAGGTCACGCTGTCCCGGTCCAGTCGGGCAACCCGCGCTTCGGGAAAGATCCGTGCAACCTCCTCTTCGATCTTCTCCGTGCCGAAACCCACCGGAACAACATCCGTCACGCGGCACGAAGGACATTTCGCCGGAACGGTTTCCGTATGGCCGCAGTAGTGGCAGACGAGCTTCTGCCCGCTCTTGTGGTAGGTCAGCGTCACGTTACAGTTCGGACAGCGCGCCGTCCACCCGCACTCCGTGCACTCGACATAGGGCGAAAAACCCCGCCGGTTCTGGAACAGCATCACCTGCCCGCCCCGATCGAGCGTCTCCCCGATCTTGTCGAGCAGCATCTTGTTGAAATGCCCGTGCCGCTCGCCCCGGCGGGCCGCACGCAGCGTGTCCGAAAGATGGACCACAGGCAGTTGCGCCGCGCCGTAGCGTTCGGTCAGCTCCGCTCGTCCGTATTTGCCCGATGCGGCGTTCGACCACGTTTCGAGCGACGGCGTGGCGCTCCCGAGCAGCGTGCGGCCCGCCGTCAGCCGTGCCATCACCACGGCACAGTCCCGGGCATTGTAACGCGGCGCCGGATCCGCCTGTTTGTAGCTCGCATCGTGCTCCTCGTCGACGACGATCAGCTGCAGGTGTTTCAACGGCAGAAAGATCGACGACCGTACCCCGACAACAAATTCGCCCCCCGAAGAGCGGCTCAGACGCAGATAAGTCTCCGTGCGGCGGCGGTTCGTCAGTTTCGAATGGTACGACGTAACGCGGCTCCCGAAGATCCGCTCCATACGTTCGATCAACTGGGCCGTCAAGGCAATCTCCGGGACCAGCAACAGTACGTCGCCGCCCCGAGCCAACACTTCGGCAATCAGATGGATATAGATTTCGGTCTTTCCCGAACCCGTGACCCCCTGCAGCAGCGCCGTGCTTTTTCCGGCCGCAAACTGCTCCCGCAGGGCTTCGAGCGTCCGGCGCTGATGGGGAGTCAGCTCCGGCAGGCGGAAGGAGGAACCGCCCCGTTCAACCGTGCGTTCGTGTTGCGTGCTCCGCACGTACCCCTTACGCTCTAGGGCCTGCAGCGCCCCGTAATCGGCCCGCAGCAGGCGCCGGGCTATCTCGCCCGTCGAGATCCGCGAATCATCACCCGCCGAGGCGATCTCCAACAGCGCTTCGTATTGGCGCGGAGCCCGTCGTTCGAGACGCTCGCACGTCTCGTGAAACACCGTCTCGTCGTGCAGTTCCGGAGCCAGCGCCACGTAACACTCCAGCCGGGGTCGGAACTCCTCCTCCGAAAACTCCTCCTCCGTATCGCCCGAAGGTTTCATCAACGAAGGCAGCGCCACGCGCATCACCTCCCCGACCGAGCACAGATAATAGGAGGCGATCCACTCCCACAGCGCCCGTTGCGGGGCCGAAAGAAGCGGCTCGTCGTAAAGAATCCGTTCGATGGACTTGATTCGCGGAAAATCGGGCCGCCGGTCATGCAGCCGCCACACGATTCCCGTATAGAATTTGTTCTGCCGGCCGAAACGGACCGAAACGGCCTGTCCCTCCCGAAGCGTCATCCCCTCGGGAACCGAGAAGGTATAGGCCGGTTGCGCCAGCGGAAGAACTATGTCGGCATAATGCGGCATCAGCCCTTGTTGATGGCCTGGAAGCCCTTGCCATAGACCCCCATGACCGAACCTACGGTCATGAAGGCATCCGGATCGATGGTCTTCACGAACTTCAGAATCATCGCCGTCTCCCGCTTCCGGCAGACCACCATCACCATCTTCGTCTGCTCCTTCGAATACCAGCCCTGCGAATCGATGAGTGTCACGCCCCGATGGATGTTCCGGGCGATGGCGTCGGCCATCTTCTCATAGTCGTGCGTGACGATCAGCACCTGGCTCGACTGCTGGTTCCCTGCCATGATCATATCCACGGTATAACCCACGACGGCCGTCAGCACGTAACCGTAGATGATCGCACTGATGCCCTTGCCCACGAGCAGCGACGAGGCGATGATGATGAAGTCCGAATAGATCAGAATCTTGCCATAGCTCACCGTCCGGTATTTGTTGATAATCATCGCCACGATATCCGTACCGCCCGTCGAACCGCCCTGCGTAAAGCACAGCGCAATGCCCGCTCCGGCCAGAATACCGCCCATGACAATCGACAGCAGACTGTCGATGCCGAGGAAGTTGCCCTCCGGGAGCACATCCTGCCAGAAGTTCATGCCCACGGAGATCACCAGCACGCAGAAAATCGTCTTGATGCCGAAGTTCCACCCCACGATGAATCCCGCCACGAGCAGCAGCACGGCATTGATGAAAAAGACCATCGTACCGATCTGCATGTGCAGACCGATGTTCTCCAGACCCGTGCACAGCACAAGCGAAAGACCCGCGGCACCGCCGCCCATACCGTTGGCCGGGAGCACACAGCCGATCCACCCGAACGAGTACATCATCATGCCGCAAAACATCAGGAAATACTCCTTGAAGGTTTTCAGCACCAGATCCAGTGTAATTTTGGTTTTCATGGGCAATCTATTCTTCCAGGGCAGAAGCCGCCCCTCTCCTTCCGGCATCAGCCCCGGCCCGTCGCATGCCGAATCGGGCCAGGCTACCGGAGATCATCAGCTTCCTCCTTCTCGTTTTCTACAAAAGTAGTAAAAATTTCTCCTTGATACGCATTCCGCAGCTCCAATCTTTTTTCCAGCATCGAAAGGAGCTGTTCGTTGCGCACCAGACCCCAGTTGCGGCTGTAATGGTAACGCGGCGGAGCCTCCGAGGCGAAACGTTCGACAACCAGATCGGGCCGCAGGCGGCGCAGGATCTCCACGAAAAGATCGAGGTATTCGTCGAGCGTCCAGAAGCGGAAACGTTCGGGATGCGCATCGTACTCCGCAGCCATCGGCGTTCCCCGGAAAACCTGCAGCTGATGGAACTTCACCGTCGTAAGCGGCAGGGCATTGATCCGGGCCGTCTGTTCGAGGAGCATCCCGTCCGTCTCGCCCGGAAGCCCCAGAATGAAGTGGCCCCCGACGGAGAGTCCCCGCTCGGCGGTCATTCGCACGGCCCGTTCCGCCGCGGCGAAGTCGTGCCCGCGGTTCACGGACCACAGCGTGGCGTCCGAGGTCGACTCGATGCCGTACTCCACGGCCACATAACGCTCCCGCGCCACCTCGGCCAGATAATCGAGTATCTCCTCGTCGACGCAATCCGGACGCGTTCCGATGACGATTCCCACGACATCAGAATGCCGCAACGCTTCGTCGTAGAGCGCCTTGAGCCGCCCAAGCGGCGCATAGGTATTCGAATAGGACTGGAAATAGACCAGGTAGTGCTGCGCCGTGCGGTAGCGGTTGCGGTGGAACTCGATTCCCTCGTCGATCTGCTGCGTGACGCTCTTCGCCGGAGAGCAGTACGACGGGGTGAAGGCTCCGTTGATGCAGAAGGTGCAGCCACCCCACCCGACCCGTCCGTCGCGGTTCGGGCACGTAAAGCCCGCATCCACCGAGAGTTTCTGCACCCGGTTGCCAAAAAGGCGGCGGAAATAACCCGCATAGGAGTTAAACCGCCGCTCGTCTCCCCAAGGATAGATCATCGATCGTCCCGTGCTGAAATCTCACCCCCTACAGTCCCCAATCCTTGGGATCATAGGTATCCTTCGGAGCGTTCGGAACGTTGGCAAAGAAGGTGAAGCCCGTCATCTCCTCGATCTCCTTGACCGAACGCATGTCGGCACGCTGAGGCTTATGCCCTTTCGGCAAGGCATGGCTTAAAATAAACCCAACACACTGTAAATCAGAGGCAGAGCATTGAAATACAGAATTATTTGTCTCCCCGTTTTTGGTCCGAAGCAGAACATAATAGAATGCAGTCGGAACACTTGCTTGTACACCCCCAAATCCAGTCCGCTTCGGAGCGGCCGTATTGCCATAAGTATCTGTCCAAGTATCAAAAAGGCACCCGGAAACCATGTAAAGCGTGTCTTTACACCAAAGGCCGTCAATATAATCTTCCAAATTATTCCACGCGCCGCCGCCCGTATTGAACGTAATCTCATGCTGCGGAGCCATATTCGTATAGTAGGAAACCTGCTTGTTCATACCGGAAGTCTTGGACCGTTCTTTGTTCCCGAGCATATGCCCCTTGTTATAAGGATCATCAACGGTTTTCGAGGAGGGCTGAATAGAATACGGAATATCCGGATCCGGGCCATAATTTCGATTTCCGCTCCTCCCCACATAACAATCATGCAAAGGAGCCGCCACCCAGACCGGACAGTGGTGTTCGGCACTGTAACATACCGTATAGTTGCGTGCCGGATGATCGTCAACCCGAAAGTCCGAGCAGATGTGGTATGCATAGTAATAGTCGCTGTTGGCAACCTCAACGGGCAGCTCCGCCCAGCCCGAATACTTCGTCGGGCCCGAAGGTAGAGGATCTCCGCCGCCCTGCGACGCCGAGGTCGTGAAACGACCCGAATCGCTCGTATAGGACTCACCGTCCCATTCGCAGCAGAGCCGGAATTCGTACTCCGTCGAGGCGCTCAGCCCCGTCAGCAGCACGCTCTTGGACCCAGTGCCGGAAGGAACCGATTTCTGCGTATAGCTGCCGCCCGAAACCGGACGATATTCGAAGCAGAGCGTATAGGAGGAGGTCGCCTCCTCGAAGGTGAAGCCGCAATTCAGCATCGCACTCGACGCCGTAACATCCGAAGCCCAGGGAGTCCCGAAGGCCGGCTTTTCCGGATCGGGTTCCGGCAACGAGCCACCCTCTCCGGTCTGGAACGAAATCCCGACACTCTGCATCTGACCCGCACCCAAATCCGCATAGGCATAGGCAACATAGACCGTCTGCGGAGCAAGACCGCTCAACGTCGCGTGCAGGGTCGAGCCGTCAACCGTAACCCCCGACGCCTTCTTGAACTCCACAACACCCCCGTCCACAACCGGAGCATAGGAGAATCCCGCATTCGAGGCGCTCAGCACGCCGGGGCCGAACTGCGTCTGGCAACTCATCGCCACCGTCGTTCCGTTCACCACATACTGCGGGGTCGAAAACCATTTGTTCCCCTCCTCCGTCTTGTCGCAGGAGATGAAGCAGGCCACAACACCTGCAAGCAAACCTGTAAAAATTCTTCTCATAAACCGTGTAAAAATAGATCTCTACAAAATCGGGGATCCCCCAACGGAGCCCCGGGAAAAATCATTGTCTATCGAAATGTCCAGGCCGACCGTTCGAACGTCTCCTTCGGAGCATTCGGGACATTCACAAAAAAGGTCATTCCGGTCTTTTCCTCGATTTCCGACACCGAAACCATGCAATCCGAAGGCTTGCCTCCCGAATAGGGACGGTTTTCGAACCAGAAACCCACGCACTGCAGCTCGTCGGCCTCCAGTTCCTGCACCGGCCGGCCCGTTTTGCCCGTTTTCGAGCGCAGCAGCACCCGGAAAAAATGGCTCGGAACCCTACATTTCCGATTGTCCCGATCCGTCACCGAGGCCGCAAGTTCACCGCACACGCCCGAAACCACATAGAGCGTATCGATGTCGCAGATATTGTTCCAGCAATCGGACTCGAGCGACGACCACACTCCGCCGTTGAAGCTGTTCTGCCATTGCGGAGCTACATTCGTTACATAGAACGTCTGTACGTTGGCCGCATAGCTCACCGTACGGTCTTCCGAGGCCAGCAGGTGCCCCCGCGAATAACTGTCACCCTGTTTCTCTGAGGGTTCTTGCAGATACGAACCCTTGGTCAACGTCGGCTGGATCGACTGCGGAATCTCGGGATCGTAGGCCCACTTGTCGGAGCGTTTCTGCGAGCCCCGGTAACAGTCATGCAGCGGGAAGGCGGCCCACATGCCGATCCGCCCGCCCACGCTGTAACAGATCGAATAGTTGCGGCCTCCGGGCAGTCCGTTACAGAAGTGTGCCGCATAGACAAGATCCTTCGAATCGGGATCCACGGCAGGCAGCTCCGCCCATCCCGTATAGCGCGACAGGTCCTGACTCTGCAGTTGCAGTCCGCCATCGGGCCAGGGCCATCCGGAGTCCTCCGAATCCCCTCCGCAAGAGGCGAATCCGACAGCAAGACTCCCCATTATCCACAGCAAAAGCATCGTCTTCTTCATCATAAGGCGGTCATTCTTTGTTTTTGGAATCGATCCAGATCGTAACGGGTCCATCGTTGACCAGTTCGACCTGCATGTCGGCCCCGAACACTCCCGTGGCGACCGCTCGTCCGGTCAATTCACCGACCCGGGCGGCAAAACGTTCATAAAGCGGTCGCGAGATCGCCTCCGGAGC
Organism: uncultured Alistipes sp.; assembly: GCA_944320985.1. Taxonomy (GTDB): domain Bacteria; phylum Bacteroidota; class Bacteroidia; order Bacteroidales; family Rikenellaceae; genus Alistipes. Next base: position 16,575 of record CALUJN010000065.1, on the reverse strand, counting down.
CGCCTTGATATAACTCGGCCGGTTGCCCTTGCGCGTCGAGGCCATCAGCGTAAACTGACTCACGACCAACACCTCACCGCCGGTCTGCACGACATCGAGATTCATCACCCCCTGCGCATCGTCAAAGATCCGCAGACGCACCAGTTTCCCGGCCAGGTATTCCAGATCCTCTCCGTCGTCGTCGTTACCGACGCCTACCAGGACCAGCAGACCCGCTCCGATGCGGGCGTGGAGCCGGCCGTCGATCGTCACGGAGGCTTGTTTGACACGTTGAATGAGCAGTCGCATTGTTTTTCGGGTTTTCGGAGTGATTTTGCGGACAGGTTTTTGGGGCAGACGGGACTCTTCGGCTGAGAAATTTTTCCGGCGAGCCGGTTCTTCGGCTGACGGATTTTCCGGCGGGCTGATCCTTCGGCGAAGCGTCAGAGGTCCTCGAAAGAGGCCCACAGATTGTCTCCCGCCGGAACGGGAGCCGTCACCGAGATCCTTTCATGACGGACCGGATGTTCGAATTCCACCCGGCGCGAGTGGAGCGAAATACCTCCGCCCGGCAGCGAGCGTCGCGCCCCATACTTCAGGTCTCCCCGGATCGGGCAGCCGATCTTCGAGAGTTGTGCCCGGATCTGGTGGTGACGTCCCGTGAGGAGTTCGATCTCCACAAGCGTATAGTTCCGGCCACGGCCGCGCGTTTCGTAGCGCAGTCGCGCCTCCTTGGCATCCCCCTTCGGGGCATCCAGGGCCCGCGAACGGTTCGTACGGCCGTCGCGCAGGATGTAGTGCCGCAGCTCGCCCTGCTCGGGGTCCGGCGTCAATTCCGTCAAGGCCCAATAGATTTTATGAATCCGTCCCTCACGCAGCATCTCGTTCAGACGCGTCAGCGCCTTCGAGGTCTTGGCGAAGAGAACCACGCCGCTTACCGGACGGTCAATACGGTGCACCACCCCCAGAAAAACCGCCCCGGGTTTGGCATCGCGCTCCTTGAGAAAAGCCTTGATCTGATCCTCCAGAGCACTCTCCCCCGAAGGATCCGGCTGTACGAGATCCCCGGCGTGCTTGTTCACCACGAGCAGGTGGTTGTCTTCGTAGAGTATATCGTTCGGAGCAAACATCCGCAAATCACAGAATAAAGGTGAAGGGCAGCAGCTTCTCGGCCGTATCGAGGACCGACGCCGAGCCGTTGCCGCTCATGATGATGCGGATCGGGCTCCCCTGGCGCCGCTCGACGTCGACCAGCACCTGCCGGCATTGTCCGCAGGGGTAGCATTCGCGGTCCGAAGGCTGCGAGGCGATGGCCAGCGACTCGATCGGGTCGTCGGCATAATTTGCCTCGGCATAGAAGAGCAGCGTCCGTTCGGCACACAACCCCGCAGGGTAGACCTCGCTCTCGAAATTGCTTCCGTAGAGGATCCGGCCGCTGCGCAGACGCGCCGCGGCCCCCACCCGGAATTTCGAATAGGGGGCATGTGCATTCTCCGTGGCCCGTTCGGCCTCGGCAACCAGTCTGCGATCCGCCTCGGGAAGTTCCGACAGCGCCGCATAATGTTCGTAATCGAAACGGAACTGCTTTTCCATAACTCCTCCTTTTTCAAACCGTCCCTCCGATGAGGGGTGAACGACAAAGTTAAAAAATATTTCCGAAAACCACAACAGATTTGTTTTTCAGAGGGGTTAAAATCCCAAAAATCGAAAGCAAACCCGACCCATCGAGGCACCGTCCGGGAGCATCGGGAGGGTACCCGGTTCCGGTAGGCCCAAAGGGCGGTCTCAAAAGCGGGTACGTCGCTTCCCGTATGCCCAGCCGCAGAGATCCGGTAACGCAGCCCCTCCGGAGAGAGCCACGTCCCTTCCGGAGCACATCACACGGCCTCTCTTCCGAAAAGTGTCACGGGCTCCGCTCTTCCGCCCCTGCGGGAATCCGCCTCATCCCTTCCACAAAAATCCCGGATCGGGAGTGCGCAGCAACACGCTTTTCCGTCCGGGATTCCCCTGTTTCCAAAAATTGTTGTGTCGAAAGTTGCCGGGGCGGTCTCCGAGAGCCGTCAGGCGCCGTCGGAAGCCAGGTCGGGACAGTCACCAAGGACCGTCGGGAGTCAGGCCGGAACGGCCACCAGAAGCCGACTGGGAGCGACAAAAACTGTCGGGAGCCGTCGGAGCCGTCGGGCCACCGGGAGCCGGGACAGCCGCAGCCGTCCTACTCCAGCACGAACTTCGCCTGTACGCCGTACTCCAGCCGCAGAGTCTTGAACTCCAGCGGATCCTCCTCGACCTGCATCTCGGCCGTTCCGGAAGCCTTGGCACTGCGCATCAGCACCGCATTGTCATACATAACCGGCATGACGTTGCTGTTCGAATCATAAATATAGAAGCACTTGCCCACCGTTTGTCCGATTGCCTCGGCCAGCGTCTCGGCATTCTGACGCGCGTTGCGGATCGCCTCGACGCGTACCTGCTCCTTGTATTCGTCGATCTTCGAGTGCGAGACCTTCAGGATCGAGACATCCGAAATTCCCAGATTGTCGAGCGCCTGCCAGGCCTGTGCCACCTCGGCCGACGTACCCAGCTGCAACTGATATTTGGCCGTTGCCACCGAGGTCTTCTTCTTGAAGAATTCGCTCGACAGGTTCGCCACCTTGAGTTGTTTCTCCACATTGACGCCCAACTTCTTCAGCGCCGCAATCATGTCGCGCTGCTGGCTCTCGACCGAGATCTTGCCCTTCGAATCGCGTTCGTTGATGATGATCTGCAGATAGAATTCATCGGGCGTAATCTCCTTTTCGGCGCGTCCATAAACCTGGACATAACTCGGATAAGCCTCTTCGATCTGTGCGGCGGCCGGAAGCGCAACGAGCGCCACAATGGCCATCAAAATCAGTCGTTTCATAATCTTCAAGATTTGAATAAACAACATTTTCTTCCGCTTTTCACATCCGCCGGGACCGATACCGGTACGACATCGAAAAAAAGCGTTTCTGACAAGAAAACGGCAAAACTCTGAAAATACTGCGTCGCATCGGACAAAATTCGCCAGACAGGCCCTGCGTTCGTCGAGAAGAGACCGCCTTCGGTAGGGACAAAGCACATTTTCAAGCCCCCCGAGCCGGCAGAACTGCCCGGATCAACCGAGAGCCGGAATGTATTCCCGCCGGTCCCGGATCAGCGGCGCACGAGCTTCACGACATTCTCCACGTGGTGCGTGTGGGGGAACATGTCGACCGGCTGCACCGCCTCCACGCGGTAGGCGTCGTTCATCAGCGCCAAGTCGCGCGCCTGCGTCGCCGGATTGCAGCTCACATAGACGATCCGTTCGGGAGCCGCACGCAGGATGACGTCGATCACCGGTTCGTCGACACCGGCACGCGGCGGATCGAGAATCACCACGTCCGGATGGCCGTTCGCCGCCACAAACGCATCGTCCAACACCGCCTTCATGTCTCCGGCATAGAACGACGTGTTGCGGATGCCGTTCAGCTCCGAATTGACTTTTGCATCGGCGATCGCCTCGGGGACGTATTCGATGCCCACCACCCGGGCACAGCGTGCAGCACAGAAATTGGCAATCGTTCCCGTTCCGGTATAGAGGTCGTAGAGCGTATCCTCCGGGTGCAGGTCAGCGAAGCGCCGCGCCACCTTGTAGAGTTCATAGGCCTGCGCCGAATTGGTCTGGTAGAAGGATTTCGGGCCCACCTTGAAGCGGAGTCCCTCCATCTGCTCGATCATGTGGTCCTTGCCGCGATAGCAAACCGCATCGAGATCCGAAACCGAATCGTTGAGTTTCGTGTTGACCACGTAGAAGAGCGAGGTGATCTGCGGAAAGCTCGCCGAAAGGTGGTCGAGCAGCTCCTCGATCCGCGCCCGGTCGTCGGCCCCGAAGACCACGATCACCATCACCTCACCCGTCGAGGAGGTACGGATGATCATGTTGCGCATCAGCCCCGTATGCTGCCGGGCGTTGTGGAACGTATAGCCGTGTTCGAGGCAGAAGCGTTTGGTTTCGAGCCGGATCGCATTCGACGGGTCGGACTGCAGCCAGCACCGGCGGATGTCGAGCACCTTGTCGAACATGTTCGGGATGTGGAAGCCCACGGCCGGCGAAGCCTCGAGGTCGGCACCACTCTCAACCTCCTCGCGCGTCAGCCAGCGGCGGTCGGCGAAGGTGAATTCGAGTTTGTTGCGGTAGAAACGCGTCTCGGCAGAGCCCAGGCAGGGGGCGATCTCCGGAAGCTCCAGCTTCCCGATCCGGGTCAGCTGGTCGCGCACCTGCGAAGTCTTGAAGCGCAGCTGCTCTTCGTAGGGAAGATTCTGCCACTTGCACCCTCCGCACACCCCGAAGTGTTCGCAGAAGGGCTGCTCGCGCAGCGGCGAACGCTTCACGTAGTTCACCACATAGCCCTCCATGAAGCGGCGGCGCTTGACGCGGATCTGCACGTCCACCACGTCGCCCGGTACGGTCATCGGCACGAAGACCACCACGTCGTTCCAGCGACCCATGGCCTTGCCCTCGGCCGCCAGGGTCGTAATCTCAAGCCCCTCGATCAGGGGATAATTCGCTTTCTTTCTTGCCATCGGTTTCTCTGATTCGGGTTGCAAAGGTAGCAAAAAAATCACTCGTCCGCACGCCGTTTCATCCGTGCCCGCGCCCGCACGCCGCCCAGCCAGAAGCCCAGCGCAAAGGGGCCGCCGACCAACACCGCCACGGCCAGTACGAAATAGAAGAGCAGTTTGCCGACAAGACCCGGAACGGCATCGAGGGTCGTGCGGACCAGTTCATCGCCCGCCGCACGGATCTGTTCGACCAACGCCTCCCGTTCACGCGTGACGTAATACTGCAACTCCGCACGCTGGCGGTCGATATCGGCAAAGGCGTGGTCCACCGAGGCGTTCATCGTCGAGATGAGTTGCGAGGCCTGTGCGTTCAGCTCCGTCAGCATCCGGTCCGAGATCTCCGGAAGGTGCTCGGCAACCACCACGATCCGCGTGAAGTTCCGCTCCAGTGAATCGAGCTGCATGCCGATCTGCGAACGCAGGCTGTCCTGCGCAAGCCGCATCTCGAGGATATCCTTCGACCAGCTCACGCTGTTCGACAGCTGTTGCGTCTGTCCGCTCACGCGGTCGTTCACGTCGGCCAGCACCTCGGCGATCGACCCCGTGGCGTAGGCGTGTTCGACGCCGTTTGCCTGCAGGAACTCCAGCCAGGCGAGGGTCGTATTTCCCGCCTCGACCTGCTCCGTCGCCGGATTGTCGGCAATATACTCCGTCACGAAACGCTCCATCAGCTGGTAGCGGTCCGAGGGAAGCGCCTGCCGGGCCAGCCGTCCGATGCGCCGGTCGAGGCGTGCGGCCGTCTCCCGCGCCAAGGAGCTCTGCGTCCCGAAGAGCAACGAGTCGGGAGTCGCCGCAAAATAGAGATTCATGCGCCGGCAGAGGATCCACAGATCTGCCAGCGCCACGTCGGGGATGCCCTGCATGGCGGCCGACAGGGCGGCCTGCGTCGTGCGGAGCTTCCACCGCACGGCCGCAATCCGCGTGTCGAGCGACGGAGCAAGGGCAACGATCGAATCTGCCGTGCGGGTCACATCGGTCGCCAGATCATAATAGAAGCCGCGGGTCAGTGTCCGCGTGTTCATCTGCTCCTTCGACAGGGGGTCGCCCGTCGAGACGGAGACCTTCAGCAAGGAGCATCCCGCCAGCAACACCCCCGCTAGCACGATCGTCAGGAGCTTCAGCCCCGGGCCGTATTTCCGGCCGATCACCATCTTGTCCATCCCTCTACCGCTGTTGCTCTTCCGCCTGCCAGGAGCGTTCCAGACTCTTCACCCGTTCGCGGATATAGCGCACCGCCACATAGTGGCCCGCCTGGGGCATGTTTCCATGGTTAAAGCCGTCGAACTCGCAGATCTGCACGTCCGGATGTCCCACCACTTGCATCATCCGCCAGAAGTAGGCATTCTCCTCGTAGCGTCCGAGCATCTCCCGTTCGCGGTCGCCCGAAAGGATCAGGATCGGAGGGCAGTCCGCCCGTACGTGGTTCAGCGGAGCCATGTCGTCGACAAGCGGCTGCGTATCGGGAAGGCCCAGCTCGGCCCGCCGGGCAAAATGCGTCACCACCTGCCCGCTGTAGGGGATCAGCGCCGCAAAGACCTCGTCGGGATCCAATCCGTAAGGGGCCAGCCAACGTTTGTCAAGGCCGATCATCGAGGTCAGATAACCCCCGGCGGAGTGCCCGGCCACGAAGATCAGACGCGGATCACCGCCATACTCGGCGATGTGTCGGACGACCCACGCCGCAGCCGCCGCGGCATCCTCCACACACCCGGCCACCGTCACCTGCGGAACCAGCCGGTAATCCACCCCGACCACGGCAAATCCCTTGTCGCACAGCGCCTCGGGGATTTCGCGGCGCCCGCCGGTCAGACCTCCGCCATGAAACCAGATCACCGTGGCAAAGCCCTTCCGGTCGGTCGGGTAGCAGAGATCGAGACGGCACAACGAATCGGCCGAGGCAGGGTCCGAAGCATCGCGATAGGCGATCGAGCGCTCCGTACGATAGGTGTCGGATTGAGCCCGAAGCGTCGGGCAGAAAAACAGCGATACGGCAAGAACAAACAAAAGACGTTTCATGGTTCGTCGGGTTTTGAGGATTAAAGGTAGGCAAAATCCCGCAAAAAACGTTATCTTTGCCAAAAATAGAGCGCCCCGGGAAAGCCGTCCCGAAGCGGGACACCGTCCGAAACGGTCTCATCCGACTTACACGGCCTCCGCCCGGACGGCAACCGAAAAACACGAACAACATGAAAATAGCCTGTCTGCCCTTCAACCCCATACAGGAAAACACCTATGTCCTTTGGGACGATACCAAAGAGTGCGTCATCATCGACGCCGGAAACAGTTCGCCACGCGAAGATGCCGCCCTGGACGACTTCATCGCCCGGCACGAACTCAAACCCGTCCTGGCCGCCAACACCCACGGGCACTTCGACCATACGCTCGGCGTCGAGCACCTCAAACAGCGCTACGGAATTCCCTTCGCCCTTTCGGCAAAGGATCGCTTCCTGGTGGACAACGCCGCCACAAGCGGTTCGATCTTCGGCATCAAGATCGGAGCCATGCCCTCGACGGATATCGACCTCGAGCAGCAGACGGAGATCCGCTTCGGGAACTCCTCGCTGCAGATCCTCCGCACCCCGGGCCATACCCCCGGGCATGTGGCCTTCTACGAGCCCGAATCGAAGTCCCTCTTTACGGGCGACACGCTCTTCCGCGAATCGATCGGACGGACGGATCTCCCCGGCGGCGACTACTCGTGGATCATGCGGTCGATCCTCGATGTGATCGTCCCCCTGGGCGAAGAGGTCCATGTCTATCCGGGTCACGGTCCCGAGACGACCATCGGGCACGAACTGCTCTACAATCCCTTCATCGTCGAAGTCCTCAACGAGGAGGTCAACTACCGCAACCGATGAAGAGTCCGATCCACCGCATCCTCTACCGCACGCTCCCGCTCGAGGGTTATCTGCGCGTCGTAAGCCGGATGTTCTTCCTCTGGCAGCGCCTCGGGATCGGCCGTTACGCTCCGGCCACGGAATACGTCTACCACCTGCCCCGGCTCGTGCGGGCGGGAGACACGTGTATCGATATCGGCGCCAACCTCGGCTACTACGCCCGCACGATCTCCCGACTGGCCGGACCCGCAGGCAAGGTCTATGCCGTGGAGCCCGTGGAGCCGATCCGCCGGGTGCTGGAACGCAACCTCCGCCGCTGCACGAACGTCGAGATCCTCCCCTACGCCCTCGGGGCCGAATCGAAACCGATCGCCATGGGAAACGACTCCGCACGCGAATCGGGCTACTTCGGGACCGGACAGAATTTCGTCAACGATGCCGGAATCCCCACCGACGTGGCATTCTCCGCACAAATGCGCCGCGGCAGCGAGCTCTTCGCCACGCTTCCCCGGCTGGACTTCATCAAGTGCGACATCGAAGGGTATGAAGGGGTCGTCATGCACGAAATGCGTCCGCTGCTCGAACGCTTCCATCCCACGGTGCTCATCGAATCCGGCGGCGAGAACCGCCCGGAGATCATCCGCCTCTTCACCGAGCTGGGATACAGAGGCTTCACACTCGACCACGGGCAGGAGATCCCGCTCACGTCCGCATCCACCAAAGACATCATCTTCCGACATGCGCATTGACATCCTATCCTCGGTTCCCGAACTGATGACCTCGCCCCTGAACGAGTCGATCCTACGGCGCGCTCAGGAGAAGGGCTTTGTTGAAATTGTCATCCATAATCTCCACGACTATGCCCACGACCGCCGCAAGACCACCGACGACTACCCGTTCGGCGGAGAGGCCGGCATGGTCATGAAGTGCGAACCGGTCTTCGAACTGATCGAAAAGCTCCAAAGCGAGCGGACATACGACGAGATCATCTACACCTCGCCCGACGGCATCCGCTACGACCAGCACGAGGCGAACCGTCTTTCGACCCTCGAGAACATCATCATCCTCTGCGGGCACTACAAGGGCATCGACCACCGCATCCGCGAACACCTCATCACGCGCGAGATCTCGATCGGCGACTACGTCCTCACAGGGGGCGAGCTGGCCGCCTGCATCATCGCCGATTCGGTCGTGCGACTCATCCCCGGGGCCATCGGCGACGAGGCCTCGGCCCTCACGGATTCGTTCCAGGACAATCTGCTGGCCCCGCCGGTCTACACCCGTCCGGCGGAGTTCCGCGGCTGGCGGGTTCCCGACGTGCTTCTGTCCGGGAACTTCGCCGAGATCGAAAAATGGCAGGACGAACAGGCCTTCGAACGCACCCGGAGGCTGCGCCCCGACCTGCTGGAGAAATAGCAAGCAAAAGAAAACAAAATAAACCATGCTTCTTTTCAAAACAAATACAGACGGCTCAATCTGCAAGGTCAAAGAAAAGCCGTTCAAGTTAGAACGGGAGATTCAACGTCTGTTCGAACAGAACCTGCCAACCATCATGAATCTGGAGCTGGTCAGGTCCGAATTCACTATCAAAGACAGACGAATTGACACGCTTGCTTTCGACCCCCAATCAAAATCATTCGTAATCATCGAATACAAACGCGATCGAAACACCAGTGTATTCGATCAAGGCATCACCTACCTGAATCTGATGCTTCAACACAAAGCTGATTTTATTGTCGAGTATAACGAATGCAAGAAAAAACAACTCAAACGGACAGATATTGATTGGTCACAAACCCGCGTTGCTTTTGTTTCGCCCAATTTCACGGAAAATCAAATCATGGCAACCGACTTCCGGGATTTTTCGATTGAACTTTGGGAAGTAAAGCAATACGAGAACGGAGTCATAGCCATCACACCCATCCAAAAAAGCAAGACTGCTGAAAGCATCAAACAATTTGCAGGCGAGAACATTGCCCTTAAAACAGTAGCCGAGGAGATAAAGACCTACACCGAGGAAGATCTGCTCCAAGGCAAATCCGAAGATATTATTGTTCTCTATGAACAATACAAAACAGCCATCCTGAATTTATCGGACGACATCGAGGTTTCCGCCAAAAAGCTATACATTGCCTTCAAAAAAGAGGGGAAAAATATCGTTGATATTGAAATCAGGAGAAACGGGCTGAAAATTTATCTAAATGCAAAAAAAGGCACATTGGATGACCCCAAAAAACTGGCCCGAGACGTTTCGGAGGTCGGACACTGGGGAAATGGCGATTATGTGATCACTCTCAGCGATGACAGCAATCTGGAGTACATCATGAGTTTGATTAAGCTATTATTGAAATCGGCATCATGAAATACTACCTCATCGCCGGGGAGCCGTCGGGCGACCTGCACGGCGCAAACCTTATCCGCGGTCTTCGAAAGGCCGACCCCGAAGCGCAGTTCCGCTTCTGGGGCGGAGACCTCATGGCCGACGCAGGCGGCAAAACCAATTTACGAAAGCACTACCGCGAAACGTCGTTCTTCGGCGTCGTACAGGTTCTGAAGAACCTCCGCACGATCCGCCGGCAGATGGAGGAGTGCCGGCAGGATGTCGCGGCATTTGCCCCCGATGTGCTGATCCTCGTCGACTATCCCGGTTTCAACATGAAGATGGCCCGCTGGGCCCACACCCACGGCATCCGCACCTTTTATTACATCGCACCGAAGGTCTGGGCCTCGCGTGAAGGCCGCGTAAAGGCCATCCGGCGGTATGTCGACCGGCTCTTCGTCATCTTCCCCTTCGAGTGCGACTACTTCCCGAACCACGGCATCGAACCCCTCTTCGAGGGAAATCCGCTGGTCGACGTCCTTGAAGCCCGCCGGAATACGCTCCCCGCACCCGAGGAGTTCCGACGCCGGAACAACCTCGACGAGCGCCCGATCATCGCCCTGCTGGCCGGCAGCCGTGTCTCGGAGATCCGCAAGAACCTGCCGCTGATGACGCGGCTGGCAAAACGTTTTCCCGAAAAACAGTTCGTCGTGGCCGGAGTCCACTGGCTCGACCGCTCGATCTACGAGCGGGAGCTGGACGGCAGCTCCATCCGCTACGTCTGTGACCAGACCTACGAAACCCTTGCGGCGGCCCAGGCTGCCGTCGTGGCTTCGGGAACCGCCACGCTCGAAACCGCACTGCTGGGCATCCCCGAAGTGGTGGTCTACCGTCTATCCGCCCTCGAATATTACGGCATGCCGCTCGTCGTACGCTGCCCCTGGATCTCGCTCGTCAACCTCAACCTCGGACACGAGGCCGTCGCCGAGGTGCTCCAGTCGAATCTCGACATCTCGCGCGCCGAACGCGAATTACGCGCCATCCTTCCCGGCGGCGAACGTCGCGAACGCATGCTTGCCGACTTCGAAGAGCTGCGCAGAATCATCGGAGGCCCCGGCGCCAGCGACCGATTTGCACGGCGCATGGTCGAACTGCTCAAAAACCGCGAATCATGAAGATCATCTGCATCGGACGCAACTACCGGGCCCACGCCGCAGAGCTGCACCACGACACGGGCCTGGCCGAAAACGGTACGGAACCCGTCTGGTTCATGAAACCCGACACGGCGCTGCTGCGCGACAACGACCCCTTCTACATTCCGGCCTTCTCGCAGGAGGTGCATTACGAGTGCGAACTGGTCGTACGCATCAACCGCGTCGGGCGGGCCATCTCAGAACGCTTCGCCCACCGCTATTACGACGAAGTGGGCCTCGGCATCGACTTCACGGCCCGCGACCTCCAGCGCCAGGCCATTGCCGAGGGGCTTCCGTGGGAACGCTGCAAGGCCTTCGACCACTCGGCAGCCCTCTCGCCGCAGTTCGTGCCGCTGGCCGAACTGGGAGGCGATGTTCAGAAGCTGCACTTCTCCCTCGAGATCAACGGTGAGGAGCGACAGAAGGGCGACACCTCCGAAATGATCCATACGGTCGACAGCCTGATTGCTGCCGTCTCGCAATACGTAACCCTCCGCATGGGCGACCTGCTCTTCACCGGAACTCCGGCGGGCGTCGGAGCCGTGAAGCCCGGCGACAACCTCCGCGCCACGCTCGAAGGGCGCGAACTGCTCAACTTCGATATCCGATAAACCATGCTGCTGCACGAAAAACTCCGAAACCGCCGACTGCTGCTGGCTTCGCAGTCGCCCCGCCGCCGGGAACTCATCGCCGGTTGCGGACTTCCCTATGACCCGGCCCCGAAATACGACTGCGAAGAGATCTATCCGGCCGACCTTCCGGCCGAAGAGGTGCCGCTCTACCTTTCGCAGCTCAAAAGCAGGGCCTATCCTGCAGCACTCGCCCCGAACGACATCCTGCTGACGGCCGATACCGTGGTGGTGCTCGACGGCGAGGTCCTCGGGAAGCCCCACGACCGTACGGATGCCATTCGGATGCTCCACCGCCTCTCCGGGCGCCGCCATACGGTCGTCTCGGGCGTCACGCTGCGCACGCCGCAGCGCATGCAAACCTTCGAGGCCCGCACGAACGTCTGGTTCCGGAGCCTTACGGACGAGGAGGTCGAATACTATATCGACACCTTCCATCCCCTGGACAAGGCCGGATCATACGGAATCCAGGAGTGGATCGGATATGCCGCCATCGAGCGCATCGAAGGCTCCTTCTACAACGTCATGGGACTTCCCATTCAGAAGCTATACACCGAACTGAATCAATTTCTCGACCAATGAAACGCACACTGCTGACCCTCTTCACCCTGCTCTGTCTGCTGCCCGCCGCAGCCGACGAAGGCATGTGGCTCCCGAGCCTCATCTCCTCACGCATCGACGACATGCGCGCCAAGGGATTCCGCCTCTCGGCCGAAGACATCTATTCGATCAACCAGGCCTCGATGAAGGATGCCGTGGTGCTCTTCGACGGAGGCTGCACCGGAGAGCTCGTCTCTGCGGAGGGGCTGCTGCTGACGAACCACCACTGCGGCTACGACGCCATCCAGCGCCATTCGACCGTCGAGCACGATTACCTTACGCACGGTTTCTGGGCTCGGACGCGCGCCGAGGAGCTCCCGAACAAGGATCTCAACGTACGCTTTCTGGTCCGCATGGAGGAGATTACCAAACGTCTCGCCGCAGGAGAGACTCCCGAAGAGATCATCGCCCGCGCCGAGGCCGAAGCGCCCGGATACCGCGCCAGCATCGAACAGATGTACTACGGCAACCAGCAGTTTCTGTTCGTCTACGAACAGTTCGACGATGTGCGTCTGGTAGCCGCACCGCCCTCGTCGATCGGCAAGTTCGGCGGCGACACCGACAACTGGATCTGGCCCCGACACACGGGCGACTTCTCCATCTTCCGCATCTACGCCTCCAGGGACAACAAACCGGCAGCCTACTCGCCGGACAATGTCCCCTACCGTCCGAAAAGGCACTTCACGATCTCGACGAAAGGTTTCCGTGAAGGGGACTTCACGATGATCTACGGATTCCCGGGCAACACCCAGGAGTACATCCTTTCGGATGCCGTGGCCTACATCGCCGAGCGTTCCGACCCGGCCAAGATCGCCATCCGGGACGGACGTCTCGAGATCATCTCCCGGGCCCAGGAGAGCGACCCCGCACTGCGCATCCATTACGCCGCCAAACACGCCTCGATCGCCAACGCCTGGAAAAAATGGCAGGGCGAGGTGCTGGGCATCCAACGCCGCGGCACCGTAGCCGCAAAACGCGCCTATGAGGAGGAGTTCGCCCGCTGGGCCCAGGACAAGCCCGAATACCGGGATGTTGTCGCCGGTCTCAAGGCCGAATATGCCCGCATCACGGACCCCTATTTCGCCCGCGAGATCACCCTCGAGACCCTTGCGGCGCTGCCCGGGAAATACACGCCCGAGGAGCGGCAGAAAGAGTTCTTCCCCCGACGCGAAACTCCCGAGCGCGAACTCTTCCACTGGCAGGTCGGAGAGTATGCCCGCCGCTGTCCGGTTCTGTTCCAGATTCCGGAATTTCTCGACGGCGTGGCCAAATACGGGACGGTCGACGCCTATGCCGAACGTCTCTTCGAGGAGACGTGGAACGGCGGAGAGACTCCGCTTTCCGATTCGTTGCAGAACGGCATAAAACGCATGCTGAATCACATCACCTGGCTCACGGGGACCAAATCCCTGCGCAACCTCACAAGCAAACACCTCAATGAGCTCTACACCCGCTATGTCAAAGGGCTACAGGAGTGGGACACCGAACGGGCCTTCTATCCCGATGCGAATCTGACGTTGCGCGTGGCCTACGGCACGATCGCCGGCTACGAATACGCCGACGGCGAGTACCACAAACCGCAGACGACTCTCGACGGCATCATCGCCAAGGATAACCCCGAGATCTACGACTACGACATTCCGCAGGCCCTGCGCGACCTCTACGCCTCGAAAGATTACGGCCGCTGGGGTGTGGAGATCGACGGTCGCCGGACCGTACCGGTCTGCTTCCTCGCATCGAACCATACCACGGGAGGAAACTCCGGATCACCGGTGCTGAACGCCAACGGCGAACTGATCGGCATCAATTTCGACCGCACGTGGCGTTCAACAATGAGCGACATTGCGTTCGACCCCTCGATCTGCCGCAACATTGCCGTAGACATTCGGTACGTGTTGTTTGTCATAGACCGTATCGGGGATGCCGACTACCTCCTCCAGGAGATGAAGATCAAATAATGTCCGGGGGAGGGTAATTGACCCGGAATCGGCTCAAACGAACGGAAAAACCCGCCATCGGGACCCGGTGTTGGGCTCCAAAGGAGCGATAAGACCAGATTTTTCACGAAAAATTTTGCATTTTGCAAAATAGTGTCTATATTTGCAGGCCCGGAAGAGAAAATGCCGGAGCAGATAAGGCCCAGGTGGTGAAATTGGTAGACACGCTACTTTGAGGGGGTAGTGAACAATTGCGTTCGTGCAAGTTCGAGTCTTGTCCTGGGCACTGAAAACAACTCGTTGGAGCAATCCGACGAGTTTTTTGTTTTTGAACCTCGTAATATGTTGGTCTGCTGATATATCAAACTCAGCACTTCGTTGAAATGGTCAGTTCGATATGATTTTCCGTCGAAATGCAGTTTTTGGGGAAACATCGAACTTACAAGTTTCATCTTTATATCGACGGGCGCATCCTCTATGTATTTTGGAAGGTTGGTAATCAGCGATATAGCATAATCCAACTTGTGTTCTATATTGGTTGCGTCGGGGTGTCCCAAAGAATCAACCTTATCACTGATGGCACTTCTTTGTTCTTGGTAGCGGAGCTTTATTCTTTCAAAATCTTCTTTGGAGAGTTCTCCATCCATATATTTATCCTCAAGCGATGCCAACCGTTGATCTATTTTCGAGCGTTCGTCTTTAAGGGCAGACCGTTGGTCGTCGATGTCTCGTCCCATGGACTTATTCAGATCTTTCAATATTAAGTCGTACAGATTCATCACTGTAGTGTTGGGTGTTAAACTACCAACGTAACGTCGAAATATGTCATTCGCCTCAAGCGCATTACAGCGAAAATGCTTACTGTCTACGGAACAGTGGTAATAAGCATATCTGTTGCCTGTGCAGCTTGTGCTTCGTGATCCTGTTAGACTTGCTCCGCATACAGGGCAAATTAGAAACTTCCTCAGAAACAGATCGGGATGAACACATTTACCTGCGCGAGCCTGTTTGCGACGGGATCCATTCAAAATATCCTGCACGGTATTAAACGTATCAATGTCGATTATCGCCTGATGCAGACCCTTTGTCCAATAGGCGGGTTTATTTTGGTATGCCTTTACATATACTTCTCCAATATAATATCTGTTGCGCAGCATTTTCAGGAAATTACTCTTGTGCATATTGTATGTGGTTGTTCGCACAAATTGGTTGCGGATAGTGATCGGTGCCACCAATCCTTTTGCTACCTCAGCAAATATGTCTCGAACAATCTTTGCCTCTGAAGGGACAATCTCCACATATTTATGATAATCGCCTATTTTGACATTCTTATAACCATAGGGAGCCATATTCGTTGTCTTGCCCGCTTCCTGACTTTGACGAATCCCCTCTCGTGTGGCTTTTGATCGTTTAGCATTGTCGACATCCGCCATCGTTATGTAAACCCCAAGCAAGATCTTGCTCTCGTCTTGCCTCCAATCTATATGCTCATCAACCGTATTAACCTCTATACCTATATTCTCGAAATATTCCAAATTCTTGTAGGCGGCTGTCGTATTACGCGAATACCTGTTCCATCGGAGGCATAGCACCATATCGACCTCTCTCTTGTGTTGTTTGCAATAAGCCATTATCTCCTGAAAGACCTTTCGATGCTCAAAATCTTTGGCACTATAATCCTCTTTGTAGCATTTTACGATATGGTATCCCGCCCGCTCACAATATTCCGATATCGTCTTCTCTTGATAGTCGAGGCTGCATCCTTTCGCCTGCTCATCGCTTGATACGCGGCTATATATTATTACATTCTTCATATCTATTATTTTTATCTATCTCGATTTGCATTTCTGCTAACAGGTAGAGATACTGACGTACCTGCTTTACCTGCTCATCCGTATATTTTATTTTTCCTGCATTCAATATCTTTTTGCATTCTGCCAATGTTATCACATTCAACAATATTTATGTGGTGTCGGAGACACCTTATTTTTGTCACGGACTCTTCGGCACCACCCCTGCAACCAATTGCCGAAGTCTTCTGTTCGTCCGATTTTGTTGGATAACATCTAATCATCTGTCCCTAGCTAAGATACGAAATCTTTTTTCGATTCCGTTTATATTAATCATGTTCATTTTGCTCGTTTTTATGATTGCGTAAAAAAGTGTATAACCGTCTTTCCGAGTTCGGTTTTATCCCCTTGTCCTTAAGAATTCGACTGTTCTCCGCTACGGATTTTGTGAAATCGTAGTTCGCTGACAGTATTTTGTCAGACACCATCGTTCGGATGCGATTCGCCATACTGCGCGGGGAGACCCCGTTGAACTTGCAATATGCGGGATTTACTTTGTACCCGCTCTTGTTTTTATTCTTATAAGTCGGATTGGGTATGTACTCATGCCGTTTTAAGAAGGCTCCCTTGGCGATTTTATATAATACATGGTTGGTAATGGTTCTGT